>DBYO01000011.1 GCA_002310235.1 Bacteroidales bacterium UBA1184
TTTTTCAAAAAAGTTGTGTGAATTTTATAATTATCTTATTACCAGTGTATTACAAAACGAAATTTCATCATCCAAAGTCCATTTTCAACATAATTTTACACTCAAAAACCATTTTCAAACAGCCTCTGGACGTCATTTTTTCTTTTCGACCTTCGCAAAAATCGCAAGATCCGCCATTACCCACATTTTTGCCATCTAAAGAATGTGCCAAGTTTCTCCTCAAAAAAAATAAACTAGACCCACTATACCTATATATAATATATATGGGAACGGTTAATGAATAAAAGACGGCTGCAGAAGCGCAAGCGTTTTTAGGGAACTATATACATTAAACACTCTTATTTGTCATTACAAAAAAGCTTCATGTGCTAAAGTAACCACAAGTTAGAACAACAACACGATACGGAACGGAGTGTGTAATATTGTTCAACAGTTCAAGATTCAAAAATTCAAAGATTTAAAGATTCAATAATTTAATGATTCAATAATTTAATGATTTAACAACGCATTGCTAGTAGTGCAATGTATTGCTCCCTTTTGCTAACGCCAGTTCTTTTGTTTCAAATTTTGAATGGCAGAATTAAGCGCTCAATATTACATATAGACATAAAAAAGAAAAGTTGAACCGGGGAGATCCAACTTTTCCGTATTTAGTGAGCATTATGAAAAAACTTATTCAGCAAATAAAAACTTACAAGTCTTTATTTGGGATTCGTTTTGCAAAGTTACGAAATACATTTGATTCTGCAATGATAAATTTGAAAAATTTTTCAAAGAAATTTCATGACTACCAGATTCAAGCATAAAATCCTGCTGACCGACCACCTGTCCTAACAAATTAGTAATGGTGATGGTTGTCTTGGAAGCATCTGTCAATACGAAAGCAATCCTAGCGTCGTTGTTTGCAGGATTTGGGATAACACTAAGATTTGACATAATTTCTATTTCATCAACAGAATTGGCACTGGAAGTATATGACAATAGCCAACCGTCGCCTTCATTTGTATCATTAGTATTAAATTTTACCAAAACCCTGCCATACGGGAAAGTAACAGGCTGGGAAGGCAAATTAGCTGAAGAGAATTTAACAATCATGTTTGAAGGCAATATAGCATCATGAAAAAATGCCACGTTATCCTTACCATCCGAAGCCACGTTGAACTCGGGAAATGAAACGGTTATTGAATTAGCCCCTTCTGGCACAATCTCCCATAGACAACTATTGTTTGCCTGGTACTTACAAGAACCACTACCATCGCTAAAACTACCACTTTGGGCTTCTAAAACAACAGGGGTTTCCGAACAGAACATGACAGAATAGTTAACTTTCCATCCATCGGCGACATTGGAACCATCGGTAACGAATTTAAGCGTTATAGGTGACTGCATCATCGAAAAACCAGATGCTGGTGGCAAATTATCTTTACTGTAGGTACCATACAAATCAGTAGAATTCATATCACCATGATATACTTCAACATAATCGCCTTCAGCCAAATCGAATTTTGAAAACTTGAAAGTCAAGTATGCACTACAACTAGGATTAATGACATAGTAGCACTCTTTGTAGTTTGCATAATCGGATGCAGAGCTACCATCGTCGAAAGTACCTTCAATACCAGTTATTGTCACGTTCTGGCAAGCAGGTTGATTCTGGTTAGGATGAATATTAATCACTGCAACTTGATCCCTGACAAAATTATATTCCGCTCCACCAGAAACGGATGAAGAACAAAGAGTATCAAGCGTATAAAATCCTGATCCATCGCCTTGTCCCCACCCCCATTTCATGTGAAATTTGGTATTTCCATTTTTTATTTGGTACCCATCGCAGTTCCATGCGTGCCCGGCGGTTCCAGTATTTGTACCTCCACTATAAACCATTGGATACCTCTGATCTATCTGTGACTTTAATATCTGATTCCAGTTTGCTTCACTGTACGAATCTTTTGATACATGCTGTGCATCGTTTGCATACCTAAAATAATTCTTAAGAGCCGATGCTACATATTCGGTCTGGCTACCAGAACCATCGTAATCATATTGCATATTTACAGACACACCAACATGATAGCAAAGCTTTCCTAGTTCCTCATTCTCGGTAGAACCAGCAACATCGGGCATAGCATACCAATTATAAGTCTGATTTGCAAAATTTACAGTAATGGTCTGAGAGTGCATATTTGGCCACGAGCCATAATACCATTGATATGAATTGTATCCATTGCCAGTTGCTGGCCAATTCCAGTACTTCATTACCATACTTGTTGCTGTTGCAACACAGCCCACATAAGCATGGCTATGACTTCCCCACGAAGAATGAGTATCATTTGATGGCTGTGTCGGACACTTTGAATTATACGGCCAACTTTGAGTCCAACTTATTCCATCAAGCAATATTCGCGAAGTTACAACATCTCTAGTTGCAAGCATATCTGGAGTATATTCAAACAAATCCGACCACATTTTGCGTGCACCTTTATCATTATCAATGATATTGGTGGCTGCATAATCATTGGTCGTACTATAATAATTAAGGTATGCGGCACGACCTGGTGACATTTTGTCGATATTGAAAGCGCTCTCAAACGAATATGCCAGCACAGGCATTATCTGGTTGTCAGACGAAAGCACAATGTAACCCTCGTCACCGTTCACATCGAAAACATATAAGTTGTATGGTGCCTTTTCGTCGTTTGGATTAACAACACAAGTCAAATTTATATCGTCCCATGCAGTGACACGAAAAGCATTGACTGTTTGATGGTAATATGCCTTTGCGGCCTTTTCAGCATCGCTATACGAAACGTGTTCCGCTTTTGCTACAAAAGCCATCGCCACAATCGCTAAAACTACTATTATTTTTTTCATAACAATATATTTCTAGTTTATATGTTGTTTGAAGTTGCAACATGCAAAATCCTATTTTTTTATTAAGTCGGAATTGTAATGCAAGCCTATGGATTCACGACGAGCCATTGCCTGGCGAATGATGAGATAACCTATATTGATAAGGTTACGCAATTCGCAGAGGCTTACCGTAACCTTGGAGGTCTTGAACAAATCCTCGGTTTCGCGGTACAAAATTTCCAAACGGTCGAAAGCACGTTTGAGTCGTAAATCGGTACGGACAATACCTACATAGTTGCTCATAATCTGCTGCAATTCCTTGAGCGAATGCGAAACAAGAATCAACTCATCGTTTGTTATTGTACCTTCTTCGTTCCACAACGGAATCTTGTTCAATATTGCCTCGTCGGGCATAACTGCATCCTTGGAATCCTCGAAAGCCCTATGTGCGAAAACCACGGCCTCGAGCAGAGAATTGGAAGCCAAACGATTAGCCCCATGCAAACCTGTACAAGCCGCCTCACCTACTGCATAAAGGTTCTGTATGGATGTACGTGCATACTCGTCGGTCTTGATACCTCCACACATATAATGAGCCGCAGGGACAACAGGAATCAAGTCATTCTTGATGTTGATGCCAATCTCAAGACATTTTGCATAAATTGTCGGGAAATGAGTCATCAGCACGTCCTTGTCAATATGCCTTGCATCGAGAAATACATGCTCATCACCCGAAAGTTTCATTTCGGAGTCGATAGCACGAGTAACCACATCACGCGGAGCCAACGAACCACGCTTGTCGTATTTTACGCAGAAATCCTCGCCTTTGCGATTGCGCAAAATTGCACCTGCACCGCGCATAGCCTCTGTAATGAGGAAGGCTGGACGTTCGCTAGGATTATACAGCGTAGTCGGGTGGAATTGCACAAACTCCATGTTTTCCACAGCACCTTTTGCTCTGTAAACCATTGCGATACCGTCTCCTGTAATATGTACAGGATTAGTAGTGCTCATATAAGCATTTCCGCATCCGCCAGTGGCAATAAGGGTTTTCTTGGCAAAAACGTTGAAAACTTTCCTCTGCTTTATATCATATACGTAAGCTCCATAACATTTGATATCGGGAGTTGCCCTAGTAACTTCAACACCAAGATGATGCTGAGTTATTAGTTCGATTGCGAAATGATCTTCGTATATGTCAATATTTGGATTATTTCGTGCTTCTTCCACAAGTGCACGCTGAATCTCAGCGCCAGTCTTGTCCTTAAAATGGAGTATTCGCTTCTCCGAATGTCCGCCTTCGCGGTTCATATCATACTGTCCTGTCGAATCGGTATCGAAATTTGTACCGATTTCCACAAGGTCGCGAATACGTTCCGGAGCCTCGCGCACAACTATTTCGACAATTTTTCTATTATTGATGCCACATCCGGCAATCATTGTATCTTCGATATGCTTCTCGAACGAGTCGTAACTATTCATAACAGAAGCTATGCCACCTTGCGCCTTTACTGTCGAGGTGTCATCTATCTTATTCTTGCAAATAATGGCTACATGTCCGTACTTGCTGACTTTTATTGCGTAGAACAGACCGGCAATACCGCTGCCTATCACTAAAAAATCTACTTGCTTTCTCATCGCGTTAAATCTACTACAAGTCAATTTAAGAATGCAAATATAATGCTAAAACTTAATACTGAACGTTTAAATCCCTTTTTTTTGACATTAAGGCATTAGAACATGACTATTAACCACATTTTTATACCTAAAGGTTAGATTTAGATGATTTTTCAATTGTATGATACAGACGATTTAAGAAAATAATCCGCTCAATAAGCGAGCGGGAAACGGGGATCGAACCCGCGACCCTCAGCTTGGGAAGCTGATGTTCTACCACTGAACTACTCCCGCTTTGCGATGCAAAGATACAATAATTTGATGATTCAAAAATTTAATGATTTAAAAATTCAAAAATTGTTTCAATGTCCATGATTGTTTGTCCGTCGCACAAACATTTTCAAACAATTTTTCCTCGGATGTTATATTCATAACATATTTTCTCTTAAATTTGTACTGAATTTTTTAGAGATGGAAAACATAAAGAATCTCATTTTCGACCTTGGTAATGTAATACTCAACATCGACACAAAGTTGAGCGCGAAAGCCTTCGCGCAATACGGAATGAACGACTTTGAGAAACTATATACGCTTGCCTCGCAGAACGAACTTTTCGATCGCCTTGAGGTTGGCAGCATCACCGAAAACGAGTTTTACGACGAATTCCGCAAGGTTACCGGTTGCAAACTCGACAACCAAATCCTCGAGCAATGCTGGAACGCCCTAATCATGGACTTCCCTGTTGCTCGTATAGAAATGCTGAAACGACTAAAGAAAGAAGGCAGATACCGCACCTTCATACTGAGCAACACCAACATAATACATTACCGATTCTACACCGCACTGCTAAACCGCACTTATGGTGTCGATGGACTTGAAAGTCTTGTGGAACACGCATATTTTTCACACGAAATCGGACTCAAGAAACCCAATCGAGACATATTCGACCATGTCGTCGCAAACTCACACATCAAACCCGAGGAAAGTATCTTCATCGACGACAATGAAGCCAACATAAAGGCGGCAAAAGCATTGGGGTTCAATACTATATTCCTAAAAAACAACGATATGGAAAATTTAAAATTTTAGATAAAACAACTTAAAATCATCAGCACAATGAAACTAAACATCGAAAAAGCACTCGGCAACAACGCCAAATATCAAGAAATGCTCAAACTAGCACAAGAAAAGTTTGACACTCTTACCGCCGGCACAGGCGAAGGCAACGACTTTCTCGGCTGGCTGGACTTGCCAACAGCGTACAGCGACGAAGACATAGAAGATATACTTAATATTGCCGACCGCATGCGTCAACTCGACTGCGTAGTGGTAATTGGCATAGGCGGCTCATACCTCGGAGCTAAGGCAACAATCGAAGCATTGAGACCACATTTCGGAAAAATGGATCCAGAAATGATTTTCGCAGGTCACACCCTCAGCGGAAACTATCATGCAGAACTCATGGAATACCTAAAAGACAAGGAGTTCGGTATAGTTGTAATTTCGAAGTCGGGAACCACAACAGAACCAGCTGTTGCATTCAGACTTCTCTACAACGAAATGAAAAAACGCTTCGACAACGAGACTATACGCGACCGCATTGTAGTAATCACCGACGAAAACAAGGGCGCACTCCGTACACTTTGCGACAAGGAAGGTTTCGACGACTTCATCATCGCCGACAATGTTGGCGGACGCTTCTCGGTTTTGTCGCCAGTAGGACTTGTGCCGATTGCCATTGCAGGTTTCGACATCGAAGAAATGCTTCATGGCGCATCGCTGGCACAGGACATCTGCCTCGAAAACAACGAGAAAAACCCGGCTATACAATACGCTGCAGTTAGAAATATGCTTTTCAACGAAGGCCGCAAGGTTGAACTCATGGTCAACTACAATCCGCGCCTCAACTACTTTGCCGAATGGTGGAAACAGCTATACGGCGAAAGCGAAGGCAAGAACGGCAAGGGATTGTTCCCTGCATCGGTATCGTACACCACTGATTTGCACTCGCTTGGTCAGTTTGTTCAAGACGGCAGTCCAATCCTTTTCGAGACAGTACTCTGGGTTGACGACGACAGCGATGCTCCAGTAGTTCCGCACGACAAAGAAAACCTCGACAAGCTCAACTACCTCGAAGGAAAGAACATGGAATACATCAACAGCAAGGCTGCCGAAGGCACAATGAATGCCCACGTAGCAGGAAATGTCCCGAACATCCGCATCGAAATCGATGCCGTTGATGAATACAACCTTGGCTTCTTAATGTTTTTCTTCGAGTTCGCTTGCGGAATCAGCGCATATATGCTCGGTGTAAATCCGTTCAACCAGCCCGGCGTTGAAGCATACAAGAAGGAAATGTTCAGGTTACTGGGAAAGGAATAAAACAGGCTAGAAGGCTGACAGTTTGCCCCCCATCGTTAAAGCCATTAAAGGCGTTAATGTCTTTAATGCATGGGGGGACAGATATGCCTTCTAAGCCAGCAAACCTATCGCACAATGGAAAACATCGCACTAGTCTCACAATCCGACTGCATCACCGACTATGCGCCGAAACTTCTTGTCCATCAGCAAGGAATGCTTCATCGTGCATTTTCTATAGTGGTGTTCAACGACAAAGGCGAAATGCTATTGCAAAAGCGCGCCACCACAAAATACCACTCTGGCGGATTATGGACA
The DNA here is from genome assembly GCA_002310235.1 of Bacteroidales bacterium UBA1184. Classification (GTDB taxonomy): domain Bacteria; phylum Bacteroidota; class Bacteroidia; order Bacteroidales; family ML635J-15; genus Bact-19. The sequence goes on from DBYO01000011.1 coordinate 7,144, forward strand.
AACACCTGCTGCAGCCACCTTGTCGAAGGCAATGAGATGGAAACATATATGCACGAACGACTAAAGCACGAAATGGGTTTTGACTGCGAACTGAAATTTGCATTCAGTTTCCACTACACCGCCAAGTTCGACAATGGCCTCATCGAAAACGAAATAGACCATGTATATACAGGCAAATGGAACGACACTCCCCTGCCCGACCCCACTGAAGCCGACGGCTACCGCTGGGCAACGCCCGAAAGCATAAAATCAGAAATAAAACTCCATCCCGAATTGTTTACGGTATGGTTTAGGGAGATAATTGAGAGAATTGGATAAAATCTAGGCCTGCAACCACTTATATTTTGCCAGACTGTAAATCGGAAGTAGAGGTATAAGAATTGGTGTTTTCTTCACATACGCCTGATATTCCGGGTCGTTGGCATA
>DBYO01000042.1:0-12835 GCA_002310235.1 Bacteroidales bacterium UBA1184
ACAACGACTACCGACCGTCTGCCAGTAAAAAAGGTAACGCGCCACTCGGTTGACGAGAAGGTGCCGTCGCCATTCTATCGCCAAGCCGAGATGCGAAACCACTACAATGAACTGACTTTGCAAATCAAGGACGGACTATGGGTTGATTTCCGTGCCTACGACGAAGGATTTGCCTACCGTTACCGCACCGACCAATCCTGCACAGTAAAGACCGAACTGGTAGAATACAATTTTGCCGCCGACTGGCAGGCCATAGTGCCGTATGTGCGTGGCTTCGATGAGAAAAATCCCACTGGACAATATTTCAATTCGTTCGAAAACATCTATACCACCGATACGCTGTCGCAACTCGACCAACGCCGTCTAGCATTTCTGCCGTTGGTTGTACATGCCGACAATGGTGTTCAAGTTTGCCTTACCGAAAGCCATCAGGAACATTTCCCCGGACTTTATCTAAAAGGCACGGGTGTTGCTGGTCAGTTGCGTGGTGACCAGGCTCCCTGTCCCGACCAGATAGAGCAAGGCGGACACAACAATCTGCAAGAGATTGTCAAGACTCGCAAAGACTATATAGCACAGCTTTCCAAAGGCGACGAAATGCCTTGGCGCATCGCGATGGTTGCACGCAAAGCTACCGACTTGGCAATGAACGACATGACCTATCTGCTCGCTTCACCTTGCCGCCTCGACGACATCAGTTGGATACGCCCCGGCAAAGTGGCTTGGGACTGGTGGAACTTCTGGAATATCAGCGGAGTAGATTTCGAGGCGGGCATCAACAACGACACTTACAAATACTACATCGACTTTGCTTCGCAATATGGCATCGAGTATGTCATCCTCGACGAAGGCTGGGCTGTAAACATGAAAGCCGACCTCCTGCAAGTAGTTCCGGAAATTGACCTTCCAATGCTTGCGAAGTATGCCGACGAGCGTGGCGTTGGCCTCATACTTTGGGCAGGATATTATGCCTTCAAGCGCGATATGGAAAATGTCTGCAAGCATTACAGCGAAATGGGAATCAAAGGGTTTAAGGTTGACTTCATGGACAGCGACCATCAGGCAATCAACGAGTTCTACTACCAGTCGGCAGAACTCTGCGCCAAATATCATCTTCTCCTCGATTTCCACGGTGCGCACATCCCTGCTGGCATCAACCGAACATATCCCAATGTGCTAAATTTCGAGGGTGTGCATGGTCTTGAGAACCTAAAATGGGCTCCTGCCGAACTCGATATGGTAAAGTACGATGTACAAATTCCGTTCATCCGTCAGGCTGGCGGACCAATGGACTACACGCCAGGCGCAATGCGTAATGCTGCAAAGTATTGCTATTCACCCATTTGGACAGAACCGATGAGTCAAGGCACACGCTGTCACCAACTGGCGTTATACTTGGTGCTCGACCAGCCCATTGCAATGCTCTGCGACGCACCAACCGAATATATGCGCAAGCCAGACTTTACCCGATTCCTTGCTTCCATTCCCACCGTGTGGGACGAAACGCGCGTTCTGCAGGGCGAAGTTGGTGAATATATTGTTACTGCCCGTCGTAAAGGCACAATTTGGTATATAGGAGGCATCACCAACTGGACCGAGCGCGACCTGAAAATCGACCTGTCGAGCATTGTAAGCGGAACCCACAAGGCAATCCTTTATCGCGACGGAGCAAACGCCCACCGCAAAGGCAGCGACTATCGCGTGGAACACATTACCGATTTAGCCTCGCCGATTGACATCCATTTGGCACCGGGAGGCGGATTTGTTTTGAAAGTGGAATAAAAAAGGCGTAGATATAACTACGCCTTAGGTTTTAAACTAGATTTGTTTACAAGTCATTGTCTGGGTCATAGTACTACCATCTGCACTAGCATTTTGGTTAATATTCAAAGTGCTGCAGTCTTCTTTCATATCAGGATATGTCATTTCAGAATGACCCACTTCTTCTCCATCAAAAGATTGAATAATGGTACATTTGCAATCATGCTTACTTGTACAACTAACAAAACCTACCAATAGCGCAACAGCCGCTACTAAAATTATTTTTCTCATATTTCTAATAAATTATTAATTAACAAACTTTTGCAAAAATATAAACAAAAGTAACACTAGCAAATAATTTTTTAAACATTTTAAAATATTACTAATCAAGAAACTAACTTGGACTAGTCTTTATTTTATACGTATAAATATGTATTTTCACTATCTTTCTCTCCTTTCAATCACCTTCTGAAGAACTTGAGGCAAATTAACACCAACACCAAATCACAAGATTTGGATGAATGTCATGATAACTTTCGTCCAAAAGTAGTCTAAAAATATATGATTTGGACAAATGTCGATTAGACTTTCGTCCAAAAGTGTTGCGTAGTTCGTTTTTATCGTTCTCTCCTTTCAATCACCTTCTCCAACTTATACCTGTCGCCAGTCGAAGTGCCAATAGCATCGATAAACTGCTGGTCGTAGCCGGGAGTATCGTAGCCCCAGCGCAGGAAGTTGCCATTCTCGTCGGTGCGACGGATAATCTGGTCGTTGTACTTCACAATCAAATACTTGGCTAGTTTATCCCAGCGTTGCATCATGCGGACGGTATAATCAATACTCTTGCGGTTGAGATAGCTTTGGCGGTCTGCCGGTTGCATACCCTTTACGGCAAGCAAAACACTGTCCTGGTCGGCAAAGTAGTAGTCCTCTAGCTCCTTCTGTGCGGTGCGCAAGTCGCCAACCATCATCGAATAGCGCGGATACACCATATTTGCCACCCAGTTGTTCATCCAGAATGCCGACTCGAACGAAAACTCGTTGCGCGGATTGTTCTCCTGACGGAAAGCATCGGGCACTTGCGTAATACAGCAATACAGAGGCACATACGCAACCATATTGGCATCGTCGCAGTTGAACCAAGTTACACCGCCAACATCGTCGGGCAACCACGAACGCATCTGGCAGGTCATTGTGAAACCCGACTGCTGCGTGGCAATAGGACGCTCGCGGAAATAGGCTATGCTGTCCTTGTCCTTGAAATGCATAGGCAGAGGACGGATAGGCATTCCCCACGGACCAGCGGTCATGTCGGCTGTCATATCAAGCGGTGTGCCTTCGAAATGGTCGCGCATGTCGTTTTGCAAGTCGCGCAACGAAAGTGGAGCATCGGGCTTTATCCACAACGGAAGATGGTCGCATTTGTCGAAATCGCCGTTGATATATGGCAGGTACTTGTCCATTTCGACCTTGTTGTAGTGGTGGCGGAAGAAACTCCACACACGGGCATCGGCATAGCGCACATTCTCGAAGTCGATTGGACAATAGGCATCGCGGAACGAGAAGTCGGCATCGTTGCCACTGAAAAAGCCAAGTTCGCGCGCAAACGAAATCACATCGTAAGCGTAAACGCACTCCACCTCGGGACGATTTATATTCTGCAAGTTCTTGCTGCTAATGCTCTTGTACGACTTTTTCTGTTCCTGCGGGAACTGCCTGATACGGCTGAGATTAGCGTGAGCGCAGATGCAGTCGTCGGGAATTCGCAGAGCCACCCACACTGCGCCCTTGCGATTAGGGCCTTTGCCTATTATCTCCATAATCCACGCCTCGTTGGGGTCGCAAACGGTAATTGTCTCGCCGCTGCTGTTGTATCCGTATTCGTCCACCAGTTCGGCCATGCAGCGGATAGCCTCGCGAGCTGTGGATGAGCGTTGCAGAGCCAATCGCATAAGGCTGAAATAGTCGAGCAAGCCCTCATCGTTGACAAGCTCCAGCCGTCCGTCGAAAGTGGTTTCCACTATGGTGACCTGCTTTTCGTTCATCAGCCCCACCACATTGTAGGTATATTCCACCTGCTTCACAAATTGACCCTCGTGCGACGGTCCCCAGCCGTGGATGGCTATTAGTTCGTCCTTGTCGTGCCGTCCGGCAGGACTGTAGAACAGCGAACCCGAAAACCCGAATCCATCGCAGTTGTAGGTACACATTACGCTGCCGTCGGTAGATGCTTTCTTGCCTACAATGAGGTTGGTGCAGGCGAGGATTGGCTCAACGAAGAGAGTGAAAAGTAGGAGAATGAGAAATGTTCGTTTCATGAGAAAATGTTTGTGTATTAGGCGACAAAGATAATGTTTATAAATTCAATGGAAAAACATTCTCCTCAATTTTAGAATTTACAATGTTGTCTGGATTTGCAACCTTTAGCTCGTTGCCAAATGCAACAATCCAGACTATATGAATATAAGGATTTATAATCCGCCTATGATTGTTCTTACGAGAGCATTACAAATGCTAATATTCAATACTTTCGGATTACAAATCCGAAAGAACTTGGATCCAACAAATCGCAATCATAACATTAGTTTCACCGCAACTACGCCAAACGCTTCAACAATTCGAGCAGTACCTGCCAGATGTCGTGAATGGTAGATAGTTCAACTCGCTCGCTAGTGGAATGTGGTTCCACGATTCGAGGTCCTATGCTGGCTATCTGGATGCCCGGATAATGCTGTACAAAGAAGCCTGCTTCCAATACAAAGTGCATGGCTACCATGCGAGGACGCCAACCCAACACATCTTGGAATGTGTTGCTTACCAGCTGCAAGAATGACGACTGCTGGTCCTCCTGCCAGGCTGGAGCAGACATCACAACTTCGGAATTGGCACCAGCGGCAGCAAAGGTCTTTGCTATATCTTTGCTTAGCGCTACCATATCGTTGTCGATAAAGCTGCGTGTATGTGTCGAAACAAAAATGCGGTCTTTTTCTGCAACAATTCGTCCGATATTGTTTGAAGTTTCCACAGTGCCAGGCATAGCCTCGCTCATCTTCACCATGCCTTGCGGCAGTTGCTCAAGACAGCCTGCGAGGGCATTGATAACCGTCTTTGGAATGATTGTATCCTGTTTGTCGCATTCCTCGATTCCACATGTCATGTCAGGATCGCTACTGCGGTATTCACCGAATAAACGCTGATTGATAGTATTGATTCTTTTTCTTACTATTTCAGAGTACTCATCGGCAATGCAAATCACTATCTCCCCTTTCGAGGCTATTGAAGCATTTGCCTCACCAATTTCAATACTGGCAACATCAACCCACTCTTCCTTACAAATATCTTTCAGNNACTTTGTAGGAATCACTGCACTGCAACGGCCTTTGTTGATGTCGACACCAGAATGACCACCGAGTCCGCCCTCCATACGGATACGGTACCAACTGCGTGCACCTTCTGGAGCCAACTGTCTGCTAATTGGAATGCTATGGAACTGCAAGCAAGCTCCTGCGGCACCGGTCGTGATGGTGTCGTAGTCCTCCGAATCGAGGTTGATGACCTTACGGCCTTTCAGAAAATCCTTGCTCAACTGCGAAGCACCCGACATTCCGTCTTCCTCGTTAGTCGTAGCGATGACCTCAAGGGCAGGATGTACAATGCTATCGTCCTCGAGTACGGCAAGAGCCATCGACAGACCAATACCATTGTCGGCACCCAACGATGTACCACGCGCCTTCATCCATCCGTTATCTTCGTAAGCTTCAATGGGATCGTTCAGCGGGTCGCCCATACCCACGCACACCATATCCATGTGGTTCAGCAACACGATGGTTTCGGCCTGTTCGTGACCAGGAGTGGCTGGCTTGCGTATCACGACACAATTTTCCTTGTCACGTTCGTACTCCAGATGATTTCGTTCTGCAAACTTGCAGAGATAATCAGCCACTCGCTCTTCGTGATGCGATGGACGCGGTATCTGGTTCAGTTCATGAAAGATGCTGAAAACTCGTTCTGTCTTAATGCTAATGTCTGTCATATCCTATTATTTTTTGTTTTTGCGTTAAAATTAATTTTCATTTCCCCGTTATCGTTTCTGATTTCCAATCCGTTAATTTCGCTTGCTCATAATTCTTTACCGCCACTTCTTTGCTGGCATTTGCATAGCAATATTCGCACAAATGCGGACAGGTGTTGTATTCGCCGATGTCCTTGCTCACCATACATCCGCAGGCGGTACGCTGACCTTTGTCGCGGTTGTCCTTGTGCTTTATGGCGTACTGGTTGGCATTCAGCATAATGGCGTTAGGTGGAATAGGTGCCGTGCCGAACAAACCTTTTTCGATGTTCTTGATTTCCACGCCTAAAAAATCCATCAAAATTTTGTCCTTGTATGCAAAACGAATCATCAGATTGTCGTCAACACAATGGTTGTGCGAAATGCCGTCAAGGTCAACCGCTTCGCCACAGGTCGCCAAAGTGTAGTTCCAGTTGTTCGATTTGTTCAATTCGACCAATCGCTTGGCAAAGTCAACCATCTGTTCTTCAGTCCATTCGGAATAATTGACCTTGCTTTTCTCAAGATTTGCCTTCACCTTTTTGTACAAGGCAATGTCCGCAAAACTGAAAACCAGCTTTTCCGTATATCCGACCAATTTGTTACCGATATTCTCGAGCTTGCAAAGCAAATCGTCAATCGAAATCTTATCCGTCAGAATCAGCGGGTCGAAACGCCAAACGACTCTGCCCTTGCCTAATTTTTCAACTAATTGCCGAAATGTTTCAATCCGCTTTTCAAGCGGTGGCACACCTCGTTCCAAACCTTCAGCAACATAGTCGTTCAGAGTGTATTGAATGTAACAGCCGATGTTACGCTCCTGCAAATAATCAAGATGTTCCAGCAGTGGCTCTGGGTTTTTCGACCAGAAGACGATGAACCGAGTATCGCCGTATGCCACATAGCTTTTCACGCCATTGAACGGATTTGTCCATGCCGAATAGCCTACTTTCAGCCGATAGAAAAACCAGTCGGAGTAAAAGGCAGGGATGTCAGTGCTTCGGCTTGCCGAAACAATTACAGGGAACTGAGCATCAACCCATTCGCCATTTTCGCGTTGTATTTTATTTTTGTGCCACTGAGCCATGTATGTCGAGAATATCGGTTAATTTTTACATTTTTATTTCTTCTAACGCACCTGTTTCAGAGTCGATTATGAAACCGCGCACCACAATGTCCTTAGGAACAAGCGGATGAGTCTTGATGGTTTCGACTGTCTTACGCACAGATTCGGGCGTATCCTTGAAGCCCTCAAGCCAGTGGTCCAGGTTGATTCCGCATTTACGGATGGTGTCAAGAGTCTCGTCGGTTATGCCACGGGCAATCATTTCATGGTGAAAGTGGTCGTAGCTCATGTGGCAAGCCCCGCAATGCGAGTGCGCCACCACCATAATTTCTTCAACGCCAAGTTCGTATATAGCCACAATCAGGCTTCGCATCGCCGAATCGAAAGCCGAAATGACAAGACCACCGGCGTTTTTGATGATTTTCGCATCACCGTTTTTCAGTCCGAGGGCGGCAGGCAGAAGTTCCGTCAGTCGGGTGTCCATGCACGACAGCACCGCCAGTTTCTTGTCGGGGTACTTGTCCGTCAGGTATTTATCGTAACCTTTCTGTTCAACGAAAGTCTTATTGTAGTTGATTATCTGGTCTATCATATATGTTTTGTTTGTAATGATTTACAAAGGTAAAAAATAAATTAAGGCAGAAATTTAAATTTTGCCCGAGATATGGATTTTGTTTATAGTTGTAAATCAAAGCAATACAGCGAGTTGATTTTTTTATCATTAGCAAAGACAAGAAAAAAATATATAATTTTGTAAGATTTTATGATTTCAATCGTATTACATGCGGAAGATGATTAAGAACGACTAGAAAATGTCACACGAAGAGTTTTCAAATATGTACTTACCATTCAGCAGCAAAATGTACGCCCTCGCATACAACATATTGCGAAACCGCGACGAGGCAAGGGACTGTGTACAGGATGTTTATGCAGAATTGTGGCAGCGACGAAACAGCATCGACTGCGACAAATCACCTCTGCCTCTAGTGCTGACAATGGTTCGCAACAACTGCTTCGACAAACTGAAACGCAAACATACAGAAAACAACGATTTGGCAGACATACTTTTAGACAACAAAACAGAAGATTCAATCAATGCCAGCAGTACATTGGTCGAAGTTATGAAAATGATAAGTATTCTACCGAAAGACCAGCAAACAGTGCTTCGCCTGCGCACTATAGATGGCCTTGAAATACAGCAAATTGAAGAAATAACGCATTTTAGCAGAGAAAACATATACACATTGCTTTCTAGGGCAAGAAAAACATTAAGAGACAATTTTAAATCATTATGACTATGGAAACGAAATCAAATATCGAATCACTACTCATCCGCTTCTACGAAGGGAAAACGACTCCCGCAGAGGAAGAAAAACTGATGGATTTTTTCCGTTCCGACGATGTTCCAGCCGAACTTGAAGCCGACCGCACATTGTTTCTGTCAATGGCAGAAATCGCCGACACCCAAATACCCGACGATATTGCGACAGAAATAAATGCTTTTGTCGGCAATCTCAATGATTCGGAAACGGAGAAAAATCCAGAACCAGCATCACGACAACCTAAAAGCAATGTTTTCCGACTAGAAAAACCTCCAAAAACAATCTGGTATCGGATAGCGGCTGCTGCATCCTTAATCGCAATTGTCGGGGTTTGCATAATGCAGTTCCAAAATCAAGAATCTAATGAATCGCCATTCCGCGACACCTGTACTAGCGTTGAAGAAGCAACAATGCAGATTGAGAGAGCAAACAGCATAATCTCCCGTTCTATACAAATGTGCAAAAAGCCTGCACAAGAAGCCATTCAAAAGACAAATTCAAAAATTAACAAGATAAAAAATCAGTCAAAACTTTAAAAATCAAGGAATATGAAACGATTAATAATAACAATTGCAATTATTGCCTGCGCATTTGCAGCAATGGCACAAAACAAGATTTTCGAAAAGTACGCCAAAATGGAAGATGTGGATTTCGTTTGCATAAACAAAGCAATGTTTAACCTGGCAAACTCAGCCTTGTCTGCCTTGGACTCAGAACTCGGCAACCTCGTAGGCATAGAAAAAATGCTTATCATCAATTCGAACACTGCAAAGGGCAAGAGTCAAATAGACAAGGACATAGAAGTTTTAAGCAATGACAAAAACTACGAAATACTCATGACCGCACGCGATGGTGGCGAAAGTGTTGTTTTTATCTTTACCGACAAACGCAATCCGCATGAACTAATAATAGCCACACAGGAAAAGGAGGAAAGCTCGATTCTCGTTTGTGCAGGAAGTTTCTCCTCAAAAGAAGTATATGAAATGCTTAATGGCGAAGGGGATTAAAATCTTAAAATTTACTTACTTACGAAAGCAACTGCTCAATACAGTTGCTTTTTTGTTGTTTCTGATTTAGCAATAGATTAAATATTCTATTGATTTGCGATGCAATATTACACAAAAAAAGACGCAACCCTAAAGTCGCGCCTTTATTTTGCTTACAAATTCACCTTCCAAAAAAGCCTACTGTCGCAACAATTTCCTGCAATACTCTTCCAATTCGTCATCCGAAGACCATTTGTGCATGATGAAGAATTGCCCATTGTTAATTTCGCACTGAACATACCACTCCAGAACCACAACTCCATCAATTACAAGAGCGGCATAACGACCTGCTATCTCTCTGGTAAACTGTGACCAAAGTCGACTAGCGTCAGGCGTCAAGTGAACGATAATTGGCACATAGCCGTCATCATTTTTGCAGGAAACAGAGGTTTCTACACTTTGTATTATCGGCTTGCCCCCCATAACACCAGAACTGATGGCAGGACCCTGGGGCGTTGCCTTTTTCAAGGCAAAAATTCTTGAATCTTTCTGAGTATCAACCACTGGCAACTCACTTTTCATAACAACAATAGAATCACTTTGCTGCCATTGTGCCATAACGAGTTTTGTGTTGCCAGGTGAAACAATTGTGTCGGCATAAATTTCCCAGATTTCCAGTTTGCCTTCGGTCGTGTGGTCGTTTTCTGCACGGGCATATATAGTAGGACGTAGAGCAAAGTGGACAAGTAAAATCACAATGCCAAACACAGCTATCATACTGCCAAGGAAAAGCAGAAATGTGCGCGGGCTCTTTGACTGCGGTTTACCATCGTAGGACTCGATTTGACGGATTACATTGTTGCAATGGCTGACAAAATTTCGATAAGCCAGGACTGCAAATGTAATAAGCAGCAGTCCGACAAAGCAAATCGACCAGATTGCATTATAATTCGGTGCCATGTTATATTCGGCAATCGCACTTGTCAGGTAACCTTTGTTCTTTAGGATGTGTACTAGTACAAACATAAAGCCAAGTGCCATAATAAAAACCGTATAGACGGCATATCCCGACTTCAGTTTCTGCATATTCTTTGAAAGTGTCAGCAAATCGGCATTTTCCATAGCCTGCCGTTTTACATTCCGTGTAAGCCAAAGTTCGAATACTATCGAAAATACCATCAGCAGCAGAAATGAAAGTCCAAATGGCAGGAGTTCACCTAAGAATGTAAAGTAGGCAAAACCCAGAACCGCAAGGATAGGATAGGCTATCATGACCGTTTTCCTGTATCTGGAGAAATAGTTGGCGTTGTCCTGAATGGTGGTCTTCATTAGGTGTTCGTTGACGATTTCCTGCTGTTCGAAGCGCTGTTTCAGTTCTTCGTATTGCGCTTTCAGCTGGTCGAGTTCGTTCAGATTATTGTTTTCTTGATTTTCCATGATGATTCCCTTTCATTTTTTTTACGACATTTTTACCAGTTTTTCCTTGATACGGGCCAGTCTTACGCCAACATTGTTGGGCGAGATGCCGATTATTGCTCCAATTTCATCGTAGCTGATGCCTTCGAGCCAAAGCAGGATAAGGCTTCGGTCGATGAGATCTAGGCGCGATATACGGTCGTAGAGGATGCGTATTTGCTGTGTCTGCGGATTGTCGGCCTCGTAAGGGTCAATGTTCACTGTCAGCGGGACGGTCTCGGGACGGCGGCGTTCCTTCTTGTCCTGGTTGATGGCGGTGTTGAGCGCCACGCGGTATATCCAGGTCTCGGCGCTGCTGCGGCCTTCGTATTGATCGAAGCCGTTCCAAAGTCGGATTAGGATTTCCTGGAATAGGTCGTCGATTTCGTCCTTGTTGGTCGAGAACATGTAGCACACCGTGTAGATGGTCCGCTTGTGCTGTCGTACCAGAAGTTCAAACTTATGTTCTTTGTCGTTGTTCATGATTCTTTTAATTTATTCGTTTTCGTTGCAACGTTCATCATGTTAGACAACAAAGGTAAAGGATTTATTACAGGGGGGTGAGATTTTTTTGATGTATGACAGAAAATGTTTGTATCCCCCTTCCCTTTTTAGTGATTTTGTCACTTTACATTAACTTAATATTAAGGTCATAATCAATTTATCCGTTATATATTTGCTTTTGAATTCAAAATTTTAAAAAGATGAAAAGGTTGATTATTTTATGGTGGGTCTGCGCTTTTGTTGGAATTTCATTCTTGCAGGCACAGGATATGACTTATTACAGACAGATTATCAAGGAATTGACATCTGCAAAATACCAAGGTCGCGGATATGCGAAGGGTGGTTCGAACAAGGCTGGGAAATATCTGGAAAAGGAGTTTGCCAAAGTTGGTGCCGACGAAGTCGTTTGCCAGCCGTTCAAGTTGGACATAAACACATACGTCGGAAATATGGAATTGTCGGTTGACGGTCGCAAGCAAACTCCGGGCGTTGATTTTGTAATGCGCGAGTACTCACCGGGCGTACACGGCACATACAATCTCTACTTTGTCGATACCACCAATTTCGATGCCGAAAAGATGTACAGCGACCTTGCAAAACCCGAAAACAAGGACTGCTTTGTTGTATGCGACTTCTTTTTCTCATACAAGCATAACAAGGACTTCAGGAACCTGCAAATTCCAGGTGCTTGCACAAATGCCGGTTTGATACAGACATGGCCTCCGATACTTAAATTCTACAAGGCATACGGCGAAAAGGTGATTGACAAGCCTATCATTTGGGCAACATCTGATTTTCCGAAGGATGCCAAGACCATCACTGCCAACATCGACAACACTTTCCTGAAAGATTACGAGTGCTTCAATGTCGTTGCAAAGGTTGAAGGTCGCAAGCACGATAGTTGCTTCATTTTCACTGCCCACTACGACCATTTGGGCAACCTCGGCAAGAAGGTTTACTACGCTGGTGCCAACGACAATGCCTCGGGCACAGCCGCCATAGTGACACTTGCTGCATATTACTCGAAGAACCGTCCCGAATACGACATGTATTTCGTTGCTTTTGCTGCAGAGGAATCGGGTCTGCATGGTTCAGAATGGTATGTAACTCACCCCAGTGTACCACTGGAACAAATAAAGTTTGTCTTCAACCTCGACATGATTGGCGACAACAATCCCATGCAGTATGTCGAGACCAATTCCGACCGTGGATTTGCCCTGTTTGAGCAAATCAACGGTGAAAAGCAATACTTCAAGGGCCTGAATCGTGGCGAACTGGCTGGCAACAGCGACCACTATTCGTTTGCCGAACGCAATGTTCCGTGCATCCTCTTCGAAAACGAGGAAGGCGATGCCTTCAAGTATTACCATACTGTATTCGACACCTACGAGACCATGAAGTTCGACACCTACGAACCAATTTTCAGGTTGGTAAGGGATTTTGTGGAGAGGTATTAGTATTCGATTTTCGGATTTGACTTTATAAAATACATTCCGCCGCGATAAAGAAAGCAATTCTCCATCGCGGCGGAAAATTTGTGTCAACTCCTATTCAAAAAATGTGAAAATTGTGATGAGAATAGGAATTTTTAGAAGAAGAAGTCGCAGAAGATTAATGCTGCGTTCCATTCAGGATGATTGCTGTAACATCTGCCGATTTCATTAAACGAGTTTTGGTCTTCGTCGCGGTT
>DBYO01000042.1:12871-51381 GCA_002310235.1 Bacteroidales bacterium UBA1184
GCTCGATTTCCTCGATTTCGTGTAAAGGGTGTTGCGCTCTACCTTGCAGACAACTGTGCCGTCTTTTTTGATTTCACCGCTCCAAATTTCACCGATTTTGCGGCCCGAAGCATCTAGAATGTCGCCATTTCCCTCGGGAAGTTTGCCGATTTTGTTCTCGTAACGGTCGTAAACGTTGCCGTGGCCGTCAACGTAGCCTACATCGTGAGAACCTTTCTCAACACTGATTTTCTTATCTTTTGGGTCGGTTGATGATGAAGAAGAAGATGATGATGAAGAAGATGATGAGGATGGAAACGGTGTATATGTATATGCAGATAGTTTGGACTGTGATTCCTTCATCTCTTCTGACTTTTGGGATTTTTTATCGAAATCATCTTGTGTGAACACTAAGCCGAAGTACGCGTATGCTATCAGTAGAGGACTTATGGTTTTATCGCTGACAGTACCATTGTCGCCTAAGCGGCGGTCTCTGTAATAGACTTCTCCAATTGCACCAAGCACGGCTCCCAATTTTTCTTCGTTGCGCCATACGTAGAAAAAGTTTGTGCCATCTTGTTTAACTTGAATGGTGCCGAAGTTGGGTGCTTCGACAGTACCGTCTGCACTAATAGAGCCTTTCGGCGAACCTTGGCTGTCGGTAAATTTACCTGTGTTCGCATCGAGTTTATAGACTACACCATCGTTCATTGTAAATTCGAGCGTGGCAGGATTCCACTTGCCAACTTCTTTGCCGTCTCTGTTGAATGTTACAATCTGACCGTTTGCATCGGGCTTGGGTATTGACAGACTGCCCGACTGTGACCAAGCGTTGAAATTTGCTCCAAGCATGATGACCATCAACGCCACTAATGTCTTGAAAATTGATTTTCTGTACATATTTTTAATATTTTTTGTTAAATGTCGAATACTCAAAATTATCAGTTATATAACTTTAACTATATGATAATTAAATATCTAAAAATAGCGTTATCATTACAAATATGTAATTTTATGTTTGCAAACATACAAAAAGATTTTTAATGCACAAGCAAAAAGCATTGCCTTTCTGCAATGCAGCTTAATTTGTTTTGTATTGTCGTTGATTTAAGGTATGTTACCGCACGTTTAGTCAAGGAATAAGGCCTATTATCAGCATCTCAAAAAGAGACTGGACTAAATGGCAAAACAACACTTAGTGCAAATAAGAAAATGTCTATTATTTTAACTTGATTTCTTTCCCCTCTTTTATGCTATATATCGCCTTCTGTTTGTTTTTTGCTCCGAACTTTATGGCTGCATCGAGCGAATCTTCAGGGAAAATCCGTGAGCTGTCGAAATAGTAAAGGCTATCGGCGGTGTCGAGCCAACCGCCTACGTAGCCGTCGTGATGCAGTGCATGTCTGACAACCCGATTAAGCTTTTTGCGAGAGTGACTTCCTTGCGTGGCTGAATACGCTACGGCAATGCCTTCGATTGACTCTGTCATTGTGCGAATGTCGATTGTAAAACCATCGGGATGACTATGGCTATAGGTCCAAATTTTTTCAGACAAGGCTTCAACTTCGCCTTTTTGAACGAGGTTGCTATTGGTGGTGCAGGATGTTTGCAGAATATAGCAGAGGAGAATTGCCAATAAAAGAATCAAAAACCTAGCCTTCATATTCAATGATTATTTTCTCAATTCCAAATCCTGCACCTTAATCGGTCTGTTCTTGCCTTAATATGGTTTTCGTCTGTCGTTTTCCCTAACTATTCCCTATAAAACTCCCAAGTGTCGGTGTGCCCATCGGAATAGGTGTAACTCCATACGAGTTCCTTTTCGGTAAGGCTGGCTAAATGGAATTTTATTTCGCGGGCAATGCCACTGCCTACACTCTCAATCATGCGTTGAGCCAATTCGGCTGAGTAGTCTTTATCGCAACCATCAATGGTATTTTCTATCAACTCCATGCGGAAAGTCTCATCTACTCCGGCAAAATAAAAATCCTCGCCATCGACATGCCAAAGGCTCGGACTTACATAATTGAAAACCCAAGTCGCTTTACCGCCATCTTTGAGCGTAACCTCGTAAACCTGACGGGCTGAGTCGAGAGCGGTGCTGTCTTTGTAAAAGTCCATAGTGCCTGTTTCGTGCACATCGACATGCCCCTCATCGATGTCGTAGTTCCAGCCATGCTGATAAGTGTAATGTCCCTCAACTTGAGACTCGTTTTTACATGAGCTAACAGCGAAAAGAAGTATCGCCACTGCAAAAATTGATACTAATTGTTTCAATCCTTTTATTGTCATTTTCAAATGGTGTTAATTTTTCTTTGCAACTTCTCTAAAAATCTCGCAGCATCTCCCCCATCCATCTGCACATGGTGGAACTGGAACGACACTGGCAAAGTGGTTTTGAACATTCCCTTGCGGTATTTGCCCCACATCACCATAGGATTTAGGAACTTGTCGGTATACTGGTTGACGATGCAGTCAAGCTCAGTCTGTATCATGGCCGATGTGCCGACAATCATGTATCCATCGAGGAAACTGCTTTGGCATTCCTTTGCCACTTTGGTGGTCAACTCCAGATAATCGCGGTTGAACTGCTGCAAGTCGGCAGAGTAAGGAATATCACAGGAGTTGATGCCTCCCTTGCTGTTCCTCACAACGACGTTTATGGCAATGCAGTCGTAACGGAAAAGTTTTCCGTTTTCGGGCAATAAAAACAATTCCTCTGTCTCCATCGCCGCCTTACCAATACTCCAGCACATCAGCGTGTTAAACTTTACACCAGTCTTTTTGCTAAGTTTCACCAATGGACTGACATTCAGAGTTTTCACCAATGTTACCATCGGCATTGGCGCGTTCAACCACATCTCGAAGGCGTATGCCCGCTTGGTTTCCTGAGGATTAATTTCGGTTTTCATTGTTATGATTTACTATTTGATTATTCAGAGCTTCATCCACAATATGCAATCATTATTTTTTCCATCGTTTTAGCATTGGGAAATACTGACGCATCATCTGCTTGTATTCCTCCTTGGTCATCGGCTTGGGCATATTTTTGTTGACTTCGTCCACAAACTGGGAGCAATGCTCAATCATCTCGTCCATAGTACAGTCTTGCAGGAACTTGCCATCCTTGTAGCAATAAATGCAATAATCTTCGTTCTTACCGCCATCTGCATTTGTGCCCAGCACCTGGTCGTTAAGCGGCATCCCGCAACTCTGACAAAACTTCATTTCCTGTTCCATATAAAGCATTTTTTCGCAAAAATAAATCAAATTCATTTAGCTGACTTTTCCAACTTCATAACTTTTACTGGTCTGTCGGCACCAACCTCGAGATTGGGGCATAGCACTTCCATGCCAGTATCAACAAATCCGCATTTCTCCATCACTCTGCCCGATGCTGGATTTTCGGGAAAATAATCGCCCCAAAGGATAGAAAAACCTTTTTCTTGGAAACAATAGTCAATAACCAACTGCAAAACCTCGGTGCAAATGCCTTTCCCCCAGTATGGACGGGCAATCCAATAGCCGACTTCGCACTGGTCATCAGCAATTTTCAGATTCGAAACTGAAGCCGGAAGATAACCCACACAACCAATGGCTTCGTCAGTTTCTTTCCATTCAACCGCCCACATGGTTTCGGCAGAAAATACAGTGCGTATAATATTCAAACTTTCATCCACCGACTTATGCGGTGGCCATCCAGCACGAGGACCGACCTCAGGATCGGAAGCATATTTATAAAGTGTTTCCGCATCGCTTTCGCGCCAAGGACGAAGGAGGACTCTATTGGTATGCAAGTTCATATTATTTAATTTGGATGACAAAAATACAAATTTTAAAAGAACAGAGAATTTTGATTTAATACATCCCAACAAATTAGTATAACCACCCAAGGCTCGTTTGCTGCTGCCGTTGAAGAAATGCCGGCAGGATACGATGAGTTGATGAAACCAGTTATCGACAATATTCTAGCTTTGATTATCGTATTGGTTTTGACAATACCAATTTCAATAATCGCCATGCGGATAGCAGAACGTACGATGAAAAAGTAGATAAAAATATTGAAGTAATTTCTAGTCGATGTACTTCATGAGTTCAGCCTTCTTGGCATCGTATTCCTCTTGGGTAATAATTTGCAAATCAAGCTTTTCTTTCCACTTTTTCAACTCTTGAAGAGCTGCTTCGGAAGATTTTAACTTGGTTTGCACCTCGCCCACGGCTATTGCTTCTTCGAAGTTGGTACAAGCCAATCCTCCACGATTGAGCACAATGTATATTTTGCATCCGCTGGTTAACTTGTTAAATGGATCCACAGGTACGCACTGTATTCTCTTGATGGTTGCAACACCACCTGCACGGTTCTCAACACGTTCGGCAACTTCCTGATTAGCAGCACTTGATGCGACATTGTCGGAATCATCTGTCATAGCATTCACCCAGCTACCTGTAACATCCTTGAAATAAAGATAGTACTTTCCATTTGTCGGATATCCGTAAGTGATTGTTGAACCATATCTGTATGTAACTCCGTCGGAAGCAACGTATTCGGTGATGTCGCCCCCACCCTTTCGGCCTGTCAAATCTCTTGCCGACCTTTGAGCCTGAATGTCCTGATAGGTTACAGTTTGTGCATAGGTAAACAAACTGCTAATCAATAAGATAAATGTTAGTGCTTTTTTCATAAGGTTATATTTTTATCGAATGTAAAATTAAGCTATTTATAAATACTCTATTATTTCTCTCTCAACGAAACAGCAAAACCGCCACAAGGTGCCATTCTAAGTTTCAAAACCGATTTGCTTGTGACATCCTTTTTGGTGATAGTGTAAGCCTGTGGATTGTAGTTTTCGGGCAAACCGCTGGCATTCTTGTCATCGGCATAGATTGTAGCTTCGTACTTAACGCCCAGCTTCAAGAAATCTAATTTCACAGTAACTTCGCGAGCATTCTCATCGGTAATGCCACCAACGTACCAAACATCGTGAGGCTTAGCGTTTTCCAAATCCTTGGCAGTGGCATTTTCTGGCAGAGCGTAAACGAATTTCGTAGCATTTGAAACCACACCCTTCTTTCCGTCGGCAAGAGTTCCAACACCCTCGGCAGCCTTGTTCAGCGTAGAAAGTTTCGGATGACGGGCAGTAACAATGTAAGCACCCGGCTCGGCTTCAAGATACAGCGACTTGTCCCAGTCGACAGCCACATCCTTTATGAACTGGAAGGCATCCATAAACTTAGCATAGTGCTCTGGGAAGTCGGCAGCCATTTGCAAAGGAGAGTAAAAAGTTACATACAATCCAAGCTGGTTGCAGATGGTAGCGCGAATTTTACCACCCCACGAAACTATCTTGCTTATGTCGGTTTCGAAAATACCAGGCGTGTAGTCCATTGGTCCACCTTGCAAACGAGTGAACGGCAAAATGGTTGTGTGTCCTGGTTTTATGCGTTCCTGAAATTCGGTACCCATTGCACTTTCGTTGCCAATCATATTTGGCCAAGTGCGGCAAAGACCAGTAGGACGCACTGCCTCGTGAGCATTTACCATGATATGATGTTTTGCCGCCTCGACAATAGCATAATGGTAATGATTGTTAATTGGTTGGCTGTAATGACCCTCAGCAAATGGAATGATAGTGCCTACATAGCCGCTCTTAACAGCATCGTAGCCATACTGGTTCATCAAGTTGTAAGCCTTTTCCATCCAACGTTCGTAATTCACTGTAGATGCGGAACTTTCGTGGTGCATGATAAGACGGATGCCCTTTTCGTGAGCATACTTGTTGAGTGCTGGCAAATCAAAATCGGGATAAGGTGTCAAGAAATCGAAGACAAAGTCCTTTTGCTTTGCGTACCAGTCTTCCCAACCAATGTTCCAACCTTCGATAAGGATTGCATCGAAACCATTTTCAGCAGCGAAATCAATATAGCGGCGCACATTGGCGTTGTTTGCTCCGTGTCTGCCGTTTGGCTTGGCGTGTTCAAAATCGGTGAGGCCGAGTTTCACTGATGGAAAGTCGTCGGTATAGGCCCAAGTGCTTTTTCCAGAAATCATTTCCCACCATACGCCCATGTACTTCACTGGGTGAATCCACGACACATCGTCCAAAACGCAAGGATCGTTTAGGTTGAGTATCAGGCGTGAAGCAAGTGTTTCGGTTGCCGAAGTCGTTACCATGACTGTACGCCAGGGCGTTGTGCAAGGAGCTTGCAAGCGACCTTTATAGCCTGTTGCATCGGGCGAAAGCCATGCACGGAAAGTCATGGTTGTGTCGTTATACTCGAGATGCATAGTTGGGAAATCGAGGGTTGCTGCCTCGTGTATGTTGATGTACAAGCCATCATCGGTTTTCATCTGCAATGCTGTCTGCACACCTGTAGGAGAAAATCCTTTCCATGGCCATCCACCATCCTTGTGGCTTATATCGAACAAACTGCGGATTTGCGACAAGCGTGATTCGGTATAGTTGAACTCCTGAGTATCGTAATCGCCTGGAATCCACCAAGCTGTATGGTCACCTGCCATTGCAAATTCAGTAAGTTCCTCTTTTATCCAGAAGCAGACCAAAGCGTTTTCGATTGGAAACTCGTAGCGGAATCCAAGACCGTCGTCGTACAAGCGGAAACGAATCTTCATTACCGTTGCTTTTTTCTCGGTGGAATGATCCATACTTTCCACACTACCAATTGGTTGTTCCAAAGTTACAAGCATTTCGTTGTAGTGGTTGCGGATTTGAGCTTCCTCGCCCCAAACTGGCTCCCATGTCTCGTCGAAAGTAGTGTATTTTGTATCTTTCAAAACAAAAGCGTGGGCAAGATCATCGCGCCATTCAAGGGTAAATCCCATTTTCGACGGCTTCACAACTGGCTTTCCTTCACGATTGAGCGAATACTGTGGTATGCCATTTACAACATCAAAAGTTAGTTCAAGTTTTCCATCTGGACTCTTGAGTGTTACTGGATTAGCATAGGAATTTAAGAATATTCCCACCAGCATGCAAACAAGGATAAAAGAGAGTTTTTTCATATTTTAAATTTTAGGATTGTTCTTATTTGTTCGGTTGCAAATTTACAAAATCTATTCTACTACCAATACTCCGCTTACTGCCCAATGGCTGAAACTGCCTGCTTGCGGTTCGCCCATCGGAATAGCAACTGTAATAGTGTGCTTGCCTGCTGGCAAATGGCTTAGGTCGAAATAGATAGGTTGAGTTGCCGTGCCAGGACACCATCCGCTGCGCGAATAGTCGCTGCTCGACATTCCATTCCAGAAGTTTCCACTTACAGGATTAAACCTGCGATAACAACCGCAGTCCTCGCGCCATGGCGTATGCGTAAATGCTGGTTTTCCATCGATTAAGATTGTGTTAGCCTTGGGATTAAACTCATCGCCTCCCTCCCATCCGCCGTGTCCGGTGCTTATGTAGCGCAGGCGCACACTCTCGGCTTCGGGAATGTACACATCAACCGTAAGGCTGTCGGTAGCAAAGAGTTTACCGTAATTCTGCCCAGCCATCTCAAGTACATTGCAGGTGTTGAACAGCGGTATGCATCTGCTGCCATCCGTCTCATCGTCCCAGAGTTCGCTTTCGGGATAAGACTTCAAATCGAGCGTAACCTTGTGACCACCACCATCGTAGTTGCCAATCCACACCCCTATCCACACCTCGTCGCGAAGCAACGAAGCAAGGTCGGTAACATCCTGCTTGTAATAGGTTTCGTCGGCCCACTCGAGACCGTCGATCTTCACATGGTCATTGAAATGACCTACACCGAAAGGCGTGAAGAAACGCATCAGTTCAACCGGCGGAGTGTAAACCATCGATGAAACTTTATACTGGTCCAAACTGCTTACTCCAGGCATTATTCCCTGATATGCCTGACCGTCCTTGCCTACGAAAATCGGCAATGAATCTGGATGGTTGTTTATGCCGTCGAAAAAGTTGGGACAAAGATGCTGACTTGCGCCAGGGATTACAAACACGGAGCCTGTGCGGTCGTAGGCATCGCCGTTGCTGTGCTGGTGCAACTCTATGAAAGTCTGGTAGTGGCTTGGCAGTTCGGGCAGACGGATGCGCTTCAGCGCAAGTGTTCCGCCAGCATAATGCAACACACTGTCGAAAGGAGTATTTGCTCGGTAATCGCCGTCGATATGGTCGTTTTTCGTGCCCCAGCTTAGTTGCACATCGTCGAAAATGCGCGTAGTAATTATCAGCTTTTCCTTTTTCAGTTGCGACAGTTGTCGCGAAGTAACGCGCTGATAATTAGTATTGTCTGACATTATTTTGTCAAACTTTTTATCGTAAGATGTTGCTGTAAGCTGCAAATATGTCTGCCCGTTGCGACGGAACGCCACAACCACGCCTTTGAAGCGCCCGTAATACGGCACAGGGTTCAAGTCGTACGGATAATCCTGCACAAAGAATTCCAGCTTGTTGCTATTGATGTTGCAAGTGTAACAAGTTAATCCATTGGCTTTTGCGGTATCATAGTCAATGTCGGAGCGACTAAACTTCGTAGCCACCTCGTAGCATTCGTCAACCGAGAAAGTTGCCCGTGCATAAGTACTGTCTGTCTCTAGGTTTACAAATGTTGACTCGTGGGCATAGCCTGGAACCATATTGCCTTCCTTCTCCTCCGAAACAATAAGATATGCAGATTTTTGGAGAACAATCTCCATAACCGATGAGTCAATTGACGCACCGTAGTCGTATACTTCGTAATGGAAAAGGTTTGCGTTCTTTGCGATTTTCATGGGCTTCACTTGCGCAAAACCCGATGCTGCAGCAAGCAAAAAAGCAGTTACTAGTATAAATGTCTTTTTCAAGGTTTAAAAATTTTGTTGTTGCAAAGGTAAAAAATTCCGAGAAAAAGAACACAATGAGATGCAAGCTGTATTTTTTTACTTCTACTTATTTTCCACTATCCCTAATATATATATTTCCTACTTGCATTTAGGACAGAGACCCTATTAACACTACCGCGTTAAAAACTTAATTTTCAAGTTCCAGACATTATTTAGTACATTTGACAATTTGAATTTAATTAATTGTAAAAGTTATTAAATGACTGAAAATCATATTAGTTAACAAATAAAATTTTGCAATAATATGGTAAAGCCAATCAGCATATTGGAAAAGGACTATTCACAGTGGCTGAAAGATTTAAGTTCTCGCTATCGCCGTAGCCAAATTAAGGCCGCGGTGAAAGTAAATCAGGAAATGCTGCAATTCTATTGGGAATTGGGTCGAGATATTGTGGAACGTGATGCGGAAAATAGATATGGAAGCGCATTCTATGAATCATTGAGCAAAGATTTAAAAGTAGAATTATCTGATGAATGTGCGATTTCTCCATCAACAATACGCTACGCAAAAAGATTCTATGTACTTTATATTCAGAAGATTAAAAATCTTCAGCAGTTTGCTGAAGATTTTATAAATGAAAACTTTCAGCAACTTGCTGAAAAAATGCCACATAACAAGGAAGATATAGAAGGTCAGCAACTATTAATGGGACATATAATAAAAGACTTATTTTCTATACCTTGGGGTCACCACATGTTAATTATAGATAAAGTTAAAGGTAACCATGAAAAAGCTCTTTTCTTTGTACGTCAAACTATTGAAAATGGTTGGAGTAGAAGTGTATTGCTAAATTTCTTAGATACAGACCTCTACGAACGGCAAGGAAAAGCAATTACAAATTTCACGCGTACTCTACCTGAACAAACTAGCGACTTGGCTCAGGAAATTACAAAAGACCCTTATAATTTTGCTTTTACGGGAATTACTGGTTCATATAACGAACGATTATTAAAAGATGCTTTGCTAAATAATATTACCAATTTCTTAATTGAATTGGGTTCAGGTTTTGCATACGTTGGTAAGGAATATCGATTACAGGTTGGCGAAACAGAAAAATTTATCGACTTATTGTTCTACAATCTTAATTTATCGTGTTATGTGGTGGTTGAAGTAAAAATTGGTAAATTTGAATTTGCCGATGCAGGACAGTTAGGAGGATATGTGGTTTCTTGCAATCACATACTTCGAAAGGAAGGACGCGACAATCCTACGATAGGTCTTCTTATTTGCAAATCAAAAGATCGAATTGAGGCCCAATATGCATTAGAATCCAGCACACAGCCAATTGGCATTTCAGAGTATGAACTGGAACGCTTTTACCCTACAAAAGTGGAAGGTTCCATCCCAACAATCGAAGAAATTGAGACAAAATTGAGTGAAATGATTAAAGAAACTTCAAAGTAAATGATTGAAAATTATGATGTTATAGTAGTAGGTGCTGGACATGCAGGCTGCGAAGCGGCAGCGGCGGCGGCAAATATGGGAAGCAAAGTGCTGCTTGTGACAATCGACATGAACAAAATCGCACAGATGTCGTGCAACCCCGCTATGGGTGGAGTTGCCAAAGGTCAGATTGTCAGAGAGATAGATGCACTTGGTGGACTTTCGGGAATCGTTACCGACAAGGCAATGATACAATTCCGGATGCTCAATATGTCGAAAGGTCCGGCAATGTGGAGCCCACGCGCCCAGTGTGATCGAATGGTCTTTAGTGGCGAATGGCGAAGCCAACTCGAAGCGATAAAGAATGTATCGTTTCTGCAAGATACTGTAAATAAGGTAATTGTAGAAAATAGTCGCGTCTGCGGAATAGAAACCTACCTCGGAATAAAGGTTTACGCAAAAGCAGTAATCCTCACCACCGGCACTTTCCTTAACGGCCTGATGCACATAGGACATAGCCATTTCGAAGGCGGACGAATTTCGGAACCTGCAGCAGTTGGTCTTACACAGAACCTCGCAGAACTCGGTTTCACATACGACCGCATGAAAACTGGAACTCCAGTAAGAATCGACGGCCGTACCATCGATTTCTCTGAGCTTCAAGAACAAAGCGGCGATGAAACCATAGTTCCGTTCTCGTACATGCACAACTACAACCAGCATTTCCTGAAACAACGCAGTTGCTATATTACATACACCAGCGAAGAAGTTCATGATACTCTGCGTCAAGGACTTAAGGATTCGCCACTGTACGACGGAACTATAAAGAGCATAGGTCCACGCTACTGCCCGAGCATCGAGACAAAACTTGTAACTTTCCCCGATAAGGACAAGCACCAGCTTTTCCTCGAACCAGAAGGGGAGACCTCGGTGGAATTTTACCTCAATGGATTCTCGTCGTCGCTGCCTATAGATGTGCAGTACGAAGCTTTGCGCAAAATCAAAGGCCTTGAAAATGCAAAGATTTTCCGTCCCGGCTATGCTATCGAATACGACTTCTTCCACCCTACCCAACTGAAAGCCACATTGGAGACTAAACTCATTGAAAATCTGTATTTTGCAGGACAAATCAACGGCACAACCGGTTACGAAGAAGCAGCAGGGCAGGGGATTATCGCAGGCATAAACGCTCACCTGAAAATCAACGAAAAACCAGAGTTCACTCTCAACCGCGACCAAGCTTACATTGGTGTTCTCATCGACGATCTCATCACTAAGGGTGTTGACGAACCTTACAGAATGTTCACTTCGCGTGCCGAATTCCGCATACTTCTCCGTCAGGATAACTGCGATGTAAGATTAACTGAACTTTCGCACAACATTGGCCTTGCAACTGACGAACGTTTGCGAGTTTTTGAAGACAAGATTGCAAAGCGCGACCAGCTTATCGACTTCTGCAATAACCAGAGCTGCAAGCCTGAAACTATAAACGAAATGCTCTCTGAATTAGGAAGTTCGGAACTAAAACAAAGCATAAAAATGAACAATATTATCACTCGTCCACAAGTGAAAATCAAGGATTTATGCAGTTACGACAATGAACTTGAATCGCTTGTTTCAGGCTTTGGCGACAAGAGGGACGAGATAGTTGACGCTGCAGAAATACTACTGAAATACTCCGGCTACATTGAGCGTGAAAAACTCATTGCCGACAAGCTGAAGCGCCTGGAGAATATCGTTATCGAAGGTAAGATTAACTATGCTGAAGTAAATTCACTTTCGACTGAGGCTCGACAAAAACTGATGAAAATTAATCCGCACACTATTGGTCAGGCATCACGAATTAGCGGTGTTTCACCATCAGATATTAGTGTACTGTTGGTGCTGATGGGAAGATAATAAAATTAAATGTTTCATGTGAAACAATTATAACAATAAGATAATGAGAAAAATAGAAGGTAACATTGTTGATGTTCTCAACAGAAAAATTTTCAAGGGTGAAATCACAATCGAGAATGATAGGATTGTAAAAATCTCTCCTAAGGAAACGACAAGCGATGTCTATATTTTGCCAGGTCTGATTGACTCTCACATTCACATCGAAAGCACAATGATGATACCTAGCGAATTTGCTAAGGTTGCAGTTAAGAATGGTACTATTGGAGTTGTCACCGATCCACACGAAATTGCTAATGTGCTTGGAGAAAAAGGTATTGATTTTATGATAAAAAACTCAGAATCAGCACCTTTGAAGACATTCTACTGTGTTCCGTCATGTGTTCCAGCAACCACTTTCGAGACCTCAGGAGCTACACTCGATGCTGCAAAAATTGACAAGATTTTCACTAAATACGGTCTTAAAGTGCTTGGTGAAATGATGAATTATCCTGGCGTTATATACGATGATCTTGAAGTTATGGCAAAGCTCGAAGTTGCAAAAAAACACGGTGCTGTTATCGATGGTCACTCTCCGCAAGTCAGTGGCGACAACTTGAAAAAATATATCAACGCTGGAATAAGCACTGACCATGAATGTAGAGACATTGACGAAGCAATTGAAAAAATAAACCTCGGTATGAATATTCTCGTCCGCGAAGGTTCGGCAGCAAAGAATTTTGATGCTTTATACCCTCTAATTTCTAAATTCAATAAATCGGTAATGCTTTCGACGGATGATTCACACCCCGACGACCTTTTAAAATTTGGACACATTAACAAAATATTGAAAATGGGCATAAAGTACGGAATTAACATTTTTGACTTGCTTACTGCCGCTTGTGTGAATCCAGTTAAACATTATGATCTTCCAATCGGACTTCTCCGCGAAAAAGATTATGCCGACATGATAATTGTTGATGACTTAAAATCATTCAATATTCAAGAAACAATAATTAATGGTAACACAGTTTACTCGAATGGTCGAATTTTATTTAGTACAAAAAATATTCAGTCTATCAACAATTTCAATGCACAAAGAATTTCAGAAGCTGATGTCAGAATAAAACCAAAGTCAAAAAAAATAAAGGTAATTGAAATTATCGAAAACGAATTACTCACAAATTGCATTATCGGGAAGGCTAGGGTAGAGGATAGCAATATTGTTTCCGACACAAAGAACGACATCCTTAAAATTGCCGTTATGAACCGTTACTCGAAAGACGCAAAACCGCAGATAGGATTCATCAAGGGATTCGGTCTTACCGCTGGAGCAATCGCAACATCGGTGGCACACGACAGCCACAACATAATTGCAGTTGGTACTACAGACGAAGACATTGTAAAAGCAATTAATGAAATCATCGACAACAAAGGTGGTATGTGCTATGTAAAGGGTATAGACTTCTATACCTTGCCGCTTGAGTTTGCTGGACTGATGACTCAGCAAAGCTGTGAACGCATCAGCGATATGTACAGCCGAATGAACCACATCGTAAAGAGTAACGGCTGCAGGCTTGCATCTCCATTCATGACACTTTCGTTTATGTCGCTTCTTGTAATTCCTAGTCTCAAGTTGGGCGACAAGGGCTTGTTCGACGTAGATAAATTCGAGATGACAGATTTGTTTGTAAAATAATTAAATGTTTCATGTGAAACAATATGTAAAATACTGATAATTAACATTATAGATAATTTAAAAAAATAATTACTCAATTAGCATTCAATTAATAGATAATGTTTCACATGAAACAAACCGTAAAACACTATAAATCAAAATAATAACTATTCAAAAGTATGAAAATTCTAATTCAACGAGTAAAACATTCAAAATGCACTGTAGATGGTAAGGAAATATCCAAGATAGGGCAGGGGATGCTCGTATTCGTAGGCATAACAAACGACGATACAACCGAAGATATTGAATGGCTCGTAAACAAAATGGTAAATCTCCGTATTTTCAACGATGAAGATGGAGTTATGAACAAATCATGCATCGAAATTGACGGCGAAATAATGATAATAAGCCAGTTCACCCTTCATGCCCGTACAAAGAAAGGAAACCGCCCATCATATGTCGATGCAGCTAAACCTGAAATCTCAGAACCTCTATACAACAAATTTATCGAAACAGTAAACTCACTAACTGGCAAAACATCAGCCACTGGCATCTTTGGAGCCGACATGAAGATTGAACTCCTCAACGACGGACCAGTGACAATAATCATTGATTCAAAAAATAGGATATAAAAAAAGTTGCAGCCCGCAGACTGCAACTTATAAAAGAATTCTAATACTTATTTTTGTGGAGCCTTGAAGACAAATGGCATCACGAAATTTACGCGTACAGTTTTTCCCTTAACTTTGCCAGGGGTCCATTTAGGCATTGACTTTACCACGCGAACTGCCTCTGCATCGCATTCCTTGTCGCAACCTCTCAAGACTTTTACATCGGTAATGCTTCCATCCTTCTCGATAGTAAACGAGACAAATGTCTTTCCACCAATACCTTTTTTCTTGGCATTTTCGGGATATACCGTATTTTCCTGAATGAACTTCATCATGGCTTCGTCACCACCAGGAAATTGTGGCATTAATTCTACATCTCCAGCTTCATAGATACTGTCCTTGCTTTGCTGAATATTTGTTTTAATGTCTCCTGTTGCAATAACTGTTGCTTCGGAGTTATTATCAGCGAGCTGTTCCTTAGCTGTCGCATTTGTATTGGCAACCAGCATCACAGCCAATACAGGTAGCGTGACCAGAAGCCTCCACCAGAGACCTTTGGTCTTTTCACTCTTAGTAATCATTTTGATTCGTTTTTTAGTTAGTATTAAACTGAAATTATTACTAATTCTGCTAAAATCGACAGCCGTGCACTGCTGCAAAATCAGCATCATATAGTCCCTCTTATTAGCGCCAGCATCCACCACATCACGGTCGGCCTGATATTCATGAATACACTGCAACTCACGCTTCAACATATAGATGAAAGGATTGAACCATTGCAGTACCATCATGATCTCAATAAAAACTATATCCCATGAATGATGATGGCTTATATGGCTAATTTCGTGTCTAACAATTTCTTTATCGATTAATTTGTCGGGGAAGAAAGCATAGTTGAGGAAAGAAAACGATCCTTGCTCCTTTCCGGTATAAACTGCTGTATAATTTTCGCACTTTTCCTTCGGTGATTTCACCACCAATAAAAATATCTTGAATAGCTTGAACATCAACAGCAGCAACGATATGCCCACACCAACAAAATAGATTATTGATATTATTTGCCAGATGCTATAATGCTGTGCTGTTGCCTCGACCAAAGGCGTGCTTTCATCTGCTGCAATTGCAACTTGGTCAAGCACTATTCCTCCAAACATGTTTTGCTTCAAGCTTAATATCTCTGGAGACCCACTGCCAATAAGAACTCCAAGCAATGGCAACGCCAAAGCAAATATTATCGATAATAATATGTAATATCTGTTGAACTTGATTCTGTTGCTGTTTGTGAACAATAGACGATAAACAATCCAGAAAACTGCAATTGCAACTGCAATTGGCAACAGACGACCTAATATTAATTCTTGTGCACTCATGACTTATTTTTTTTCGTTTTCAATAGCTTCATCAATCACTTTTTTCAGCGACTCCAATTCCTCGATACTGAAATTCTCCTTTTTTGCAAAGGAAGAAACCAAATCTAAATACGAATTGTTGAAATAACGCTCAACAACACTTCCAAGATACCGCTGAGAATATTCCTCCTTACTTATTATAGCACTGTAACGATTGGCACGGCAGAAAGTTTCGTGAGTTACAAAACCTTTGTTCTCCAATATCTTTATTACAGTAAGCACAGTATTGTAAGCAGGTTTCGGTTCTGGAAATGCCGCAATAATTTCGTTGGCAAATCCCTGACCGATGTTCCAGATTACCTGCATCACCTGTTCTTCTCCTTTAGTCAACTCTTTCATAACAAATGAATTTTTATTGTTACTAATCTTAATGTTAAATTTTTAATAATCTCGACACTGCAAATATAAATAGTTTTTTAAATATACAACTATTTTTTTAGTTATAATGTTATTTTTTTAATCACGTTGTATTTATTTGATTGATTTATAATTAATTATGATGTAAAAAAATTGAATATTTTATCAAATTTTACGCAATTTTAGGTTAAATATTTACATCCAACTAATAAATTAAGTCACATTTTTTGCCCAAATTCTGCGTGAGTGTAAAATTTTATGTAAGTTTGCGCGTTAATTTCAAACAATGAAAAGGCTTGTATCAATAATTATTTCTATAATTATCTGTCTTTCTGTATTTTCGCAGAACGGCGGTGAAAAAACATACAAGTTCTTGAATATACCAACGTCGGCACGAATATCAGCTCTTGGTGGTTTCAACGTATCGCATATCGATGGTGATCTAAGCTTCGTGAACGCTAATCCTGCAATGCTAACAGCCGACATGAACAACCAGTTTGTACTTAGCTACACAAATTACGTTTCAGACATAAATCTTGGCTATGCCATCTACGCACGCAATTTCGAAAAAGCAGGTATTTTTTCAGCTGGAATACAATACCTTAACTACGGAAAATTCTACAATACAAACGAATTTGGTGAAGTACTTGGTAAATTCAAGGCAGCCGACTATGCCATAAATATTTTGTATGCCTACCCTTTGAAAAAATTCAATTTTGGCGGAACATTGAAAACAATTGTTTCGGACTACTGGGAAGCAACATCGTTTGGAATGGCTGTAGATTTGGGAGCAACTTACAAGGACACAGCATCGCTTTTCTCGGCCGGCCTGGT
Source organism: Bacteroidales bacterium UBA1184 (assembly GCA_002310235.1). Lineage (GTDB taxonomy): Bacteria > Bacteroidota > Bacteroidia > Bacteroidales > ML635J-15 > Bact-19. The sequence goes on from DBYO01000042.1 coordinate 29,859, forward strand.
ATTCAAAAATCTAGGATTTCAAATAAAAAGATATACAAAAGGCGTACGCGAAAACTTACCAATTGACATGCAGCTTGGTATTACAAAGAGATTCAAGCATGCACCGCTTTCACTTTCTCTTACTGCCATAGACTTGTTCAATTGGAGTCTTCGCTACGAAAGCACACTTAGAAACAACTATCAGAACACAGAAGAGACAAAGGAAAATTTCTTGAACAAACTCGGCCATGCCGGTGACGAACTCATGCGACACTTTGTAATTGGTGCCGACATTAACATCAAGAATGTATTCTACATATCATTAGGATTCAATTATCGTCGCAGATCTGAACTTGCTCTTGTAAACAAAGGTAAGATTGTAGGTTTCTCGGCTGGATGCGGCGTCTGTCTGAAAAAATTCAGTTTGGAATATTCATATTCATCATATCATCTTGCAGGTTCGGTGAACTACGTGTCACTGAAAATAAACCTGGATAATATAATTAGAAAGAATAATGGATAAATAGACGATCACTGAGTATAGCCGAAGCGTCGTCTTATTTAAAAATCATCAATCAACTTAATCTCCTTGATGTCGCATTCGCAAAGCTGGCCAGATACTGCCTGTACGACAATCTTTCCAGATGGCTTCACATCCACTATACTACCGCTAATCTCATCCTTTATGCCCTGAATCTTCCACATCATTATCTTACCAAAGCAATAAAGATTCAACAGATAGTCGAGACGAAGGTCAGCAAACGGAACATCCTTAATTTCGTTTAGCTTCTTTTCCACCATCTCCGATATGTTAGTTATAAATTCGTTTGCATCATAGTCCTTACCAGTGATATTCTTCAACGAAATAGGGTTAGGTAACCATTTAGGAAACTTCTCCTGATTGAGATTTAATCCTACACCTATAACAGATGCCTTTACAACATTGCCGTCTAACTTATTTTCAATAAGTATTCCGCCAAGTTTTTTACTGTCGTAATAAATATCGTTCGGCCACTTGATCTTCGTCGTAATGCCCTTTAATTTCAAAAATTCATATATAGCCATTGAGGTTGCCAGACTGACCTTAAAAATTTCCTCTGTCTTTACTTCTGTAAACAGTGCAATACTGAAAAGTGCGTTCTGGTTGTCGTTGCTCACCCAGATGTTCTGTCCCATTCCTTTGCCTTTTGTCTGCGAATGAGTAAATACTGTTGTAGGTTCAGTTATCTCTCCTGATGAAAGTCTTTCGGAAAGGTAAGCATTTGTCGAGTCAATCTCGTTGAGTTCTATATATTTCATAGTTTTAAATCTTTTGTAAAATGTTTAGCAAAGGTAGGGAATAATTGATAATTGACAATGGATAATTGATAATCAATCGCCCCTTCGACAGGCTCAGGGAGCTAAATTCTCTCCGCCCACTGAGCGTAGCCGAAGTGAAGGAAAACAGTAAGTTCTTTTTCAAAATTTTTCTTCCGCCTAAATACACATTATCATAATAACAATAAAATATATATTTAATTAAATTTAATTGATGATTATTATTAATACTTGTGAATAGGTTAGTAAATTTATGAAAATTTGTCTTGCAAGTTACTTGTCAAATGTTATTTTATTGCAGCGAAAAAAGTGTAAGATATTTATAATTCAGGATTTTTATATTCGCAGAATTTGACATTTTTCAGTACACCCCTGATGAAAAATTTTATCTCTCCGATTGTTCAAATTGAACCATTTTTCTGTTGAAAAAAATGCATCAAAAAATAACAAAAAATTCTTGCTTAAATCCAACTTCCATATAGTCGAGCACCTTACAAATCTGCAAGAAAAATTTAATAATTTTTATTCACAGAAATAACATTTTGAAAACCGATTCTGTTAATTTCGATTTATTTTTTCAATCAACGACTTACGAAAAAAGCGATTTTTCAATGATTTTTCATTCAGCAAATTAACCGCATTTTTGAAAAAAGTTGATAAGTTTGCTTGCATTTTTCAAAGAACGTGGAAGTCAATGTACAATGAATAAAAAGTAGCGACGCAATGCATTACGTCGCTACTATATGTGTCATCCTAAACATATCATTTAAAATATTTTCTAGTTGAAGAACTTCTTCACCTCGTTGGCAAAGTTCTTCTCCACTTCCTTGCCGTCGCGAGTCTTGGCGAGACCAGCCTTGCCGGTTTCCTTGTAATCGACATTCAGGCGTTCACCAACTTCACGCATCGTAAGCACAACCTCGTCAGGTGAAACAAACGACTTCACGCCGCTGAGTGCCATAAGTGCCGCGCTGATTGCGTGCGACGAGTAAATACCGTTACGCTTTACGCAAGGAACCTCCACAAGTCCGGCAATAGGGTCGCAGATAAGACCGAGCGAATTCTTTATTGCAATGGTAAAACCTTCAATCATCTGTTCCACATCACCACCTTCGAGGTAAACCAAGGCTGCTGCCGCCATTGCCGCTGCCGAACCAATTTCGGCCTGGCATCCGTAGTCGGCTCCAGCAGTTGAAACATCGCCGAAAAGTATCATTCCAAAGAAACCAGCAATCATCAACGATTCGAGTATCTTATCTTCTTCAGGCTTGTGAATTTCATTGTAAGCCTTCAGAACGCCTGGCAAAATTCCGCACGAACCAGCAGTAGGACAAGCGATTATAACACCCGACTTTGCATTTATCTCGTTTACGGCCACTGCGTATGCAACTGCTTTTCCATAAATATTGTCGAAAATCTTGTTTCCTTCGCGATACTTGTTGATATTCTTCGAATCTTTGCCAGTAAGTTTCAATAAGGTGAGTTCGTTGCTCCTAATACCATCGTCAACCGACTTCTGCATGATGTTCCAGTAGCTGCGCATCTTGTCATAAACCTGCTTGCGGTCGGTATTCTGCAACTGTCTTTCGATGTCAAGAATCAAATCAATCAAGTTTATCTTTTCCTCTTTTACATATTCGATAAGTTCCTCGAAAGTGTGGAAAGGCATCATTGGAAGTTCGGTAGCCGAATTTTCGTTGTAAATTTTTGCAATTTTCGGCAGATTTGCGTTCTTTTCGTTGATTTTTTCAATTTTTCCACCATTCAGGACTGTATCAATCTTTCCGTCGAGTGCAAAATCGAGCATTCCGTCATAGAACCTTATCTCAACATTTCCAGCACCGATTGAAAAACCTGTTACGCAGTGTGTTCCCTTGTTAGTCTTGAAGATGACTTCGGCAATGTTTGCATTCTTCTGGTCGGAATATCTTGCATCGTCGTCGGCAGAACCTTTCTTGTATCCGTTGAATTTAGCAATGCTGTTGATGAACTTTATGCCTTTACTGCACAAAGATTCAGGATTTCCAGCTTCAATCATGCGAGGATCATCGGTAACATAACCGCAAAGTCCGCCGCCGAGTGCCGATGGAGTCTTATGGCCAACGCCAGTGTCGCGGAACGAACCGATAAGTTTAACCTCAACGGTCTCGATAGTTTCACCCGACTGTTCAACGGCGCAGATAATGTTGCGTGCAATCTGTCCGATTCGGTTTGCGCCGGCGGTGTGCGAGCTCGACGGACCAACCATAGCAGGACCAACAAGGTCGAAAATACTCATCGGCTTTATGTAGCACTGTATGTAGCGTTCGAAGTCGTCACCGATAGAATCAATTTCATCTTTTGCCAGCAACGAATTTATTTCGATTGAAATTTCGTAATAGACATCAATTTTCTTGTCCGACTTCTTTACCTGCCACAATTCCATGTAGTCGGTGCTGAGTTCGTGGCGTTCGATGGTTTCGAATATGTTGGAAATAAGTGTATTGTGCGAAATATTTACGCATTTCAGCAACAAGGTTGTTTTTTTCTTTGCCTCGTCAACCTTGCAACCGAAATCGACATACTTTGTAATTTTGTTGTTCTTATCGATGAATATTTTTCTAAAATCCTCAGTATTTGGGATGTTGAATTCGTTTCGTCGCGAACTGAACTCAAGGTCTTCGTAGAACGAAGCCAGTATGAAATCTTTTTCCTTACTCGGGAAAACTCTGTACATCAGTACATTGTTCTTTGTACTGGATACGACTTTCAGAATTTTGTTTTTTAGTCGCTTGAGGTCGAAGTTGTAGAAAACGAACTCCTCGATGTCGCCTTTCTGCTTGAATATCTTTGTGTGGTTGTTGGGGTCGATTATCTTGTTAAGGTACATTTCGTGTTCTACGAAATCTTCCTTGTCCATTACCTCGAAGTAAATTTCGGGCATCAGTTCCTTTAAGCTTTTCATTGTCGTAAATTTTATTTTTTGTGCAAAACTACATTCTGCACGGCAAAATACATAAAAATCTTATGCTATTTTTTCAACATTTGGATTAACAAATGTAGGCTAACAGTCTAAAAGAAGAAAAGGCTTAAAGTCTAAAGTATTATCCAAACAAATCGGAATTTTTTGAGGCACAAATCCTTATTGAAAATTTTTGCGTATATACGCAATTTTTGTCAATTAAACAAATTATTATATTGGATATTAAAGAGTTAAAAGTATGTTATTGAGACTCATTAATTATCAATTGAAACTTTGTCAAACAAGAAATCGTAGATATTGAGTATCAATATTCCATCATCATTGTAATAGGTAGGTTGCATTCCACCAACAATGACTACTTTCTTGAAATTGTCGTCTATCCGTTTTAAAGAATTCAGTTCTTGTTTCTGTTTATCTATAGTAGGCAACGCAAAAGCAGATTGTATGTAAATTCGATTGTAACCCTTATTGCACACAAAATCAACTTCCAGATTTTTTCGTTCACTGATTCCTTTTTCGTTGCGCGTATTGAAAATTACCTGTCCGACATCGACAGAGTAATCCCTTATGCGCAATTCGTTGTATATCATATTTTCCAACAAGTGAGTTTCTTCTGTTTGACGGAAATTTAACCTTGAATTACGTAATCCTAAGTCTTCAAAATAATATTTTACTGGAGTATCAATGTATTTGCGTCCTTTTATATCGTATCGAACAGATTTTTCAATCAGAAAGGCATCTTGCATATAATCAAGATACTGCTTTATTGTATTGACAGAAATACTGCTTTGCTTAGTCGATTTGAATGTATTCTGGATTTTCAATGAATTGGTAAGGCTACCTATGCCGCTTGCAATTACATCTATAAGTTCTTCCAAGTCAGCATCCAGTTGAATTGAATATCGTTCCTTAATATCTTTCAGATATGTGTGTGTAAACAGACTTTTCAAGTATTCCTTGCGTTCACTTTCGTTTTGTATAGTAACGACTTTGGGCAAACCGCCATATTGCATATAATCGAACAGCAATCTCATATCGTATGTATTGGTATTTGGCTGTGCCGACATATATTCTACAAAGTTAAGCGGATGAATACGAATTTCTTCGCCACGACCTCTAAATTCTGTAATCACATCTTTCGACAGAAACTTTGCATTCGAACCTGTAACATAAACATCTGCATTTTTCACATGAAGGTAACTGTTTAGTACATCTTCAAATTCATTAACCATTTGTACCTCATCAAGCAGAATATAGTACATTTTTTCATCAATTATCAATGTATCAATATAATGCAATAAATTGTCAGGATTTCTCAGTTCGTTGTTGCGCCTGTCCTCCAAGTTTATTTTTATTATATGGTCGGGTGTAATCCCTTCACTATGCAATGCATTAGCAAATAGGTTGAACAGAAGGTACGATTTTCCTGAACGCCTCATTCCTGTAACAACCTTAATCATTCCATTATGTCTGCTGTTCAATAATTTACGCAGATAAATATCTCTCTTTATTTCCATATTTCTGAAAATTTTTGCGTATATCCGCAATTTTTGTCAACGCAAAAGTATTACTCCTTGTGTATAAATGCAAATTTTTATTGAAAATTTTTGCGTATATCCGCAATTTTTGTCAATGAAAAATTGTATTTAATTGTTATAGAAATATATAGTATGATTCCTTTTGTCCAAATTAACTTATTGCATCTAAAAACATTCCTTCATTTGCCATCCATATTTCCAAAAAACTTACTTTTGCAAAAAATTTTTTTGTATGGACGCAACAGAAAGAAAACAGATTATCGACCTTATTAAGAACGAGGTAGTTCCGGCAATCGGTTGTACCGAACCTGTAGCAGTGGCATTGGCTGTGGCAAAAGCTAAGGAAACACTTGGCACAATTCCCGAAAAGATTGAGGTTTTGTTGAGCGACAATGTGCTGAAAAATGCAATGGGCGTTGGAATCCCTGGTACAGGAATGATTGGTCTGCCTATTTCTATTGCGCTAGGTGCCTTGATTGGCAAGTCGGAATATGGACTCGAGGTGCTGAAGGATGTGAACGCCGACAGCATTGCCAAAGGCAAGCAGATGATTGACGAGAAGCGTATCGGCATAAAGCGCAAGACTGGAATCACCGAAAAACTCTACATCGAGGCAATTTGCTTTGCTGGAAACGATTCGGCAAAGGCCATAATCGCTTGCGGACATACAAATTTCATTCATATTTCACGCAACGATGATGTAATTTTCGAGAAAAAGGTTGATTCTTCGGAATGCAAGGACTCGGAATGTTGCCATCTAAGTATGCGCAAGGTTTACGATTTTGCAACCACTGCACCTATTGACGAAATTTCTTTCATCCTCGAGGCTGGCAAAATGAACATGTCCATTGCCGAGGAATCGTTCAATAATAATTTTGGTCATACCTTGGGCAAAATGTTGCATGGACATCAGCACGATGCACTTTTCGGAAATGGAATTTTCAAGGATATAGTTTCCTATACCTCGGCTGCCTGCGATGCCCGCATGGCTGGCTGTCCGAGTCCGGTAATGAGCAACTCCGGCAGTGGAAACCAAGGCATTGCGACCACAGTTCCTGTGTGCATTTATGCCCGCGATACCAAACAACCAGAAGAAAAACTTATCCGTGCCTTGATACTCAGTAACTTGACATCAATCTACATTAAGCAGAGCCTTGGTCGTTTGTCGGCTTTGTGCGGCTGTGTGGTTGCATCTACTGGTTCGAGCTGTGGCATAACCTATCTTATGGGCGGAACCTACGAGCAGATTTGCTATTCGGTAAAGAATATGATTGCCAACATTACTGGTATGATTTGCGACGGTGCAAAACCGAGCTGTTCATTGAAGATTGCAACAGGAATTTCGTCGGCTGCATTTTCGTCGATGCTGGCTATGGAAAACCATTGCGTTTCGTGCGTAGAGGGCATTATCGACAACGATGTTGACGACTGCATCCGCAACCTTACACTCATCGGCACTTCGGGCATGAACGAAACCGACCATTATGTATTGGACATAATGACTTCGAAGAAGTAGAAATTTTTTCCGAAGGTATTTTCATTACACATTTTGTGTAACACATTTTGTGAAATCACAAAAATAGTTTTCTCCTCAAATTTTCGCTCTTATATTCCCATAGAATGACATTTTATCGGAATATATTCCCGTAAAATGCAGAAAAAAGGAACACACCATTTTTGATGTATTCCTTTGTATTTTGCTGATTTGTGCAAGGCTTAGCATTGAGAATTTTTCAAGATCAATCCTTATCGTTGCAAATCCCTTCTGTATTTATTATATCTCGGATTTCGGTACCTACTATTTCATCAAGTTTATACAACTCCTCTACAACTTCGTTTACTAAATCCTCCATACTGATGTTATCAATGCAATGCCCTGCTTTATTTATTCGCAAACCAATGTCATCCCATTCAATTTGTTCGCCAAGTTTGTTAGGTTTGCTCCTAATAACATCAACCCCGTCAATATTCTTTAATTTCTCAAAATGAAAATATGATTTATCATTTTCGAAATGAGCTTCCACATGAATATGATTTTTGGAATGACCAAATTTTGGCTGGTCTTTACATATTAGTTCATAGTGACAATCCAAATGACCAATCTGATTATCATTGGTTTCAATCCAAATAAATTCATCCCAGACATTCTCATTATCTGTTTTCGAAATATGCATTTTACCATCTTTAGACAATCTTTCTTCTATGGCTTTTTGAAAATTAGCTTTAAAATTGTTCATAACTTATAATTTTTAAATTTATGTTATTCATCTCTTATGCACCGCACTGATCGACCGTAGTACTTACTTTCGTCTTGCTGATTCAGCTCTTGCCAATCGTAGTAGAGGTAGCGGTAGTAGGCGGTGTTGCCGTTGTTGGACTCGGTAGCACTCCAGAATATGGCTTCGTTGCCGTAAGCGACGTAGCTGCCACCGTAGGAGCCAGCGGGCAACGCACCAAAACCAGTAGAGTTGTTACTAGACGGTGCGTTGCCTACCGCACAGCTCCTAGTACTGTTATTCCAGCCTGTAGTCGAGGCAAGCGACTTGGCTATGTTGGTAGCACTGCCGTTGCACTGGAATTCGCTCTGCGACCTTACATAGTCTTTCAATTGTGTCCACTCAGCTTTGCTCGGCAAATGCCATCCGTCAGGGCAGGCACCTTGTACACCGCTCGGATTTGCCTCACTGCTGCTTGCTCCGTGCATTGCAGCAGGCCAGTTGTAAAGATAACCGTATGTGGTCACGTAACTATTGTTGTTCGGAATGTAGCGGTAGGCAGTAGTGCTGCTTGTTGAACTGCCTAACGGTATTCTTGTGCCGTCGGAGAATTTGGTTGTCCTTAGGTTCTCCGCCATCCAACATTGCTCGCCTATAGGTACTGTAGCATATTGGTTGCCGTCAATGTCAGTAACCTTAACAGAACCTCCACATGCACACATTGTAAATGACATTATGTTTCCGATAGCAGTACTTGTTGAGTTTGTTGCGTAAGCACAATAATAATAAGTCGTACGCTCTGCCAACCCTGTAAGGTTTACACTGAAAACATTCGCTGTGTCGTTATATATTGCATTGTTTACAAGGTTATCTTCGGAAGTTCCCCAATAGAACCCACGTTCTGTAATTGCAGTACCACCATTATCAGTAATGGTGCCGTTGAGAGTTGCGGTATTTCCTGTCAAAGTTACTGTATTTGTCGCTACATTTGTTACAACCGTAGGTGCTGTCAACGGATTTGTACGAGCAGAAAGAACTTCACCAAGCGCGGTGCCACGCATGTTTGTTGCAGCAGCGCAGTAGTAATATACTGTGTTTACATTAAGGTCGCTTATTGTAGCAGAGAAGTCAGCTGTTGTCTGTTCGGATGCCACGTAGTTTGGCAAGTCGTTTTCGGCTGTTCCCCAATAGAATCCACGTGCTGTAACTGCTGCACCACCGTCGCTGGTAATGCTGGCATTCAAGGTAAGCGAGGTTCTTGTGTTGTCGGTGGCCGGCATTGTTACAACCGAAGGTGCTACAATCTCAACCGTTGTAAATGTTTTCGTTTCCCCGTATGCTGTGCCCTGCGTATTGGAGGCGTATGCACGGTAGTAGTAGGTGGTGTTGTCGTCAAGATTGGAAATAGTTGTTGTGAGTGTTCCTGCGCCCATTCCTAGCGAGACTGTGTTTGCAAGGTTGTCAGCAGAAGTGCCATATTGGAATCCCTTTGCTGTAATGGTGGAACCGCCATCGGAAGTAATGTTTCCGTTAAGCGTTGCTGAAGAGATTGTAACATCGGTTGCATCGTTTGTCACAACAGTAGGCAAGTAAAATTCAAGGGTTGTAAACTGCATTGCCTCTCCGTAAGCAGTTCCGCGGCTGTTGGTAGCAAATGCCTTGTAATAGTATGTTGTTACTGATGATAGAGATTCAATGTTTGCATAGAACACATTTTCTGTTGTTGCTGCATTTACTGTTTCGTAGGTTGTAAAGTTTGAGTACTGGCTGTAAATGAATCCCCTTGCCGTTACATCGGTTCCACCGTCGGCAGTGATTTCGCCATTAAGTTTTGCCGAAACTCGTGTAATTTCGGTTGCTGCCCTTGTTTCAACCGTCGGTGCAAGAATTTCGGGTGTTGTAAAGTTCAATGTATTGCCGTATGCTGTACCTGCGCTGTTGGTTGCGTATGCCTTATAATAATATGTTGTGCCGTCGGTAAGATTGGAAAGCGAGGCATTGAAGTTGCTTGTTCCAATGCCTGCTGTAACTTGTTCGCTTAGGTTGACGGCGGTAGTACCCCAGTAGAATCCGCGTCCCGTAATTGTAGCCCCACCATCGGAAACTACTGCGCCATTAATTACCGCTGATGTGTAGGTTACGTTGGTTGCCGCGTATGTTTCTACCGATGGATTACCTATTGCCAGAGTTGTAAAGTTGAGTATTTCGCCGTAGGTTGTTCCAACGCTGTTGGTTGCGTATGCCTTGTAGTAGTATGTGGTGCTAGGTGTAAGTTCTGCGATATTTGCCGAGAAACTGTAGGTTTCGCTATCGCTTGTAATGGTTGAAGATGTACTGAACAATGGCGATGTGCTATATACAAATCCACGTTCGGTGATTTCTGCTCCGCCATCAGAGGTTACAGTTCCGTTTAGGGTTGCGCTGATAACCGTAATGTCGCTTGCATCAAGGGTTGTAACAGCAGGAGCGAGGTACGAATCAGTGGTAAAAGTCTGCACTTCTCCCAAAGATGTTCCAACTTCATTGGTAGCGTATGCTTTCACATAATATGTTGTGCCAGTATTCAACCCTTCGAGGCTGTATCCGAAGCTGTTTGAAACAGATGTGCATGTGACTGTTTCGTAAGAGCCGAACATCGGCGATGTGCTGTAGCGGAAACCGCATTCGGTAACTGCTGCTCCGCCGTCGGAGGTTATGCTACCAGCCAAGGTTGCCGTTGTGTATGTAATGCCAGTAACAGCAAGTGTGCTTACCGTAGGAGCAACAACCGAGGATGTTGTAAAGCCCATAACTTCGCCATATACAGTACCGAGCTCATCAGTTGCATATGCACGGAAATAATACGTAGTATTTGCATCAAGTCCAGGAATGTTCATCGAGAATGTTGCATCGGTTGTGTTTACTGGTAAACTTGCAGAAAGGTCGTTTTCGGAAACACCGAGTTGGAATCCGCGGGCGGTTACGCTTGCATTGTTTTCGGTTATGTTGCCGTTAAGTCTTGCCGAGGTAATTGTAATGTCGGTTGCGGCAAGTGTTACGACTGTCGGACGTGCCATTGTCAAGGTTGTGAATGTCTTAAGTTCTCCTAGCGAAGTGCCGTTTGCATTAGTGGCAAAAGCCTTGACGTAATATGTCGTTGAAGCATTCAGTCCAGAAATTTCCGTAAAAAAATCAGTATCCATACCACTGGCTATTGCCATTTGCGACAAATTATCAGCAGAAGTACCATAAAAGAAGCCCTTTTCGGAAATTTCCAGCCCACCGTTGCTCGTCAGGCTGGCGTTGAGAACTGCTGTGGTATATGAAACGCTTATTGCGTCGAGAGTAACAACAATCGGGGCGGTTGTCTGCAGGGTCGTGAAGTTAATCACCTCGCCCATGGTCGTTCCCATTTCATTTGTTGAGTATGCACAATAATAATAGGTAGTTCCAGCAGAGAGGTTTTCTATAGGACTTGCAAACTCACCGTTTCCTGCTGTTACAGTAACATTGCCTGACATATTATCGACCGAAGTACCATAGAAGAAGCCGCGAGCTGTGATTGCTGCACCGCCGTCTGAAACAACATTTCCATTAAGACTTGCTGAAGAAAATGTAATTTCGGTCGCCGCAAGAGTTTGCACAACAGGTCTTTCGTTCCTTGTAAAATGCAATGTAACATACTGGCTTACATACTGTGCCTGCTCAACAGGTTCGCTTGTAAATATCTGACTACCAACGGTCGCATATCCCACATAGCGCATATTGTCGCCAATCTGGAATTCATTGGCGGAGGTCAGTTTTGCCGTAATGCTGCCTGAAACGCCGGCGTACTTTATGCTGCTTCCGCATCCGCTGCCCATATTTACCATACGTATGGAATAGGAACGGCTTCCTACGGTTGCATTGAGTACGTATGTCTGCGGTGCTGCCGCCGAAATGTCGAAGGTATGTACACCTGCATCAAGCGAACCGCTATATTCGGCATACTGCTTTCCCGAAGCGTCAAGCAGCTGCATACGCACATTTTCGCGTTGAGATACCGAAAGTTCAACGCGAGTTTCGCAGTCGAACGGATTTGGGATGTTCTGTCCAAGTCCCTGAGTGGCGGCAATGTTCAAGTCGGTTCCCACAGTACCACCCAGCACTATTATTGTGTCGGGGTACTCGACTGTTTCTGTCCAGTCACGTGTAATGTTAGTAACTTTAACACTGTCCAAACGACAGAAACTTGTTCCATTAAGCTGTCCTGTAAAGCGTACTGTAATTTCCTGCGAAAATGCAATTGCTCCTATTGAGAATAATACCAATAGTAAAACTATTTTTCTCATATAACTCACCCTTTTATCCGTGTCGGGCGCAACCTTTAATAACAGGCATTTTTACACTATAAAACACACTTGAGCAATGCCTAACAGCTCAAAATAAGTTCAGACACAAATTTAAACTATGCCTAACCTACATTAAAATATTTGGTGTTGCATATTTTACCCCGAATTTGTGGCAAATTTTACCACAAAGAAAATTTACGAATTGGCTATGCCGAGCTAAAGGTTACGATTTTAGATTGACGATTTTGCTGATAAAATGCAAAAGGATTTATTTTTAGTTGGTCGAGCAAAGCAGAGTCGTGATGTTTTTCAGAAAAAAGTTTGAAAAAGTTACGCCATTTCAAAAATAAGTTCTATCTTTGCATCAACAAACTTACCCCGCTTCCCGCAAGAACAGCGCGCTTAGGGTAAGTCTTTTTTTATATTATGGCAAATTATACAGATAGACCTTTGAATTTTAACGAACAGATTGCTTTACTCAAAAGCAAAGGTCTTATTTTTGCAAATGAGGACAAGGCATTGCATATTTTGCAGAATGTGAGCTATTTTCGGATGAAAAGTTACCTGATGCCGCTTATGGAAGATAAAATCAACCACACATTTAAATAAGGTGCAACTTTTGAACAGGCATTTGAATTATATAAATTCGATGATTGTCTGCGGAAATTAGTCATGGCGGAATTGGAAAAGATTGAAATTTCAGTACGTACCCAAATGGCTTATAAATTGGCCGATGAAATTGGAATTTACTGGTTTTCGGACAACAACAATTTTATTGACCAACCAAAGCACGCTATTGTAATGACTAATCTTAAGTCTGAATTTGCTCGTAGCGATGATGAACAAATATTGCGTTTTAAGGAGATGTATTCAGATCCTTTTCCTCCAGCATGGATGACATTAGAGATTTCGTCTTTTGGCACACTGTCAATGCTATATAAATTGCTGAAACCTTCTAATGTAAAGCGGAGTGTTGCTAATTTTTACGGTATTAGCGATAAAGTCTTTGAATCGTGGCTACATAGTATAGTTTATGTTAGGAATATTTGCGCCCATCATAGTAGATTGTGGAACAAATCCCTGCGTATTAAACCTTTATATCCCCGAAAAACAGAATATGCATTTCTTTCCCCTTCTGTTCGCCACGACCGTGCGTATTATGTTCTGTCTATAATTCAATATCTTCTTAAAATAGTCAATCCTAAAACAACATTCCCCATTAAATTAAAGAACCTACTTAACGATTTTCCGAGTGTTGATATTGCTGCAATGGGATTTTCCAATGATTGGTTTAAGGAAGAACTTTGGAGATAAATATATCTTTCCTTTCAATTTATAACAGTAACAAATACGCAATAAAACCTATGAAAAAATCACAAAAAGCAAACAAATGCTCAGATATACCAGCCAATTGCAGAGCATTCGAAGATTTTGCTGTTGCTTTGAAAAATGCAGTAAAGCAGCACTATAAAAAATAGGGAAGTAATCGCAATATCAAATTTGCATTAGATTTATTTTGTTCTGCTTTCGGTTTGCTCAAAAATTGTCAATTTCTCCGAGCATTCCCTCAAGAAATCATGTCCAAGCAGTTCAGAGATTTTTATCAGCAAGGCAAGGTCTATGCTCGGCTTTTTCAGCATCTTGTAGGTATTGCTACGGTCGGAATGTATGGCTGCAGCAAACCAGGTGACCGTCCGACCTTGTCGTTTCAGTTCCTGCCTTATCATATTTCCGATGTGAATTTCTTCCATAAAAAATGTCGCGAGTAAATTTTATCTTCTTGGAAGGCCTGGAATACCTGAAAAATCAATAAAAAAACTCACGACATAAGTCGCGAGCGTTTTACTTCTATTGATTTTTCTTTTACAAAGTTTCCAGCTTTACCAAGAAAAATAGTTGTTTAAACGCTATCTTGCTGTATGTTAAATGTTATATTCTTCTTCCTGTTTCGTAAAATTTATGGTTAACGGGACAAAAGTAAGGAAAAATACAGAATGTGTGGTGATAGTTCGAACAAAAAATATAATGATTATCCACGCTAAGTACAAAACAATGATTTTGAAGGAGATTTCGGATAGTTTGATTCACACAGCTCCCCGTTCCGTTTCGCTGGTTTATCATAACTTCCGAAATGACGGTGAAGTCATTCCACAAAGCAGAACGAACAGGCGCAGGAACGAGCCTCGTAAGTTCGCTTATGCGGAATCTCCTATTGGGGAAAATTGTAGATTAAATTTATTTTAAATTATTCCGCTATAAGTTTTATTTTTGCGAAAAATTTTTACATCGATGTTAGACCGTATTAGAAAAATAAGCGAGGAGGTTGCAAATTTTGCACCCAAGGCAATTGAAGAAGTTGAAGATTTCAGAATTAAATATCTGTCGAAGAAAGGTTTGATACCTGCATTGTTCGACGATTTCAGAAATGTTCCCGCCGAACAGAAAAAGGAAGTCGGACAGCGTATAAACGAACTTAAGCAGACAGCACTTGCAAAACTCGAAGAATTAAAGGCTTCGTTGCAGGTAAGTTCCGATGGCAAGGTAGAACTCGACCTCAGCCGTCCAGGCGATCCGCTTAATCTCGGCTCGCGCCACCCGCTGTCGATAGTAAGAAACGAAATCGTGAACATCTTCACCAAAATCGGTTTCAGCGTAAACGAAAGCCAGGAAATCGAGGACGATGCTCACTGCTTCGAGAAGATGAACTTCCCGCCCGACCATCCGGCACGCGACATGCAGGACACCTTCTTCATCTCATCCGATATGAATGTTCTGCTCCGCACCCACACATCGTCGGGACAATCGCGCGAAATGGAAACAATGACTCCGCCAATCCGCAGCCTTTCGCCGGGACGAGTTTTCCGTAACGAGGCTATTTCGGCACGCGCACACTGCCAGTTCCACCAGATTGAAGGTCTCTATGTTGACAAGAACGTTTCCTTCGCCGACCTCAAGCAGACACTCGATTACTTTGCAAAGGAATTCTTCGGCGAGAAGTCGCAGATTCGTATGCGTCCGTCGTATTTCCCGTTCACCGAACCGTCGGCAGAAGTTGATGTAAGCTGTTCGCTTTGCGGTGGCAAGGGCTGCAACGTGTGCAAGGGTAGCGGCTGGCTCGAGATTCTCGGCTGCGGTATGGTTCACCCCAACGTCTTCAAGGCTGCTGGCATCGACCCGAAGGTTTATTCAGGTTTCGCATTCGGCATGGGCATCGAGCGTATCGCCATGTTGCGCTTCGGCGTCAAGGACTTGAGGTTGTTCTTCGAGAACGATATCAGGTTCTTGGAGCAGTTCGTGGCAGCGTATTAAATGTCTAACGGTTTTGCAGTCTAACGGAAGACCAGTCAACCAGTCTAGCAATTTGCGTGACAATTAGACTGCAAGTCCATTAAACATCCCGACAATTAATAATAAAAACAGCACACCATGAGCGACTTCGAAACTCTGAAGATTTGGAAAAATGCGAGAGTCATTGTGAACGAAATATATAAAATGATGGAAAATCACAAGGATTTTGGTTTTAGGGAGCAAATCCAAAGAGCAGCAGTATCAATTATGAATAATATCGCAGAAGGCAAGGAATCTGGCTCCGATAAAATGTTCGCTCGTTATCTATTGATAGCAAAAGGAAGTTGCGCTGAAGTAAAAAGTATGTTGTACCTTTGTGAAGATTTAGGTATTTGTAGTACTGCTGAAGCAGATAAATTGCGCGAAATGACAGAAATTCAAATCCATGCCTTACAAAAATTCATCTCATACCTCAAAGTCTAAAGGTCAAACAGAAGACCACACAGACAATTCGACAAAAGTCTGCAAGTCTGCGAAACTGCAAGACTGCGAGACTGTCAGACTGTCAGACTGCGAGACTGGTCTTCCCCTTTTCCTTCTCCACGGTCTCTTCGACTGCACCCTTTCTTGGAAACCTATTGCCGACCAGCTATCGTCCAAATATGACGTCCAGCTCCTTTCCCTTCGCAACCATCGCGGAGCAAAGCGTTTCCCGACAATGTCGTTCGACGAGATGGCAGACGATATCAAGCAGTATGCCGACGAAAACGGAATCGAGAAATTTATCTTTGTCGGACATTCGCTTGGAGGGAAAACAGCTATGAACTTTGCCCTAAAATACCCGCAGATGCTCGAGAAGATGGTCATAGTTGACATATCGCCAAGCCGTAGCAATTCGCTGGTTGAATACAATTCTATAATCACCGAACTGCTGAATCAGGTAGTGACAATGAAAAATCTTCCGCTTGCCGATTTCCACTCGCTTGCCGATTTTGCCAACGGAATTTCCAGTTTCGACGACGATACAAAGCGCGCAATCATTGGTAACATGAATTTCGACGGCAAGACCTTTTCGTGGCACCTCGACATCGATGCTATTTTCAATAATTTCGACAAACTTACTGGCGGATTCGAAGTGGATGATTTCATCGACAGGAAAATCGAGGTACCTACATTGTTTATCAAGGCGCTGGATTCCGATTTCCTTCCAAAAGCCGACTACAAAGTCATAAAATACATATTTACAAATAGCGAAATCGTTGAAATTCCAGGTTGCACGCATAGGGTTCATCTCGAGAAGCCTGCCTTGCTTGCTGCAGAAATTGAAAAGTTTTTGTAGGAGTGAAGCGCTTTTTGTCTTATTTTCGCAATCGTTAAAAAATATCATGCCGATATAGCAGGTGTAAAATTATATATCAATGGAATATCGTGAAGAAAAGGACACTATGGGAATCGTAAGGGTTCCTGCCGACAAATACTGGGGTGCACAGACTCAGCGCTCTTTCCAGAATTTCAAGATTGGCGGACGCATGCCGGTAGAAATTATCCGTGCTTTTGCCGTGCTGAAAAAATCGACAGCACGTGCAAATGAGGAACTAGGCAAACTTTCGTCCGAAAAAGCAAACCTCATCGCACAGGTCTGCGACGAAATTTCGAAAGGTATGCTCGACGACCAGTTCCCCTTGGTGGTATGGCAGACCGGTTCGGGAACCCAGACAAACATGAACGTAAACGAGGTTATAGCCAACCGTGCTCATGTCATCTCTGGCGGAAATCTTACCGATGCCAAGAAAATCATGCATCCCAACGACGATGTGAACAAAAGCCAGTCGTCGAACGATACTTTCCCAACGGCAATGCACATTGCTGCGCTCACGACAATTTCATGCAAGACTATCCCTGCTGTCGAAAAGCTTCGCAACTGCCTCGATGCCAAGTCGCACGAGTTTACCGATGTAATTAAGACTGGCCGCACCCATTTTATGGATGCCACACCTATAAGTTTCGGACAGGAGTTTTCGGGTTATGTTTCTCAACTCGACCATGGACTGAATGCATTGAAACACAGTTTGCTGCATCTGTCGGAACTTGCAATTGGAGGTACTGCAGTAGGTACAGGACTCAATGCTCCCAAAGGTTTCGATGCTGCCGTTTGCCGTCATATTTCCGACGAAACTGGCTTGCAGTTCGTTCCAGCTCCCAACAAGTTTGAGTCGCTTGCATCGCACGATGCTATTGTTGAAACTCACGCGGCACTCAAGCAACTTGCTGTAAGTCTTGCCAAGATAGCTGGCGATTTGCGATATATGGCCAGCGGTCCGCGCTGCGGATTTGCCGAAATTCATATTCCCGAAAACGAGCCTGGCTCGTCAATCATGCCTGGCAAGGTAAATCCTACACAGATTGAAGCAATGACTATGGTTTGTGCACAGGTTATCGGCAACGATACTGCAATAACTATTGGCGGAATGAACGGACATTTCGAACTGAACGTTTACAAGCCAATGATAATCAAGAATTTCCTCGAATCGGCCAATCTGCTTGCCGAGGCTTGCATATCGTTTACCGACAACTGCGTATCTGGAATACGCATAAACGAGGAAAAAGTTGCCAAATATATGGAAATGTCGCTGATGCTTGTAACTGCACTGAACGAAAGGATAGGTTACGAGAAGGCAGCAATCATTGCAAAGACTGCCCACAAAGAGAATATTTCGCTTCGCGAAGCAGCTATAAAAACAGGCTTTATATCGGCAGAAGACTTCGATATGGCAGTCGATCCACGAAAAATGGTATAATTACATTTTCTACTTTGGCTAAATAGTAATATTTTTGCGCAAATTTTTTTCCATGTGCGGAATAACTGGATTCTACTCGATAAGGCACAATGAATTTGTCTCGCAGGACGAACTCAAGGCAATGACCGACTGCATTGGACATCGTGGACCCGATGCGCAAGGTCACTACTACAACGACTATGTCGGCCTCGGTCATCGACGCCTGAGCATACTCGACCTCTCGTCGGATGCAAACCAGCCAATGGAGTCGCACTCGATGAGGTACATCTGCGTATTCAACGGCGAAATTTACAACTTCATGGAAATTGCCGGCGAACTTAACATCGAGCTCAAGACCAGTTGCGATACCGAAGTTGTGGTAGAAGCATTCGCCGAGTGGGGAATTACTTTCATCAACAAGCTCAACGGAATATTCTCGATCTGCATATACGACAAGCAGGAGCGTGTGATGTATCTTTTCCGCGACCGACTTGGAATAAAGCCGCTGTTCTACTATTGGGACGGCGAAAATTTTGCCTTTTCGTCCGAAATAAAATCTTTGCTCAAGATAAGGAAAATAAGCGACAATCGCCAGCTTAACAACATAGCAATCAGCGAATTCCTCAACTTAGGCTTTATTCCTGAACCCGATACCATTTATTCGGGCATAAAGAAATTCCCAAGCGGCGAAATCGGCATCATTTCCGAAAAAGGATTCCGTACCGAAACCTACTGGGACATCGAAGGAATAATCCGCCGAAACATAATAAACGACTACGATGAGGCAAAGTTGCGCATAAAGGAAACCTTGGAATCGTCTGTCAAGATGCAGCTTATGAGCGACGTACCCTATGGCACATTTCTTAGCGGCGGTATCGACTCTAGCCTTGTGACTGCTGTGGCATCGAAAGTTTGCAACGGAAAGCTCAATACATTTTCGATAGGCTTTGCCGACCGTGATCACGACGAGTCGGAATATGCTCAAAAAGTGGCCGAATATCTTGGCACCGAGCATCATAAATACATAGTTACCGAAAATGATGCCAAGGAACTGGTAGGCGACATGCTTGAATTCTACGATGAACCATTTGCCGATTCGTCGGCAATACCTACAATGATGGTGTCGAGGCTTGCAAAGAGAGATGTCTCTATGGCTCTTTCGGGCGATGGTGGCGACGAACTTTTCCATGGCTATGGAGCATACATCTGGGCAAAGCGTATGCACAACCTCGAACCTATAAAACAGATGATAGGTGATTTGTTAAGCATCTCGCCTTCAGATAGATACAAGCGTGCATCATACATATTCAAGTATAAGAACAAGGAGCATCTAAAGAGCCATATTTTTTCGCAGGAACAGTATCTTTTCAGTGAATTGGAGCTTGCAAGGATTCTTAATGGCAACATATATGTCGATACAGGTGTCGAGCAGGACTATTCAAACTATGTGCGCAAACTTACACCCGAGGAGGCACAGGCAATATTCGATATAAGGTATTACTTGAAAGACGATCTGCTTGTAAAAGTTGACCGCGCTTCGATGAAATACTCGCTCGAGGTTCGTGTGCCGCTTCTCGACCATAGGTTGGTTGAACTGGCTCTGAATATCAATCCTAGATTCAAGATTTCCAACGGAGTGCAGAAATTTATCCTAAAAGACATACTTTACGATTATGTTCCAAAGGAATTCTTCGACAGGAAAAAGAGCGGCTTCTCAATTCCACTCGAACGCTGGTTGCAGTCCGATTTGTCGTATCTTATCGACGACTATCTGAACAAAGATATAATATCGAGATACAATCTTGTGAACTTTTCGGAAGTACAGCGACTTATCAAGAAATTCCGCGCCGGACATGGCTTCCTTTACAATAGGATCTGGGCACTTATAGTGCTTCACAAGTTCATGGTACAGAATGAAAAATGTTAAACGTTGACCCCTTGAGTACGGTCACGTTTTAAACGTGACCCGACAAAGAAACAGCGTAGCCAAAAGAGGCTAAAAGTCGAACAGGCTAAAAGGCTAACAGCCAAGACGAAATAACGTTCAGTACGTTATGGCTTTAAGCCTGTGAGCCTTCGAGCCTGCAAGCCCCCACACAGAAACGGGCGTTAGACCATGAAACGGCGTCAGCCCTAATATCTGCTTATGTATTCGTTAAGTTCGTCAACCGACGATGAGAAATCGAACACGTTGTTTACTATATAGTATTTGTTCTGGTCGTAGCAGAATTGGTAAGCGTATTTGAGGAATTCCAGTTTGGTGTGTTCAAAGTCGAAAAGACTTGCTATTTCGGCCAGTTGCCTTGCAGTCATCAGTTCCGAAGCAACAATCTGCTTTGCTATTGTAAGTTTTGTTTCCTCGAAAGTTGCATTCTTTATTGTAACTTTTGCATCTTCGAAATCAGCATCGGAGCAAGGCATTACCACTGGTTCGGGAGCTGGTTCTGTGGTATGTTCAACAATTATTACCTGCGTCGGTGGCTGTTGAGGAGGATATTGGTTGTTGTTATGTCCGTGCTGATGTGGATTACCCTGTGGCGGATATTGCTGGTGGTTATGATTGTGTTGGTCTCCGTGCTGATGTTGCGGTGGATACTGCTGATTGTTGTAATTGTGCTGATTTCCATGTTGATGCTGTGGCGGGTACTGCTGATTGTTGCTGTAGTGACCATGCTGTTGCTGGTTTGCATCGTATGTTGCGTAGGCATGTATAGGTCGGTTGGTTGCATTAAATCTTATGCGACCGCTTCTTGAGTCGCTGCTGAGCAAATAGTTGTTTTGACCATGATGCAGACGCATTACTGTTGACATTTCCGAATGTCGGCGGTTGTCCATTACTATACGAATGTCGTAGTCCCAATCGGGATAAAGACCATTAATTTGTATCGAAGACTCGGGATTATGATTTTGTTGCTTGCCATTTATGTAAATCCAGAAGCGTTCGTGTCTATCGCTTTCAATTGCCATGGATGTATACTGAGCAAATGAGTATGCGCTTGATAATGCTATGAGTATGAATAAACAAAATCTTTTCATTGTGTTTAAATTTTAAATTTCTGGGTGCTAAATTAATTATATTTTTTTGATAAACAAAAAAAGACACCCGATATGGATGTCTTTTTTGTTGAGGTACCTT
>DBYO01000006.1:0-470 GCA_002310235.1 Bacteroidales bacterium UBA1184
GCCTGATATTCCGGGTCGTTGGCATAGACTTCGTTCTGCCTGAGTTCCAATCTTCTTGCTCCACTGAACATAACATACAAAATGCCTGCATATCCAATAGCAACAATCACCCACTGCCATACGCAAAGGCTTGCGCCTATTCCGCTCAGCAATGCGCCAGTCCATATCACAACCTCGCCCAAGTAGTTGGGACAGCGAACAATACGGTAAAGTCCCGTATCAACAAAACGCTTCGGGTTGCGCTTCTTGGCAGCGTTCTTCTGTGCGTCGCTGAGGGCTTCGAGCAATATTCCGCATAGCATTACGCCCGCACCTATCCACGCCCAAAGGTCGCAGACTGGCAGTCCTTCGGCGGTATTCGCCAGACGAAAAGCAACAGGACTTACCTGTGCGACATAAAGTATCGCACAGAACAACCATACGCTAATAATCACACCAATAGGCTTTTTCTTCTGCAACGACGGGTCGTA
>DBYO01000006.1:494-28999 GCA_002310235.1 Bacteroidales bacterium UBA1184
GCCTTGCGTTCTCGCACAAGCAGATAGGTTCCCAACCTGCAGCCGAACACGAAAAACAAGGCACAAAGTGCTATTGTCGGCAGCGATATTGCACCACCGAACATTACGAGCATTGCAACTGCAAGAGCAGCAATGCCATAGCCGTATCCCAGGCTGAAGAAATAAATAAAATATTTCCATCCTACAGCCGAAACTGCAAGCGATATTGCTAAAAGAATAAGTAGATACATCATAGGGTTATATTTTTTGTTTCAAACTATTAGTAATTCACCTTCACGCTAACACTTCCCGATTCCTCCTCTTCACCGTCGTAATAATTATATTCGTATTCAATGCCGGTTACACGCTGGTAATCGTCAACAGTGTAGGTATATTTTATTATGGAGGTCGCCATTATCATGTGAGCGTCGCTATAGATATTTGTCTTACTTTCCATAGGCATAAACTTGGAAACCATTCCCTTCGGGGCAACCGATGTCGCACCAGGGAGAAATCCCGACTCTTCGGCAAACGCCAGCACATCAATGTTGGGACGGTCAACATCGCCATACTTATAGAAAGTACTGTCGAACGAAAACGATTCATCGCAGGCAGGAGAAAATACCTTTACTATATTTACATTTCCGCCATCCCAGAGATAGCTGTTGCCGCAGTCCATTTCGTCGATGCACTCGCTAAGCTTGCCCGACTTGTACTTGTAGCGCTGCACAAAGCCTTCGTCTTCCAAAAAGTACTCCGACTTCTTCACATAGCCTTCGCCATCCAAGGTAAGCTCCAACTTTCTCATCCCAGCTTCGCAAGTTATGACGCCGTCGCCGTAAGTAACTGTCGATTCGATGGTCCACTCGCTATCGGTACCAATGTTGCGGTGGGATGTGACTTTTATCAGCCGGTCTAGCTCGTCATATTCAAAGGTCACCTTGTTGTCTCCAGCAACATCATGATTTATTTCAATGCTTTTCACAAGGAATGACGGTTCTTCAACAACTTCTTCGACTATACTGTCGGTGGGTTCGGTCTGCTGTTCCACAATTTTGCTTTCCTTAGAGCCACCGCACGAAGTAAAAAGTGCCACTGTGAATGCAAAAATTACAAGACTTATTATTCGCATAGTTCTAATAAGTTAAATTTAGAGTAATTATTGTGGTTTCTTCATTAATAGTGCCAAAATTGTCAGTAATGACAGTTCTATTAATATTTATTGATGTTATCTTTCCTGTAGCATCGTCAATATTGTATTCGAAAACAGTGCGTTGGGTTTCCTTTATATTATCGTTGCTTGTCCATGTAAATACTGATTTTGACGGAAGAAAATCGGAAATACAACCTTTGTCAAACGCGAGAATGTCAATTTCGGAAGTTACAAATGAAAAAATATCCACATTAAACGGGTTGCGCATGTCTGTATATTCGAATGTAGTTTCTTGTGGATTATTATCTGCATGATAATTTATTATTTGTTCGGTCTTGCAACCATTGTCCCACTTGTATGCATATTTCGAAACCTCGCCATTGAAAACATTTTCAATGCCGCTTATCTTGTCGCCATCGAACGAATATTTATTGTTTACTCTGCCAGATTGTCCCATTTCTAGATTGCATTCTGTAGGTTTGCCATCAGAATATTTATAGGTGAATGTCTTTACTAATGAGTAGGTTCCATCTGGATTGAGATCTTCATTGATAATCTTGACTTCGGTATCGGAATATGATATCTTATTGCTTCTCGAAAACTCGTCTATAGTTTCAATAAGACGATTCTGGTCGTCGTACTTCAAATTTAATGTATTTGAATGTTTTCCATTGTACAACACCTCGATGCTTTTTACTGGAGTTACAACAAAAACAGTTTCTTCAACAACACTGTCGGTTGTCTCGACTTGCTGTTCTATGGTTTTACTTTCCTTAGAGCCACCGCACGATGCAAGAAATGCCATTGCCAACACAATGGTTGCGATACAAATCTTATTCATTTACTAGTAGTTAAGCTTAAGAATCTGGATACTATTATCCTTTTCGATTTCGCCGTCGTAATTGGTTTCGTTCTCAACATTGATTTTTATCTCGGTTATCCTGCCGGTTGCATCATCGGTTTTGTATTCGAAGGTAGTAGTCTCTTCCGTTTCCCAACCATCGACAATGCCACTGAAATGCGACTTCGAGGGAAGATATTCCGATGCCAAATCCTTTCCGAACGACGAAACTGCAGGTGCGGAATAGAAAATTGTAAACACATCGATTGTAAACGGATTTTTAATGTCAGTATATTCAAATTCCGTAGTCGATTGCGGTTCTTCCATGTCGTTGGTGTTGTAAACTACAGTATATTCGGTCATGCAATTATTTTCCCACTTGTATATAATGTCCTCGCTTGTGTAATATGGGTCAGCGTTTGGACCGAAATCGCGGGTTATCCAACTAACCTTATCTCCTTCGTAGTTGTACTTGATATTAATCTTGCCTTCTTTTCCCATATCTATGCAGCCGGTAGTCAGCTTGCCATCTGAATATTTGTAGGTAGTTGTAGCAGATTCCTCTTTGACCTTGATTTCATCGGTAGCGTATGATACGGTATATTCATCGTATTCGTCTTTCTGGTTGATAAGGCGGTTCTGGTCGTCGTACTTAAAATTAATTACGCCAACAGATTCTCCGTCATAAATTTTTTCAATGCTTTTGACAAGAAGAACTTCCTGTCCTTTTTCTTCTGCGACCTGTTCGGTCTGTGCCGATTCGTTTCCGTCTGTTGCCTTTTTGTCGGCTGATTTGTTGCACGACAGCAGGATAAACATTGCTGCGGCTGCTAATAACAAAATGTTTTTACTCATAATTATTACTTTTTTTTAATGTCATTCCGCAAGGCAGAACAATAATGCGAAACGGAACGGGGAGCATCATATTGTTCGACTATGCGGAATCCCCTGTTTTGCACCATATTGTCCACAAGGGAGATTCCGCACAAACGAACTCACAAGGCTCGTCCCTGCGCCTGTTCGTTCAGTTTTGCGGAATGACGGTTAGTATTCGTTATTCAATTAAAACTGTACCTTCGGTGCTTCCTGTGCTGCCTGGCTAGCCTCGAAGTAAGCCCTTTCGCCGAATCCGAACATCTTTGCAACCAAGTTCTTCGGGAACTTTATCACAAGGACATTGTAATCTTGTACTGCTGCATTGAAGATTTCGCGCTTAGCTGCGATTTCGGCTTCAATTTCCTTCAACTGGTTCATCAACTGCGTGAAGTGAGCATCGGCCTTCAGTTCCGGATAAGCCTCGCGCACTGCAAGCAAGCGGCTCAATGTGCTCGATACATTGTCCTGTGCCTCCTGGAACTTAGCGAATGTTTCGTTGTTGAGTTCGTCGGCGTTGATATTGATTGAAGTCGCTGCGCTGCGTGCTTCGATTACAGCCGTCAAAGTTCCCTGCTCGTGAGCAGCGTAACCCTTAACGGTTTCAACCAAGTTGGGGATGAGGTCGGCACGCTTCTGGTATGCTGCCTGAACATCGGCCCACGGCTTCTTCACAGCCTGGTCGGCTTCAACTATCTTGTTGTACGAACGCCATACATAAATTCCACAAATAAGAAGTATTACAAAAATTACTCCTCCGATTAATGTTGCTCCTAAGCAACCACTTCCATCTTTTGCCATAGTCTATAAGTTTTTTGTTTCTAAGTTTATGTGGGCTAACGCCCGTTTCTAAGTTTAAAGTTGTTTCTAAGTTTCTAGTTGTGTCGTGGCGCGCCGCGACTGTACAATGTTCCTGTTTCTGTTGAGACGCAAAATTTTGCGTCTGTACTTTTTGAAAGGCTATATAACGATGTCTTCTGGCCTGTTAGCCATTTCTTCTTTTCGCTTTATAGCCTTTCGTTATCGTCTCTATTATTTCGTTTATCATTCTTTTAATTTTGTTGTCACAAAGGTAAGATTATTTTTTGACCCTACAATTACAAGTTTCTTCTTTAATTCACGCAAGGCACTTTTGACATCTTGCTTCGTCTTACGACCTTTATAATGTCCACACCAAGTGCCGCCGACATTTTTGCGATAGTTGCCACGGTCAAGTTATGAGTACCGGAAAGCCACCTGCTTACTTCGGTTTCCGTTTTGCCTAAAATTCTGGCAAAGTCCTTCTGCGACATTCCCCGTTCTTCCAATATTTCATATACGCAGTTGGCAATTGCAACCGACAATTCCATCTGCTTTTTCATTTCGGGACTCATAGTCCGACGAATTTCATCCATTATTTTATTGGTTTTCATGAACCTATTTATGATAAATAACAACGCAAAAATAAACATAAAAGTTGATTTTGCAAAAATTATTTCATATATTTTTTGATTAAGTCCCTTTTCTAATTATCTTTGCCCTTGTGATTACAAACTGAATGTCTAACCAAAATTTTTAACTACGAAACAGAGATAACAGAGATTTAACTAATTGAAATATAAACATAAAGGCGTTTTTGCTTTTTTAGAGAATTCTGAAACCTAGACAATTTCAGCGTTGCCACTTAAAAAAAGGCGGAAATGCTCGCGAGCAATCGTGAGC
This sequence comes from Bacteroidales bacterium UBA1184, assembly GCA_002310235.1. Taxonomy (GTDB): domain Bacteria; phylum Bacteroidota; class Bacteroidia; order Bacteroidales; family ML635J-15; genus Bact-19. The sequence continues at coordinate 5,042 of DBYO01000006.1, forward strand.
TTTCTAAGTTTGTGGCAACGGGTAGTCTAGGACCTCAGAAACAAAATTAAAGTTCACGATTTTTTTATGCACCGAACTCCCGATTTGCAAAAGAGCCTTATGAAACAAGAACCAACAAGAACTTTTTAATAATGAAATAATTGACGGAAATTTGCAACGACTTTTTAAAATCGTAAATCTAAAATCGTAAATAAAATAATGGGAGTTAATTGCCGAAAATCCCGTGAAGAGTAGGCACGAAAAAAATATATATAATGGATAATGATTTAAAGAAATTTATTGACAGGTACATTGAGCGAGGGTTCGGCTCGATGAACAAAAACGACTTTGAAGTGGAGATATTCCATTATCTGCTACAGACAAACTATTTTGAAAGCACAAAGGATTACGAAATTAGCCGACAGCTAAGAATCCCGCAGTCTAAGGTAAAACGGCTGAAATACGAGTCTGAATTAAAATATCCCGAAAAGAATCAGGACGAAAAAGTAAAGGAGATACTTGGCAATGCCAAAATATATTTCGACAGGGAATGTATTGTGCTTTCAATAGAAGACGAATTAATAAGGAAGCATTTGGATTGTGAAATAAAAAAGCATAATAGCTATTCTGATTTGTCCTTTAATACTGAACTCTTGCGTCTGAATTTCGAAGACTACATTTATCTCGTTGGAAAATTTGAAGGGAAAAATAAAGTTGAAGAAACGAAGAAAAAACTTGAAACTTGGCTTAATGCAAAAGATGACAAAGAAAAGGCAAAAATAAAAAAGACAGGATTCAAGGACTTGTTTTTCGAATTTGCGAAAGGTTTTGTAAATGAAGCAGGAAGCGTTACGGCTAATTTAGTTTTTAATGGAATGCTAGGTATAATTTAAAAATTTATCAATAATGAAAAACTTAACTAAATTTTTCGCAGCAACTATTTTGTTGCTTTCGTTGGCAAGCACTGTCTTTGCATACGACTTTTCTAAAACGAGCAATGGCATCCCCTTGTATTACAACATTACATCTTCTACTTCACCTTATACTGTAGAATTAACATACGAAAGAGTGGGAACCAGTAGTAACGACTATACCTATTACAATACAATTAATACTGTAGGCGATCTTATAATCCCTTCTTCTGTTACCTACAATAGCAAAACTTATTCTGTTACAAGTATTCATAGTAAGGCATTTTATAATTGTAGCGGTATTACATCGGTTACAATCCCAAACTCTGTTACAAGCATTGGCGATTATGCATTTTATAATTGTACCGGTTTGACAGGTACACTAACAATCCACAATTCTGTGACAAGCATTGGTGCACATGCATTTGCAGGGTGCAGCGGTTTTACAGGCACCTTAACAATTCCAAATTCAGTTACGAACCTTGGTCACTATGCATTTAGTGGTTGCAACGGTTTTACTGGTGCTTTGACCATTCCCAATTCGGTAGTTACAGGAATTGGTGGCACATTTTGGGGTTGCACTGGACTGACATCGGTTACTATAGGTGATTCTGTTGCATACATTGAACTGAACGCATTTACTAATTGCACTGGACTGACATCAGTTACAATCGGCAATTCGGTTTCATACATTGGTAATGAAGCATTTAAAAATTGCAGTGGTCTGACAGGTTCACTAAGAATCCCCAATTCTGTTACAAGCATTGGCGATTATGCATTTGAAAATTGTAGCGGACTGACATCTGTAACAATTCCAAATTCTGTAACAAGCATTGGCAATAATGCATTTTCTGGTTGCAGCGGACTGACAGGAGAATTAACTATTCCCAATTCCGTTACAAGTATTGGCACTTCGGCATTTAAAAATTGCAGCGAACTGATAGGGCTTATAATCGGCAATTCTGTTACAAGCATTGGGGCTTATGCATTTGAGGGTTGCGGCGAACTGATAGGGACTCTAAGAATTCCCAATTCTGTTACAAGCATTGGTACATGGGCATTTAAAAATTGCAGCAAGCTGACATCGGTTACAATCCCAAACTCTGTTACAAGCATTGGTAACGGCGCATTTAGTGGATGTGGCAACTTGGTTGACATAACAATTCCATTTGCCGGTGGCAGCGCAACGGCAACAGAGGCTTCCGCATCAACGCTTTTCGGGTATATATTCGGCACTAACAGTTATACAGGAGGACAGAGAGTTATTCAATATTACTCCTCGTCAAGCAATACAGCCTATTATATTCCTAGTTCTTTAAGGTCGGTCACGGTTGCTGGTGGTAAGTTGAATTATGGTGCATTTTATGGCTGCTCAATGCTGACATCTGTTACAATCGGCAATTCTGTTACAAGCATTGGCGAAAGTGCATTTTCTGGTTGCAGCGGACTGACATCGGTTTATAATTCTGGCACCATTGACCAGTGGTGCAGAATATCATTTGCAAATCCCCAATCAAATCCTCTATATTATGCACATAATCTATATGTGGACAATAGCCTTGTCACAAATTTGAATATTCAGGCAGCAACAAGAATAGAACAATATGCATTTTATGGTTGCAGTGGACTTACATCGGTAACAATCGGCAATTCGGTTACAAGCATCGGGGGAAGTGCATTTTCTGGTTGCAGCGGACTGACAGATATGACAATACCATTTGTCGGCAGTAGTGCAGATGAAACAGAGGCTTCCGATTCCACTCTTTTCGGCTATTTATTTGGCACATCAAGTTATACAGGAGGGCAGAGCGTTACTCAATATTACTCCTCGTCAGGCAATAAAACCTATTATATTCCTAGTTCTTTAAGGTCGGTCACTGTTACTGGTGGTAATTTGAATTATGGCGCATTTTATGATTGCTCAATGCTGACATCAGTTACAATTCCCAATTCGGTTATAGACATTGGCGAAAGGGCATTTTATGATTGCGGTAGCCTGACATCTATTACAATTCCCTATTCGGTTGAAAGCATTGGCGAGGAGACATTTAGAGGTTGCAGCGACCTTACCTCAATAAACATTCCCAATTCTGTCGGAAGCATTGGTGCAAGAGCTTTTGTTGGTTGTGGATTGACAGAAATTACTATTCCAAGTTCGGTTACATACATTGGTGCAAGTGCATTTTCTAGTTGCAGCAGACTGACATCGGTTTATAATTCTGGCACCATTGACCAGTGGTGCAGAATAAGATTTGGAAATCCCCAATCAAATCCTATATATTTTACACACAATCTATATATGAATAATAGCCTTGTCACTAATTTGAATATTCAGGCAGCAACAAGAATAGAACAATATGCATTTTATGGAGCAACCTGCTTGACATCGGTGTCAATCGGAAATTCGGTTACAAACATTGGCGAAAGTGCATTTGGGGGCTGCAGTGGATTGGTTGACATGACAATTCCATTTGCCGGTAGTAGCGCAACGGCAACAGAGGCTTCTGCTTCTACGCTTTTCGGATACATATTTGGAATGACAAGTTACACTGGAGGAACATCGGTAAGGCAGTATTATGAGGACAATAGTTTCAAAGACTATTATATTCCTAGTTCTTTAAGGTCGGTCACAATTACTGGTAGCAATATTGGTGGCAATTTGCTTTTTGGCGCGTTCAGTAATTGTTCAATGCTGACTTCTGTTACAATTGGCAATCTTGTGACAAGCATCGGTATTGCTGCTTTTTCTGGATGCAGCGGACTGACATCGGTAACAATCGGCAGAGAGGTTACAATCATTAAAAGTGGTGCATTTTATAATTGCAGCGGACTGACAGACATATATGCCAATCCTGCAACACCACCGACTCTAAGTTCTTCTAGTTTTTACTATTACACTGCTACCGTATGGGTGCCTTGCGGTTCGTTGGAAGCATATAGGTCGGCTACATACTGGAGCAATTTCAGCGACATACGTGAAAGCTTTCCATATACTTTAAATGTGTCGAGTGCAGACTTGACAATGGGAACTGCAAGCATAACCCAGCAGCCTACCTGCTCAAATGACAACGCCACAATAGTTGCCACTCCAAACGAAGGCTACCGCTTCGTGCAATGGAACGACGGCAACACAGAAAATCCTCGTACAATTACGGTAACATCCAATGTGGAATACACTGCTTCATTTGAAGCACTTCCCACATATACCATTACCGCAGTTTCGGCAGACGAAGAAATGGGAACCGTAACTGGCGGCGGCGACTACTACGAGGGCGAAACAGTCACTCTTACCGCTACGGCAAACGACGGCTATTGGTTTGTTGCTTGGACTGACGGCAACACCGACAATCCTCGTACCGTAACAGTAACGGGAGATGCCACCTATACTGCAACATTCATAGCATTCCACACAATAACCGTAACTTCTGCCGACGAAACGCTGGGAACAGCATCGGGCAGCGGCGATTACGCAGAAGGCTTGGAGATTGAAATTTCTGCTACTCCAGCCGAACACTATCATTTCGCGCAATGGAACGACGGCAACACCGACAATCCGCGCACTATAACGGTTACCGAGGACGAAACCTTTACTGCTTCGTTTGCAATCGACAGGTTTACGATTACGGTCGAGTCTAATGATGAGGCAATGGGTATTGTCAGCGAAAGCGGAACCTACGACTACGGTACCGAAATACAGATTTCGGCAACACCAGCCGAGGGCTACGGCTTTTTGGCTTGGAATGATGGCGACACCGACAATCCGCGTATCGTCATCGTCACCGAGGACATCACCTACACGGCAACATTCGGTGTATTGCGCACAATTTCAGTAGTTTCTTCCGACGAAACGATGGGAACAGTACAAGGTACAGGAGAGTATGTTGAAGGCGCAACAGCCCAGATTACGGCAATACCAAACGAACATTATCATTTCGTTCACTGGATAGTAGAGGAAAATCCTACAAGGGAAATCATTACCGATAATCCTCTTACTATCACTGTAACAGGAAATGTAACCTACAGGGCCGAATTTGCAATCGACCGGCATACGATTACGGTTGAGTCTGACGATGAAACAATGGGTACAGTAAACGGAAGCAACACCTACGACTACGGCACTGAGATACAGATTTCGGCAACCGCCGCTGATCACTACCATTTTTTACAGTGGAACGATGGCAACACCGACAATCCACGCACGATAACGGTAACCGAGGACGCAACATACAGGGCCGAATTTGCAATTGACAGGTTCACGATTACTGTTGAGTCTGCCGATGAAGCAATGGGAATAGTTAGCGAAAGCAACACCTACGACTACGGCACTGAGATACAGATTTCCGCAACCGCCAGAGAGCACTACCATTTTGTACAATGGAACGACACCAACACCGACAATCCGCGCACTATAACGGTTACCGAGGACGCAACCTACACGGCTTCGTTTGCAATCGATAGGTTCACGATTACGGTTGAGTCTGCCGATGAAGCAATGGGAACAGTTAGCGAAGGTGGCACATACGACTATGGCTCTGAAATACAGATTTCGGCTTCGGCTCGCGAAGGTTACCAGTTTGTTTCGTGGGATGATGGTAATACGGACAATCCACGCACGATAACGGTAGTCGCCGATGCAACATATATTGCTTCGTTCGTGTCTGTTGTTGGCATCGAGGAAAATGATGTTTCTGAAATTTCCCTCTTCCCGAATCCAGCCAACGACATCCTCAACATTACATCATCGGAAACAATTTCCGAAATCGAGATTGTGAATACGCTTGGTCAGGTGGTAAAGCGCATTGAGGTAAACAGCGACAATGCGGTTTGCAATGTGGAAGATTTGACAAGTGGGGTGTATGTGGTAAGAATTTACGGAAATCCACGCACTTCAACAGGATCAGTGAGCGGCATTATGCGCAAATTCGTAAAGGAATAGAATGTTTGGTGTTGTATCGTAAGGGATGGTTTCAAACCTTCCCTTACAGACACCACAAAACCATACAACAAAAAAGGACGGTTCAACGCCGTCCTTTTTTATTTTCTTTCAGCCTTCAAGCCTTTTCGCCTTCTAGCCTTTCGTTATCGTCTCAATTATTTCGTCAATTCTTGCCTTCAGTTTCTCCTCGGTGGCTTCGTACTGGCTCGGACTTTCGAGCTTGCCCTTTACACCTATATAGAATTTTATCTTTGGTTCGGTGCCGGATGGACGGACTGTAATCTTACTGCCGTCGGCAAGGTCGTATTGCAGTACATTCGACTTGGGCAGGGTGATGTCGTAGCAGAGGTCGCTGATTTTGTCGTACGACTTGCGTACAAGGAAATCGTGAACCATAACAACCTGCACTCCGCAAATCGACTCGGGCGGTGTACTTCTGAATTTCTCCATCATGGCCTCTATTTCCTGCATTCCGCTTTGTCCGGGCTTGGTGAGCGACTTCAGTCCTTCAAGGTAAAAACCGTACTTTATGTAGATGTCCAGCAGCAAGTCCATCAAGGTTTTGCCCTGTGCCTTCATTCTGGCAGCAGCTTCGCAAACCAGCATTGAGGCGATTACTGCGTCCTTGTCGCGGACACAGTCGCCAGCAAGGAATCCGTAGCTTTCCTCGCCACCGCCGATGAACTGCATCTTGCCGTAGTTCTTTTCGATTTCCTCGGCAATGTACTTGAAGCCAGTGAGAACATCAAGGCATTTTACGCCGTAATCCTTGGCAATCTGCGGAATAAGCTCTGTAGTAACGATAGTCTTAACGATGAATTCCTTTCCCTTCAGACGACCTTCGGCCTTGAAACTGTCGAGCAGATAATGCACGAGTATCGATGCTGTCTGGTTGCCGTTGAGAATTACGAACTTGCCATTGTGGTTTACCACTACTCCAAGACGGTCGCTGTCGGGATCGGTACCGAATACGATGTCGGCTCCAATTTGCTCGGCCTTGCGGATTGCAAGCGTGAGAGCCTCGCGCTCTTCGGGATTCGGTGACTTTACAGTCGGGAAATTGCCGTCAGGGACTGCCTGTTCCTCAACAATGTTGACATCGTTGAAGCCTATACTCTTCAGTGCCTGCGGCAGTACGCTTATGCTCGAACCGTGAATCGGTGTATATACGATCTTCAAGTTTGCACTTGCATTGTCCTTTACATTGTGGCACAACGACTTGAGTGTTTCGATGTAGGCATTGTCAACATCTGCACCAATTTCCGTCACATTCTTCAAGGCATCGTCGAACTTGATGTCCTCGACTGTGACTTTTCTTACATCCTCGATTATGCCTTTGTCGTGCGGCGGAATTACCTGTCCGCCATCGCTCCAGTAAACCTTGTAACCGTTGTATTCCTTCGGGTTATGCGAAGCGGTGATGACGATTCCCGAGTTGCAGTGCAAGTGACGGATTGCAAACGACAGTTCGGGTGTAGGGCGCAGCTTGTCGAACAGATAAACCTTAATCCCGTTGGCCGACAACACCGATGCGGTGATTTTTGCAAACTCGCGGCTGTTGTTGCGGCTATCGTGGGCTATTGCGCAGCTAATTCCCTTAGCCTTGTCGCAGTTTGCAAGCAGATAGTTTGCCAAGCCCTGCGTCGCCATTCCAACGGTGTAGCGGTTCATGCGATTTGTTCCTGCGCCCATGATTCCGCGCAGACCGCCAGTTCCGAACTCAAGGTCCTTGTAGAAACTTTCGTTCAACTGTTCGGGGTTGTTCTCAATCATTTCGGCTACAGCCTTGCGGGTCTGCTCGTCGAAAACTTCACTTGTCCAGTATTTAGCTTTCTGTAGTACGCTGTTATCCATTTTTCACTTTATTTTGAAAAGTCAAAGGTAATGAATTATTGAATACAAAAGCATATTGATGGCGTGATTTTTTAATGAAATTTATTTGTCAGATAATCACAATTTATTATTTTTGTCACGATAATATTTGTTAATCACTTAATTAATAAGTTATGGGAATTTTTAGATTTTTCATGCCAGCATTGGCAATAGCCACAATGGTTGTGTTTTGTTCTTGCGAAACAAAAAATGACGTGAACAAAAAGCCCGGAATTGCAGAAAAGTATCCAAATGTGCAGATTGACGAAATTAATGCCGTAAGCATAAATGGCGAATCGCTAAGAGTACAATGGGCAGTAGTTAACGACACGCTAATTGCAATAACTGTAGAAAAGAGCGACGCAGAATACGACAAAAACATTTCGTTGGCACAGATTTTTGCAAAAGACCCCAAGGCAATTCAGAAGCATACGCCAGAAGGCGGTCTGGTGCTAGAATGCGACGAAAGCAAAACATGGATATTCTATGCGACATTGGGCAGTCCTACCGAAGAACAAGTAGAACCACAATCTGTCGACTACCACCCAACCACCTTTGTTGTAATCAGCGATTACATTGACTACAACGGAACAATATACAAGCACGAATAGAAAAAAAATATTAATGCCTTGAACTTGCATCTGCACATTGCTCGGTGCAAGTTTTTTAATCGTACAATTTTTCGATTCAATCGTAAATTTGTACGATTAGATTATATTTCATTTAATGTCAATAAGTTGCAATCGCTCATCTGCATTACTTTTTCTCCTGCATATACAACATTACATTGAGAAGCTTCCGCTTGTGAAAGTTTTGACCAGTAATGCAATCCCTTTACAAAGTCAGTTGAGAAAGTTTTGGCAGATTTAATTTCGTATGCGATTTGTTTTTCTCCACTATTGTCAATGAGGTCTATTTCGTTTCCCTTACTGTCGCGCCAAAATGACAGATGCGGTTCTATTCCATCATTGTACGAAGCCTTTAGGAATTGATTTATGACATAGTTTTCAAATAGACCGCCGTTAAGGTAGTGACTTTCGAGCTGGTTGGCTGCCTTTATTTCAAGTATTGAACAAGCAAGTCCAGTATCGCAGAAATATAGTTTTGGCGATTTTACAAGTCGTTTCGAGAAATTGTTGTAGTCAGGGCGAAGCAGATATATTATGTAGCTTGTTTCAAGCACACTAAGCCATGCCTGCGCAGTTGAGACTGCAATCCCACAATCGTTGGCAATCGACGATATGTTCAGGATTTGTCCGATTCGTCCTGCGCACAATTTGATGAATTTTATAAAAAGGCTTAAGTCCGAAATGTTTTTCAGTTGCCTTACATCGCGTTCAATGTAAGTTCTGATGTAATACGGATAATATTCGGTTGGATGCATCTGCTTGTCGTGCAATCGCGGATAACCGCCGACAAAGATTTCCTGCCACACATTCCGAGGAAGTATTCCTGCTGATTTTAATTCTCTGCGCGAGAAAGGCATAAGCTCAAGTATTGCAACACGACCTGCCAGCGACTGTGAAATTTGTTGCATTAGCAGAAAGTTTTGTGAGCCAGACAATACAAACATCCCGTCTCGTTGCTCTTTGTCGATGTGCGTCTGCAAATAGGAAAATAATGATGGTACAAGTTGAGCCTCGTCTATAATTGTTTTGTCGGGATGAGCCGCGATAAAGCCACGAGGGTCGTTCTTGGCGTATTCCCTGTTATCCAAATCTTCCAAAGATACATAATCATAATCTGGCAAAACACTTTTTAGGAGCGTGGATTTGCCCGATTGTCTTGGACCAGTCAGAAGCACTATTGGGTATAATGTCATCAAGTGCTTCAACTTAGGTGTTATTATCCTATCAATCATATCGTTTAGATTTAACGAGACAAAAATAGTACAATTTTTCGATTCAATCGTAAATTTGTACGATTTTTTTATAACCAATTCACAATCAAGAAGTTTTGTGCGCATTAAGCAAAACAAGATCGATTAAATTAATGATATCAGAAATTCAATTTTATCGAATTAGGTGTTTTTTTTATCAAGCCATTGTTTTATCCTCACAAAATCCTTAAGTTTGCAACACTAATAAATTTAAAACACATCACAATGAAAGAACAAGTATTAAAGGCAATGCGCGAGGCTGGCAAGCCCGTCTCGGCTGGTGAAATTACAACGGCTCTCGGTGCCGACCGCAAGGAAGTTGACAAGGCTTTTGCCGAACTCAAGAAAGAAGGCGCAATAGTTTCGCCGGTACGCTGCAAGTGGGAACCCGCTAAATAACACGCGATGAAGAAGGTAGTTATCATCTCAACAAGTCTCCGCGCTGGCTCCAATAGCCACGCCCTTGCGGAGCAGTTTGCCGAAGGTGCAAACGCCGCTGGAAATGAAGTGGAACTCATCTCGCTCAGAGGCAAGGAAATAAAATTCTGCATAGGATGTCTTTCGTGCCAGAAGACTGGTACCTGTGTATTCAAGGATGATGTTCCCGCAATTATGGACAAAGTTTTCAATGCCGATGTAGTATGCTGGGCGACACCAATTTACTACTACGAAATGTCGGGACAGATGAAAACCCTCATCGACCGTATGAACGCAATGTATCCCAAGGACTACCGTTTCCGCGACATTTATCTGCTTACCACCGCTGCCGAGAACGAGGAATTTGTTCCAAAGCGTGCCGAAGGTGGCCTGACGGGTTGGATAGACTGCTATGGAAAGTCAGCACTCAAGGGACATGTTTTCTGCGGTGGCGTAAACGACCCGAACGATATTGCTGGGAATACCAAGCTGCAGGAAGCGTATGAGATGGGGAAAAGAGTGTAAAAAATTGGCTGTAGTTTTACAAATAAATGAAATTATTCTGATTTTTGTTCCCACGTTGTCATTCCGCAAAACTGAACGAACAGCAAAAGGAACGTTGCTTGTGAGTTCGTTTATGCGGAATCTCCCAATAGTACACAAATGAGATTCCGCATAGTCGAACATTACAACGCTCCCCGTTCCGTATCGCGTGTATGTTCTGACTTGTGGAATGACGTTCCCTTTTTATAAATTAATGATAATCTTCTTGTTATACAATCAGTTGAACATCAAACTACAGCCCCAAAATAACGTCATATTGAAATTCGAACTTCGCGGTGTTTTTTTATAAAATACTAAACCAATGGATTTTACAAGTCATATTTTGCTCGAAGTTCATCCTGTGTAACGAATCTTCCTGCCTTGAAGTCATCGTCTGCTTCGTTTAGAACATTAGCAAACTCTTCTTTCGAATAGGTACAAGGCAATTTCTTGCCGCTTAGCATTGCGACTATATCAGCCAAGAGAAACTCATCCTCCGATTGCGAAGCGAGTTCTGAAGCTCTCTTTCTCAGAGAAATCAATGTCTCGTGCATTTTTGTACTTGTTCCTATTGTTGTTTCCATTGTGGATGTGATATTTTTTACAAAAATACAATAAATTTTTAATGTGCAGTAATTCAAAGTGTGTTTTATTGCAACAAATACGAAGTAAGACTGTCGAAGTATCGAATGGTAAGGTTAATGTGCATTATATCATTTCGTCATAGCTCAGTACACGAAAAAAAACTTCAATCAAAAATTGTAAATTAATATATCTTTGCCCTACAAATTTTACCACAAATGATTCTCTTCTTCTCAGGAACAGGCAACAGCTTGGCAATAGCAAGACAGATAGCCGAACGCGCTGGCGAGCATATAATGCCACTGCGCGAAGCCGTCGGTGCCGACTTGTCGGACGAAAAGCGCATAGGCTTCGTATATCCCTGCTACAACGGCGATGCACCCAAGATAGTCCCGAAACTTGCCGCGCAACTGGATTTGCCCACGGATGCCTACTACTTTATCGTAATAACCTGTGGTGCACTTACTGGCAACAGCATCTGGACAGTCAAAAAGGTATTGAAGCAGAAAGGTATTCGGCTCAACTACTGCAACAAGATTCGCGTACCCGACAATAGCGCACTTGGTTTCGGTCGCAATCCCAACGACCAGCTATGGAAATTCCAAAAGTATGCACCACGCTTGGAGCAGATAAAGAACGACATTGCCGCAAACACAAACGCCCACCACTGGGGTTCGCCAGATCCGCTGGCGGCCTTGCAGACTTTAAGCGTGTTCGACAATGCCATTTTCAAGACTTTGCGACCAAAAGTCAACGCAGAGAAATGCGTAGGTTGTGGAATTTGCGCAAAAGTGTGTTCCGTTGGCAACATCTCGCTGACCGAAAACCGCGCCCACTGCGGCGACAAGTGCGAGTCCTGCCTTGCCTGCGTGCATTTCTGTCCGCACCAGGCAGTAGAACTTGGTAGCAAACTGACACTCAAGGAAAGGCAGTACCACCATCCGGAGGTAGAATTGAAGGATATAATGGTGGAGAAATAAGGACTTTTAAATTCGTTTTTTCAAAAATCCAAAATTCCATTTTCTGGTTCCAGCCTAATGTACTATCTTTGCAGTTTGTTTCTAAAATGGAATTTTGACTTTTACGATATGGCAAAGATTGAAAATCAAAACGAAAAAGCTGTATCCGAAAACGGAAAGAACGGCTTTGCACTTGGAAAGAAAAACTACATTGCTCTTGCTATTGGCTTCGTAATACTCGTCATAGGTTACGCGCTGATGGTAGGTGGCGGTTCTGACGACCCGAATGTTTTCAACCCAGAAATATTCAGCTTCCGTCGCATTACTCTTGCTCCGATAGTGCTTATTATCGGCTTCGCAGTAGAAATTTTTGCAATAATGTGGCGTCCACGCACTAAAAAAGACTAACAAATGGATTGGCTAGAAGCTTTAATACTTGGTCTTATCCAAGGACTTACCGAATATTTACCAGTAAGTAGCAGTGGACACCTTGCAATCGGTGCAAAACTTTTCGGACTTAGCGGCGAGGAAAACCTTGCATTTACCGTTGCTGTACATGTGGCAACCGTGCTAAGCACATTGGTTATCTTGTGGAAGGAAATCGTATGGCTTTTCAAGGGATTCTTCAAGTTCAAATGGAACGACGAGATGAAATATTTAGTCAACATCTTGATTTCCATGATTCCAGTGGCAATAGTTGGTTTTCTTTTCAAGGATACTGTTGAAGAAATTTTCGGTTCGGGATTACTTGTTGTAGGAATCTGCTTGCTCGTAACTGCAGCCTTGCTAGCTTTTGCATATTATGCAAAACCTCGCCAGAAGGAAAAAATCTCGATGATTGATGCATTTGTCATCGGTATTGCTCAGGCAGCAGCTGTTTTGCCAGGACTTTCACGTTCGGGCTCGACGATTGCAACCGGACTTTTACTTGGCAACAAAAAAGAAAAGTTGGCTCAGTTCTCATTCTTGATGGTAATTCCTCCAATCCTCGGCGAAGCTCTGCTCGATGTCCTGAAAATTGCAAAAGGCAGTGCAGACGCAGCAACCGCTTCGATAGGCGCTTTGCCTTTGGCTGTTGGCTTCATAACTGCATTTGTGGTTGGCTGCCTCGCTTGCAAGTGGATGATAAACATAGTGAAGAAAGGCAAACTGATATGGTTTGCAGTATATTGCGCCATCGTAGGTATTGCCACTATAATTTTCCTCAGCTAAATGGAGTTTTTTTCGTTCGACAGGTTGCCGGATTTTGAGACTGGCGAAGTCATAATCTTCGACAAGCCATACTCGTGGACTTCGTTCGACGTGGTGAACAAAGTGCGCAAGAAAATCAGCGAATACACTGGCATACGCAAGTTCAAAGTCGGTCACGCAGGTACTCTCGACCCGCTTGCTACGGGCTTGCTAATTCTCTGCACTGGCAAGAAAACCAAACTGATAGAAGAGCTGCAAGGAGGCACTAAGGTTTACGAAGCTGAATTTTGCCTCGGAGCCACTACCCCATCTTTCGACCTCGAAACCAAGATTGACAAAACCTTTGATATTTCTGGTATTACCGAGGACGATGTTCGCAAGGCGCTAGCAGGGCTTTGCGGAGAACGCGAACAGACACCTCCAGTGTATTCGGCGGTGCAGGTGAACGGCAAACGAGCCTACGAATTTGCCCGCAAAGGTCGCACCGTAGAACTTAAGCACAAGTTAATCACTGTTTACGACATTACTGTCAATAAAATCGAACTTCCGCTCGTCTATGTGACAATAACCTGCAGCAAAGGAACATACATTCGTTCGCTGGCCGACGAACTTGGCAGAAGCCTAGGCAATGGAGCCTATCTTAAATCACTCCGCAGAACCCGAAGCGGCGAAGCCGACATCAGCAAGGCTGTGAAGCTTGACGAATTCGTGGAGTACATGGGGAAAATAATGGACAATTAACAATGGACAATTAACAATTAAATGTAGCGGCGCAATGCATTGCGCCGCTACATTATTTTTTTTCTTGCATTTCCAAAATTAAATTTGTACTTTTGCCGTTTCAAATTTAAAGTGCGTAAATAGCGGATTTTTCAAACGTAAATTATTGATTTATAATAAAATAATACAAATGAAGTTATCTCAATTCAAATTCAATCTACCGGAAGAACTTATTGCCCAATACCCTTCAAAGTTCAGAGATGAGTGCAGACTTTTGGTTTTGAACAGAAAAACTGGCGAAATAGAGCATAAAGTTTTCAAGGATTTAAAGGATTATTTCAGCGACAAGGACTTTATGATTTTCAACGACACCAAAGTTTTCCCAGCTCGTCTGTACGGAAACAAAGAAAAAACCGGTGCTCGCATTGAAGTTTTCCTATTGCGCGAACTAAACCACGACCAGCGTTTGTGGGACATTCTTGTCGATCCGGCACGAAAGATAAGAATTGGTAACAAACTTTATTTCGGTGAAGACGGCAACGAACTTGTAGCCGAAGTTATCGACAACACAACATCACGCGGACGTACCTTGCGTTTCCTTATCGACAGCGAGTACGACGAATTCAAGAAAACCTTGTATTCGCTCGGAGAAACCCCACTGCCAATGCACATTATCAAGCGCCCGACCGAACCCGAGGATGCTGAACGCTACCAGACTATCTACGCAAAGAACGAAGGTGCAGTTGCAGCTCCAACCGCAGGTCTGCATTTCAGCCGCGAACTTTTCAAGAGACTTGAGCTTGTTGGCGTTGAATTTGGCTTCTTGACCTTGCATGTAGGACTAGGCAACTTCCGCAGTGTTGATGTCGAAGACCTTACCAAGCACAAGATGGACTCGGAGCAAATGTTCATCTCCGAAGAACTTGCCGATACCGTAAACCGCAAAAAAGCCGAAAACCGCCGCATCTGCGCTGTTGGAACAACCGTGCTCCGTGCTTTGGAATCATCTATTACCACTAGCGGAATGCTGAAACCATTCGACGGCTGGACAAACAAGTTCCTTTTCCCGCCATACGAATGCATGGTTCCGAACTGCATGATTTCGAACCTACATCTACCAAAGTCAACTTTGATGATGTCGGTTGCAACATTCGCTGGATACGAAAACCTGATGAACGCTTACGAAGTGGCAGTAAAGGAAAAGTACCAGTTTGCAACCTATGGCGACGCAATGCTGATTATCTAATGGTCTAACAGGCCAACAGGCTGACAGAAGACCCGTCGACTGCAAGACTGTTAGACTGCGAGACTGCAAGCCTGTTAGCCCAACTTAGAAACGGCGTAGCCATAGAACGGCGAAGCCCTCAACGAAGTTAAACCTAGAAACGTGAAACCAGAAACATAGAAACTTTTTCGTTATGACCAAAATGACATCAAAGTACGTGGGTGGACTTCGCACCGAAAACACTCACCTCCAATCGGGCAACAGGATTATAACCGACGCTCCGCTCGACAATCACGGCAAAGGCGAGGCTTTTTCGCCAACCGATTTGCTTGCAACAGCTTTATGCGACTGCATTTTCACAATCACCGGCATAACTGCACAGACATACAACTTTTCGATTGACGGTGCAACAGCACAGATTGAGAAAATTATGAACGAGTCGCCGCGTCGCGTTGCCGAAGTAAAAATCGACTTCGACTACTCGATGTGCAACCTCAACGAAAAGCAGCAGACAATAATCAGACGGATTCCCGAGACTTGTCCTGTTTCGCGTTCGTTAAGCCCAGAGGTAAAGCAGACGATAACGTTCAAGTTCTAAGGAATTTGAAGATTTAGCTACGCTGAGCTGAAGGTTGATAATTTGAAAATTTGAAGAATTTGTAGAGGCGTTGCGTGCAACGTCTCTACAAAAATAAAATCGTAAATAACATTATGGATTTAAAACTTGGTATCAAAGGTGAAGAAAGCGAAGTTGTCCGCCACGACAACACCGCAGCTGCATACGGCAGTGGTCTGGTCGAAGTATATGCGACACCTGCAATGATTGCTCTTATGGAAAAGACTTGCTATCGCTCCGTAATGCCCTACCTTTCGGAAGGCGAAGGTACTGTAGGCACCCACATTAATGTAGCACACAAGAAGGCAAGTCCGCTCGGCACAGTAATCACCTGCCGTTCCGAAATAATTGAAATCGACCGTCGTCGCATAGTTTTCAAAGTAGAAGCTACTGACGACAAGGGAGAAATCATTGGCGACGGCACACACGAGCGCTTTGTAATAAACGTAGAGAAGTTCATGAACAAGTAGTATGTGGAAACTTCTTGTAGCAGTAGTTCCCGCAGCTGTGCTTATCGTGTACATATTTATACGCGATAAGTATGAGCGTGAACCTATAAAAAAAATACTGCTGGCATTCTTTGTTGGAATGGTATCCATTCCGTTATCCCTTTCTTTAATACGCATCTTTGGTCTCGACGAACTGCCGTACATTTTCGAAGGAGAAATTCGACAACAGATTGCTACAGCTTTCTTCTCGGCAGCAATTCCTGAAGAAATCTCAAAATTTATAATCCTATTCCTACTAATATGGTGGAATAAAGATTTCAACGAGCGCATGGACGGCATAGTGTATGCCGTATGCGTATCGATGGGTTTTGCCACTATCGAGAATATTTTATATGTATATAACGATCCATCGTGCGCTTGGGGCAGAGCCTTGTTTGCTGTTCCGAGCCATTTCCTAGATGCTGTGCTTATGGGATTTTTCCTGTCGTTGGCAAAATTTTCAGCAAAGCACAAGTTCCGCAACTGGGTGAACACTTTACTTGTTCCTATTTTGGCACATGGCATTTACGACGCTATACTTATGGTTTCGGGAGTTGTAACAGAAGGATGGTATTTGCTACTGACGATAGTATTCTATATCTTTATTTACGTTCTGTGGCTAATTTGCCTGGATAAAATATCGGAACACGTCGAATCCTCGCCATTCAGCTACTGGAAAAAGTTCAAAGACAAACAAGAAAAAAGGAAAAACAAATCCCAAGATATGAAGATTGACAATATGAAGGACTACTTCGACAGGTAGAAAGAGTTGAGAGTTGAAAGTTGAAAGTTGCGTATTGTAGAGGTGCAATGCTTTGTGCTTTTTACTGCTTATCTTTCCACGTCAGGCGTTCCAGAGGAAACCACTCGTCGTTCTGCGGAGCTACAAACTTTTTGTTATTAATGTTGAAGTACTTTTTGAACCATTTCCACTGAACTTCATTTCCGTCATACTCACACTCGTGACGAATCTTATCTGTTCCAAGATCGTATATCTGCAAGTCAGTCGCAAAATGTGTTACCGAGCTATTCTCGAGAACAGAATATGATACGTAGAAAGCCCCTGTTCCAGCCGGACCCGAGGCGCAAACAATATTTCCATTTACCGAAATATACGATTTCGACCAGCTAGTTGCAATGATTTCAAGAGAATCGCCGCCACGGCAGAAAAACGCACCGTTTTCAGCAACTATTTCATTAACCCATAGTTCCTTAATGCCGTCCCCATCGAAATCGACAAGTCCATACTGGAAAATCTGGCCCTCGCCGTCGCCCAGCTCGAGCACAGGACATTCGTCGTTGAACTTCTGCATTATTTCATCAATATGTTGCGAATAGAAAAGTTCGTCGGCACTTAAGACAGATTGTGCATTTAGCACAACCGACAAAGCGACTGCAGTTAGCAGAAAGAAAAATTTTCTCATACCTTATTGTTTAGATTCTTCGTTTTGTGGCTTGCACAAATTATAGATGATTTTATTTATCTCGTGTGTAGGGTCGTTGTCGGGCCATGCCATATATCCACTCGACCATATAAGATCCTTACCAAATTTCACATCCATCGACCAACTGTCGCCATCGAAGACATCGCGATTCGTATAGCTGCTTTCCCAGTTCTGCACCTTGGCCTTTATAAGCATTTCGCCAATTTCCACCATGGTTTCACGAGGGACATCGCTTACCGTATATACTTCGCACGAATCGATAATGAAATTGCAATCGCGCATTGTGGCAGTCACAACGCTGTCCTTGTACTCGATTTCGTATTCGCGGGAAAATCCTGAATAGCCGTTGTGCACTTTATAGTAATAACGTAGAAGGTCGTTTGCATTCAACTTATTCTTGTCTCCGCTAATATAGAAATAGCTACAGAGAAGCAAAATTGCGATCGTTGCCGTAACGGCTATTAATACAAGTTTTTTCATATAATTCGAATCAATATACAAGGGCAAAGATAATGATTTTGGCGATTATAAATCTATTTTGCGGATTAATAAATTTCATTAACTTTGCGACAACAAAAAAAATTGACATGAGAACTTTATTTTCAATTGCAATCATGTGTCTGCTGACAATTGCCAGCATAGCACAGAACAACGATTTCGTATTCTACACCGACAACGGCGACAAGTTTACGCTCTACATCAATAATGCAAAGCAGAACGAAACTGCCCTGACCAACGTAAAGGCGGAAAACATCAGTGGAAAAACCTTGAATATAAGGGTCGTTTTCGAGCGTACTGGTGTACCTACATTGAACAGGACCATGTCGGTAAGCAACGACGACAAGGAAATAAAGATTCAGCTTGTAAGGGGACGCGAAAACGTGTATTCGATGAAAACGGTCAGCACTTCACCGCGCCAGCACAACAATCAGCCCTCCGGAAATTCTGGATACGAAGGTTCTAGCGAGACCAAGGTCGATGGTCATGGCGGACACGGAAATAACAACGGTGGTCATGGCAACAACGGATACAACAACGGTCATGGAAACAATAACCATGGCAACAACAATAACCACGGAAACAATGGACACAACAACAATCCTCCCCACAACGGAGGCTATCCCAATGGTGGTCAAACAAACGGCGGACATTCGTCATCAAACAGCTACGGACCAACCGACAATCCACGTTGCCACACACCAATGTCAACAAACGATTTCAACTCGCTGAAATCTCAGGTAAGAGCCCGTTATTTTGACAGTTCACGCCTCACAGTTGCAAAACAGGCTTGCCGTTACAACTGCATGACAGCAAACCAAATAAGGGGCCTGTGTAAGGAATTCTCATACGAATCCAACAAGCTCGACTTTGCTAAATATGCCTTCGAATACTGCTACGACCGCTACAGATATTACATTGTTGGTCAAGCCCTTACCTACTCTTCATCGGTTGACGAACTCAATAGATTCATAACCAACCAGATGGCAAGCAACCAGAATCCTTATGGCGGTTACAACAATGGCGGCTACGGCTATTTCCAAAGCGATAATCCAAACTGCCACTACATCATGACAGAAGCAGATTTCAACGACTTGAAAAAAATGATAAACAATACGCCGTACTCTAGCACAAAAATGACTATTGCAAAACAGGCTTGCGCGGTTACCTGCATAAGCGCAGAACAAGTAAGAGAAATTTGCCGTCTGTTTACTTTCGACAGCGACAGACTCACATTTGCAAAGTACGCTTACGAACACTGCTACGACCGCAGAAACTATTTCAAGGTTAACGATGTTTTTACCTTTACCTCATCGGTTAACGAACTCAACAGGTACATCAACCAGCACAATTAACAGCCAATTTCAAGCAACAAAAAATATGTGGGAAACTTCAGTTTCCCATTTTTTTTGCACAATTGCAATTTATCTGCCTGAATTTTATAAATTTGCCATTCGAAATGACAACAGGGAAGTACGTATATTATTTGGATATGCTTGAAGTGGTGCTGCTGGGCATCATTGCTTTCCTTTTACCGATAAACATCTTCCTCACACCTATACCAATCGCCACTCTGTGCTTCCTTTTCTTCGTTCGCCCACGAAACTACAAGGCATTACGCGAATCGGCACACACTCTCGGCTTTTGGGCAATGATAATCCCGTTTCTACTATATATAATAGGTCTCACGTACTCCGATGACCTAAAGTCTGCTCTCCACAATACCGAAACGGCACTTTCGCTGCTTGCATTCCCGTTCATCGCAACTGCCTTCAGACTAAATGGCATCGAAAAAAAGCATAGTATCCTGAACGTTTCTCTTATTGCTGGCATATTCGTCATAATGATATTCAGCATTATAAATGCCTACGGCAACTACACGGAGACACACAACCCCGATGTTTTTTTCTATACACAGCTGCTAAGTTCACCTCATCACCACTCCTACTACACCATGTTTGCAGTGATAATACTAACTCAGGATATACTGCGCAACAGGTCGCTACATAGCAAGGCTTTCGTTGCTCTAGAAATTGTGACGACGCTGGTGATGATTGTATTCATCGGAATGCTTTCGTCGAAAATTACGATACTGCTGCTGGCCATTTATACAATATATCTAATTGTACGCCTTGTAATTTCGAAACGAGTGCCCAAATGGCTCTCGATACTTGTAGCTATCCTGGCAATAGCTTCGGTGCCGGCATTCTACTCGCTGCCAATGGTAAAATATAGAATCAACAGAATGGTGGACAGCATCAAGGCTCAGCACGACGGCGTAGAAACAATATACACGCGTAACGAATCTACTACCATCCGTATAAAGTGCATGGAATCGGCAGCCGAAGTAGTCTCGGAAAACTGGCTCGTCGGCACCGGACAAGGTGATGTATATGCCGAATTTCAAAAAAAGATGAGGCAGCGTATGGGCGACGACTACGAGGGCACTTGCGCATCGCACAACCAGTTCCTGCGTTCGTTCGCTTCGTTTGGAATTTTGGGAATAGCCTCTCTCCTACTGCTATTCTTTGCAATGTTCCGCAAGGCAATCAAGCAACGAAACGGAACTATGGTCTGGTGGTGCATAATAACTTTTTGCTTCTTCTGCATCGAGGATATGTTCTGTATTATCAACGGAATAATATTCTTCTGTCTATTTACGGGGATAATGCTGTTGGGGGAAAAACAAGTGACAATGGATAATTGATAATTATAGGCTAAAAGTATGTTGTTCAACTCATTTGAATTTATAATATTCTTTCCAGTAGTTTGTATTATATACTTCTTACTGAAGAATAATCGATGGCGAATTCCATTCCTGCTCATTGCTAGTTACTATTTCTATATGAACTGGAAGCCAGTGTATGCGCTGCTTATTATGACTTCTACAGTACTGACTTATTGTTGTGGTTTGCTTGTGGAGCGGTATAACAATGATAAGTCGAAGAAGAAAGCTTTTCTAGTAATCAGTTTGGTGTTGAATTTTTCGATATTGTTTCTTTTTAAGTATTTCAACTTCATTGGCCAAAGTATTACTACGCTTTTTTCAATGTGTGGTCTTGCTTGGCATATTCCTAACCTTGACGTATTATTGCCTGTCGGCATCTCGTTCTACACATTCCAGGCTGTTGGTTATTCTGTTGACGTCTATCGGGGCACAATCAAAGCGGAGCATAACTTTATGACTTATGCCCTTTTCGTATCATTTTTCCCACAATTAGTTGCAGGTCCCATTGAGCGAGCTAAAAATCTTTTACCTCAATTCCACGAGGAACACCAATTCCATTATGATGATGCTGTGAACGGTCTAAAACAGATGTTGTGGGGGTTCTTTATGAAGATATGTGTGGCAGATGTGCTAAGCGAATATGTAAACGCTGTGTTCAACAATGTATCACAACACAATGGAACCAGTATGATAATAGCGACAATATTCTTTACGTTTCAGATATATTGCGACTTCGGAGGCTATAGCAATATTGCCATCGGGGCTGCTCGTGTGATGGGATTTAGGCTGATGGAGAATTTCCATCTTCCATACTTTTCTCTCAATGTAAAAGAATTTTGGAAGAGATGGCATATATCGCTCTCCTCTTGGTTTATGGACTACGTGTATATTCCGCTTGGAGGAAATCGGTGCAAATATCCACGGCACTTGCTAAATCTAATGATTACGTTCCTTGTAAGCGGACTCTGGCACGGTGCAAACTGGACTTTTGTTATCTGGGGCGGTTTACACGGAACTTACCAAGTTATCGGAAATATTTGGCACAAATTTGTACATAAACCAGAATACAAAAACACCATATCTCGCCTAATAAGTATGTTGTTCTGTTTTTCAATAGTATCTTTCGCTTGGATATTCTTCCGTGCCAATAATGTGAATGATGCATTTGTTATCGTTGGCAAAATATTTTCCGATTGGGGCCGCCCATATGTAGATATAATGGTGTTTGCTTGTGGATTAACTGCACTGTTCATTTTGATTTTCAAGGATACCAAGGACAATTTCAAGTGGAACATACATTTTATCCATTCTAAACACACTGTTATACGATACGTCTCTACGGTTATTCTTATTGTATATATTCTATTGTTTGGTTCGTTTTCTAGTGGTCAATTCATATACTTTCAATTCTAACATTTATGAAGAAAGATAGTACTCGTTTTTTTACAGCAATCTTTGTTGTTCTCTTAATGATAGCTATTGTTGACTTTGCTGTTGGATTTGTTTTTGATAAGGTGATGGAAATGTTGCCTAATTATAGTGGTGAGCTTGCAAAAGACAACTACCGGCTTCATCGTTTAGATACAAAAATTGTTATTTTAGGATCTTCTCGTGGTAGTCATCATTATGTGACCCAACAACTTAGTGATAGCATCAACACGTTTTTCGGAGAGGATGTCTCTATATACAATGCTGCAATAGATGGAAAATATGCTAATAGCAATTCCTGCGCGGCCGAAGCAATCGTTGCCAGATATAGACCAAAACTTGTTATCTATGACCTCCCTGAAAGTCAGTTGGCTAGTAGCAGTGCAGCTGATATTGAATTTTCTGCTCCTTTCTATTGGAATGACAGCATTGTTCATAGATACTTGAATAATCTGGGAATTAAAGAAAAGATACTAATGAAGTCCAGTTTATATCGATACAATAGCAAAATCATCCGAATTGTTTCGAGCCTTTTGAGACCAACTGGAGTAGATGACGGGTATTTGCCTTTATATGGTTCCTCGATTGATACAACAAGAGTCGTTCCCCTTAATAAAACAACATCAACACGAGTACTTAATGACTATACAGTCAATAACTTTGAAAATGTATTAAAAAAATATTCTTCCCAAAATGTACCTTTGATAATTGTATCTTCGCCATCGTTTAAACCCAATGATAACAATGAGAAACTGTCCGAATTATGTAAAAAATATAAAGTTCCATTCATTGACTTATATGATACCCCTTATTTTAATTCTCATCCTGAATTATTTAAAGATAGAAAACATCTAAACGACGATGGTGCACATTATTATACGGCTTTATTTTTTGAGAAATTAAAACCTTATCTTGAAACTATCGAGATTGACTAGCGATTACTATAAGCAGAAGCATCGCGCCGTGGCGCGATGCTTCTGCCATTTTGTCACCAACTCTGACACCAAAATCCAGAAAATCAAACTTTTTTGTGACAAAACAACACCCCAAAACTTTTGGTATGACATGAAGATTTTTGCCGTAAAAATTTCCATATTTTACACAAATCACTAATATTAAACACATTACAAACAAAAGCGGCCGCTTTTGTCAACTATTTTCCATTCCGCTGGCACACAGATTGCCATATTTCGGTCGTGAATTTTTCAAAATTGTAAAACAAAAAAAAACATAAAATTATGAGTAAGATTATAGGCATAGACTTAGGTACCACCAATTCATGTGTGGCAGTTATGGAAGGCGGCGAACCTGTTGTTATCACCAACAGCGAAGGTCATAGGACCACCCCTTCGATTGTAGGTTTCTTGAAGGACGGCGAACGTAAGGTCGGCGANNCCTGCAAAGCGTCAGGCAATCACAAACCCGTTGAACACTGTTTTCTCAATCAAGCGTTTCATGGGCGAAAGATACGACAACGTAACAAAGGAAATCGAACGTGTACCTTACGAAGTTGTACGTGGCGACAACAACACTCCGCGTGT
>DBYO01000006.1:29044-70020 GCA_002310235.1 Bacteroidales bacterium UBA1184
CTCCAGAAGATGAAGAAGACCGCTGAGGAATACCTTGGCGAAGATGTCAATGAAGCAGTTATTACCGTTCCTGCATACTTCAGCGACTCACAGCGTCAGGCAACCAAGGAAGCTGGCGAAATCGCAGGCTTGAAGGTAAAACGTATCATCAACGAGCCTACCGCAGCAGCTTTGGCATACGGCCTTGACAAGAAGAACAAGGATATGAAGGTTGCAGTATTCGACCTCGGTGGCGGTACATTCGATATTTCAATCCTTGAACTTGGCGACGGTGTTTTCGAAGTTAAATCGACCAACGGCGATACCCACCTCGGCGGTGATGATTTCGACCACGTTATCATCGAATGGCTTGCCGATGAATTCCAGAAGGAAAACGGCGTTGACCTCCGCAAGGACTCTATCGCTCTCCAGCGTCTGAAAGAGGCTGCAGAAAAGGCAAAGATTGAATTGTCGTCATCGACATCTTCGGAAATCAATCTGCCGTACATCATGCCGGTTGACGGTGTTCCAAAGCACTTGGTAAAGACCTTGACCCGTTCACAGTTCGAACAGTTGGCCGACCGTCTTATCAACGCAACCATCGCTCCTTGCCAGCAGGCATTGAAGGACTCTGGTTTCTCGGCATCGGATATTGACGAAGTTCTGTTGGTCGGCGGTTCAACCCGTATCCCGGCAGTTCAGGAAAAGGTAAAGCAGTTCTTCGGCAAGACTCCGTCGAAGGGCGTTAACCCCGACGAAGTTGTAGCTGTTGGTGCTGCAATCCAGGGCGGTGTCCTCACAGGTGATGTTACCGATGTATTGCTTCTCGATGTTACCCCGTTGTCACTCGGTATCGAGACTTTGGGAGGCGTAATGACAAAGCTCATCGAATCGAACACCACAATACCTTGCAAGAAGCAGGAAGTATTCTCGACCGCAGCCGACAACCAGCCTTCAGTTGAAATCCACGTATTGCAGGGCGAGCGTTCGATGGCAAGCGACAACAAGACCATTGGTCGTTTCCACCTCGACGGCATTCCAGCAGCACCGCGTGGCGTTCCGCAGATTGAAGTTACCTTCGACATCGATGCAAACGGTATCTTGAAGGTATCGGCAAAGGATAAGGGCACAGGCAAGGAACAGAGCATCCGTATTGAAGCTTCATCGGGACTTTCGGAAGACGAAATCAAGCGTATGAAGGCCGAAGCCGAAGCCAATGCAAACGCCGACAAGGCTGCAAAGGAAAGAATCGACAAGATCAACCAGGCCGACTCTATGATATTCCAGACCGAAAAGCAGCTCAAGGAATTGGGCGACAAGATTCCAGCCGACAAGAAGGCTCCTATCGAAACCGCACTCAACAACTTGAAGGAAGCTCACAAGAGCCAGGATGTTGCCGCTATCAACAAGGCAATGGAAGCCCTCAACAACGCTTTCCACGCAGCATCAGAAGACATGTACAAGAATGCCGGTGCAGGCGCAGGACAGCAGCAGGGCAACCCCAACATGGGCGGACAGCAGCAGTCGTCGGGAAGCTCAAGCAACAACTCAGATGAAGTAACTGACGTGGACTTTGAGGAGGTAAAATAGTTAAACATCTTTTTATTAACAGCAAAGGCGCAGTTTTACATTGCGCCTTTTTTTGTTGTATTTTGTCCTCTCTTACTTGGAGCAACCAAGGAGCAATGAGGGAGCAAGAAGGGTGCAACCTGGTAGGGAGTTGATACGAATCTGATACGGAGTTGGTACGGACTTGGTACGGAGAAAACACAAAGAATAGACCCCCATATTTTTTTGCTCTCGATAACTATTAGTATTCGTTTTATATTTTGTATATTTGCTTTTTGTAAATTGGGATATTATACACTTTTATGTCGAGACAATTTTCTGAAATAACAAGAGTACAGATACCAGCCATCCTACATCTCACAAGATTGGGATATACTTATCTGCCAGTAATCGATGATTATGACCATAAAACAAACATACTTACTGATATTTTCACCAATAAGATAAAGCAACTGAATCCTAAAGCAAAAAAACAGGAAATAAAGATATTGCTTGACACTCTTATAAGAGTTGCAAACAACGATGATTTAGGACGAGAGTTTTACAAATTGATTAACAACACAAATGGTCTTAAAATAATTGATTTCGACAATCCAGAAAATAACGATTGGCATTGCACCGCAGAGTTTACATGCAAAGACGAAAATAGCGGAGAAAATTTCAGACCAGATATCACTTGCTTTATAAACGGTTTGCCTTTGGCATTTATAGAAGTGAAAATTCCCAACAACAAGGATGGAATATTAGCAGAGAGAACAAGAATGAATAAGCGCATGAGTAACAAAAGGTTCCGTAGATTTCTAAATGTTACTCAATTGATGATTTTCTCAAACAATCAGGAATACGACACCGAAAATCGCGTTCCGATACAAGGCGCTTTTTATGCAACAAATACAAAAGGTGATATATTCTTCAATGTCTTTAGGGAACAGAAGCAAATATTTTACGAAAATCTGAAACTAAAACCGATTGACAAGGGCATAGAATTTACCATATTAAAGTCATTCAATATGGTGCCGCTTTCAAACATTCCCGAATATCAAACCGACAAGCAACCTACCACCCCGACAAACAGGGTTCTTTCATCTTTGTTAAGCAAAGAACGATTCCTGTATTTACTTCATTACGGATTTGCATATGTTGACCAGAAAATTGAATTGGATTCTGGCGAAACCATTACCCAGTTGCAGAAACATGTAATGCGTTACCCGCAACTATTTGCATCATTGGCAATACGCAAAAAAATAGACCAAGGTGTAAAATCTGGAATTATATGGCACACGCAAGGCAGCGGTAAAACCGCACTTGCATATTATTCGGTAAAAAGCATTTCCGATTTTCTTGCTAAAAAGAATACGGTTGCCAAATTCTATTTCATTGTAGACCGCCTTAGTCTTATGGAACAAGCAAAAGATGAATTTGTTGCAAGAGGTCTCAATGTGCGAACTGCCGAAAGCAAACAAGAATTGATGACTGACATCAAGAACAACCATATTGTTGAAAACAATTCGGGGGAACTTGAAATAATGGTGGTAAACATTCAAAAGTTCGAGGAAGATCATGACAAAGTGGTAATTCCTACCGAATACAACATTAATCTTCAGCGCGTTTTCTTTATTGATGAAGCACACCGTGGCTACAATCCAAAAGGTTCGTTCCTTGCAAATCTGCTTGATGCCGACCGCGATGCAATTAAAATCGCTCTTACTGGCACTCCACTATTATCTGATGAAAAAGCGTCTTGGAAAGTTTTTGGAGACTACATCGACAAATACTACTACGATAAATCCATTGCCGACGGATACACTCTTAAACTTATGCGCGAGGATATTGAAACCACATACAAGGAAAAACTTATAAGTCTGCTCGATGAAGCACAAAAGAGCAATCCTCAAATCCGCAAAGGCGATATAAGCAAAGAAGTTATTATCGAATCGGACAATTACCTTAGCAACCTGCTGGAATATGTTGAGAAGGATTTGAAGAGATTCCGTATGGAGAAAAACGACAATACCGTTGCAGGAATGATAGTATGCGAAACAAATCAGCAAGCACGTCGATTATATGAAATCTATTCCAATTCAAAAGGCAAGGTAATCCCTTTGGTGAATGAAAATACTAATCCATACTCCATTGCAGCCGACACTGCATATAAATACAAAGGATTCAATGTCGCACTTATCCTTCACGACGAGGGCGACAAGGACACTAGAAAAGCCATAATAAAGAATTTCAAGCGAAAAACTGACATTGACCTGCTGATTGTCAACAGAATGTTGCTTACTGGTTTTGATGCTCCGCGACTAAAACGGCTATATCTTACCCGTAAAATGTACGGTCACGACTTGCTACAGGCACTTACTAGGGTAAATCGCCCATACAAGGATTTCAAATACGGATATGTAGTCGATTTTGCCAATATAAAGCAGAACTTTGAGGACACAAACAACGAATACCTACGCGAACTGAACCGTTGCGACGAACAACAACTTCTTGAAGAAGAAACGCCAGTTACTCCTATCGGCACTTCAATTTTAGAGAATGTTGACGAGATAAAATCCCAACTGAGGGAAATAAAGAATGTAATGTTTGCTTACGCCTGCGACAATTCCGAACTTTTCTGCCAGCAGATTGACGAAATGGAGGACAGAAATAGATTGTACGAGGTTCGGCGCGTACTCGAAAACGCAAAAGCGCTTTCGAACCAGATTCGTTCTTGTGGTGACGAGGAATTAAAGGCATACAACGAAAAGATGAAAATTGGTGCCGTTAACGACCTGCTGAATGTTGTAAACCATCGTATTGATGCACTAAATCTGCAGGAAAAAATCGCACACGATGACGAAGTAAGCGACAACATAAACCTGATACTTGCACTAATAGAATATTGCTTCACATACAAGGGAAGCGAAGAACTTCGCATATACAACAACGACCTAAAGGAACAGGCAGACAAAATAATATTGGAATTTGAACGCAATTTCGACAAAAAGGAAATCAGATATGTGAACCTTATTGATGAATTTATGCGTTTCCTTCGCCAAAAAGACATTAAACCTCAGGATGTAGCCGATGCAAAGCAAAAGATTGCCTATATGGACGAGGTAATGAAGAAAATCCGCGAAATAAACCGTGCCAACGAAGTACTGAAAAGCAAATACAACCAAGACGAACGGTTTGTTCGCGTACATAAGCGCATTGTAGAGGAAAACGCAAAGCGCGGAGAACGCAAAGAGAAACCTATAATATCCGAACATGAATATGAAATCGCAGAAGGTCTTAACCGATTGAAAGACTGGATTGACGAGTTGATTTTCTTCAAGCAGGACATTCTGAAAAACGAGGCAGCTTTCGACAAGGAAGTCCTTTCGCTAGTAAGCAACAAACTGCTTGACCTTGAAATTACTTCAAAACTTGACGACCGCAGGTTTATACAACATGAAATTGCAAACGAATACTATTCACAATACGAACAAATAAGAAACTCTGTAAATTAATAAAATGGAAATCAAGGAACGCACCATTAATCTGATAGATTCGCTAAAGGCCGTTTGCGGAAACGCAGGACTTGGAAACGACGGAAACGAATACAAGATAATCACAGAAATATTCCTATATAAATTCCTTAACGATAAATTTGCCAACGAAGCAAAGCATAACCGCGCATACGGCAAACGATTAAGAGCAGCCGAAAACTGGGATGCCGAGTACGACAAGTTTAGTGATGAAGAAGTCGAAGATCTTTGGGCATACATGGGACACAATATTCCACGACTTAAGCCCGAACATACCTTGGGACATTTGTACAACGCCTCAACAAAGAGCGGATTCGGAGATTTGCTAGACGCCACATTGCTCGACATTGCAAATGTAAATGCCGACATATTCTCAATGGCAAGTGTAGGAGAAACAAAGATTACCATTTTTGAGCGCTTAACCACGCTTATACAGGAAGTTGAACAGCGCGACAGTTTTGCCCGTGCCTTGGTTTCAAAGTTGGCAGACTTTAATTTCGAAGATGTATTCAACGAGAAATACGATTTCTTTTCAGATATTTTCGAATACCTAATCAAAGACTACAACACGGCTGGCGGTGGCAAATATGCCGAATATTTCACACCCAAGGCAATTGCAACAATAATTGCCCGTCTGCTTGTGGGTGACGAATCTCAACTGGCAAGCAAAACCTGCTACGACCCCACTGCAGGTTCGGGAACATTGCTCATGGCATTGGCTCACCAGATAGGAACAAACCGCTGCTCAATATACAGTCAGGACATTTCGCAGAAATCGTCTCAAATGCTACGATTGAACCTTATACTCAACGACTTGGTCGATAGCATACAAAATATTGTAAAAGGAAATACACTTACAAATCCTGCACACAAGAACGAAGACGGCACTCTGCGCAAGTTCGACTTTGTTGTTTCAAATCCGCCTTTCAAACTCGACTTTTCCGACTACAGGGAAAAAATTGCTACCGACAATTTCCGTTTCTGGGCAGGAGTTCCCAATGTTCCCAAAACAAAAAAGGAATCTATGGCAATATACACCTGCTTCATACAGCATGTTGTAAACTCTATTGCAGCAAACGGACAGGGAGCAATAGTTATCCCCACTGGATTTATTACAGCGAAATCGGGTGTAGAGAACAAAATCTTGAAGCGCATTGTAGACGAACACATTGTAATGGGTGTAGTGAGTATGCCATCGAATGTATTCGCCAACACAGGCACAAATGTTTCAGTGCTGTTCTTCGACAAGGCTACTGACAAGACCGACAACGACAAGGTTATACTTGTTGACGCATCGAAACTCGGCGAAGAATACAAGGATGCAAACGGACTGAAAAAGGTACGCCTTACCAACGATGAAATCGACAAGATTGTTACCACATTCCGCAACAAAACGACCGTCGAAGACTTTTCCGTTGCCGTTACCTACGACGAAATCCGCGAGAAGAACTACAGTCTTTCGGCTGGACAATATTTCGACATTAAGATTGAGTATGTTGACATTAGTGAGGACGAATTCAACTCACGAATAGCCAACTACAAGAAGGAACTTGCCGAGCAGTTTGCCGAAAGCCATAGTCTGGAGGAAGAAATAATGAAGCAGTTGGGACAACTGAATTTTGTAAAATAAGAGGAAATCTGAGAGTGATTGAACAGCAGAAGGAGTTTTTCAAATTACAAAATGAAAAGTAATTATGGAAATGAAAAAATATAAGTTGGGAGAAATTGCAACTGTAGAGATTAGTGGAGTTGACAAAAAGACCAAAGATAATGAAATACAAGTAAAATTATGCAATTTTACTGATGTATATCATAATTGGGCAATTACAAAAGATATGGCAGATTCTTTTATGGATGCAACCGTAAATAAAAAAGAATTTGAGATTTTTTCATTGAAAAAGGGACAGGTTGCATTTACAAAAGATAGCGAAACACGAGATGACATTGGAATTCCAACATATATTGCAGATGATTTTGAGAATGTAGTTTTAGGATACCACACAGCATTGATAACGCCTAACAAATCAAAACTTTCAGGCAAATATTTAAATGCTTTTATGAATACCCAATATATTCATAAATTTTTTGAAAACAATGCAAGTGGAAGCGGACAAAGATACACACTATCTACAGAGACTATAAATTCAATTCCAATTATAACACCAGATATAATTACCCAAGAAAAAATAGGCAATATTTTCAGCAATTTAGACCGCAAAATTGCCCTCAACCGCTCCATAAACCGCAACCTCGAAGCCCTTGCCAAGCAACTCTACGACTACTGGTTTGTGCAGTTCGACTTCCCCAACGCCGAAGGCAAGCCATACAAAAGCAGTGGCGGGAAAATGGTATGGAACGACAAACTGAAAAGAGAAGTACCAGAAGGATGGGAAGTGAAAAAATTAGAAGATACGCTAAAATGTGATATATCTGGAGATTGGGGAGAAGAACAAACAAAAGGGAACCACACATATAAGGTTAATTGCATTCGTGGTTGCGATATGGTCAATATGACCAATCTTCCCGAAAGATATATTATTCCCAAAAATGCTGACAAACTGCTGGAAACCAACGATTTCGTTATTGAGATTTCTGGAGGCAGTCCGTCACAATCTACAGGAAGAATTGTTCAAATTACTGAAGAAATAATCAATCGTTTTAATAAAAAAGTTATATGCTCCAACTTTTGCCACGGCATTAGGCTCAAAGAGGCAAATCTTGTTTCTTACTTTCTTCAAACATGGAATACTTTTTATAAGAATGGAGTATTTTTTAATTACGAAGGCAAAACGAGCGGATTAAAGAATTTCCAATTTGATTCTTTTTTCTCAAACTATTGGTATTTTCCTCCAATGGAATTAGCAAGGCAATATCACGAAACTTATTCAAAAATAAAAGAAAAGATTGATAAAACAGAAACAGAAATTACGAAACTCACAGCCCTGCGCGACAAGTTGTTGCCATTGCTAATGAATGGACAGGTTGAGGTAAAAGGATAAAAGGAAATTGCCATGTGGAATTTTTCTGAAAATGACAAAAAGTGTATACGGGAACTTGTAAGATCAAGGAGTTGCGACTCTTATCTAGTTAGCAAGATTATTGATTTTGAATGGTGCATTGATTTTGAAAAATGTGAAATACGAGTACCTATTGATTCATACAACGAAATAAATCAAAGCAATATGCTTCGTCCGATAATGGATACGATTCAACTGCTCGAATACCTTGATGCCAACGGATATATATGTCTGATTGATTTTCCAGAAAACCACCGAGTACACATATACAACAAAGATGATTATCTATACAATGTGCCAATACCTATTGACCATCATTTGATTTCAAAAATAAATAAGGCATACAACAGTTCTATCTATGTAAACAAAAAACTCGATATTCTTGTTGCAAACAATTTTATGGATTTCGAAGACCTGCAACTACACGAAGCAAAAAAACAAACAGAAAAAGCATCCGCAAGCGTTACACTGGCAATTATTGCAGTTATCATATCCGCACTCACATTATTATTCACGATAATATTGTAACGGCATAAACCATTTTGTATCTGATTCTCTCCAAAAACTATTTATAAAAACATAATTTAACCGATGACACCCGAACTTGCTCAAAATTTTAAGGAATTAGCAAAATTTGCCCAAACTTTCACAGGAGTTCTTGACAATAGTAAAATTGACAGTATTCTTAGCATTTTCCGTAGTAAATATAACGATTGGGTAAATGTAATTCCTCATAAGTTCGGTCCTAATGAAGGAGAAGAAGCATTCGGACATGCTCTTTGGATATATTCTAAAGCGCTCTATAATTCATCAAGCAAAATAGATATAAAAGACATATTATTTCTTGATTCTGTTGTTTCTAACTTTGCAAAACAAGCAAAACTACAAAACAAATACAAAAGCATTGCATATCACTATCTGGGTAATTGCTGGTCATCGGCTCAAATTCCAAATAAGGAGAAATCCATCGAAGCTCACAAGAAGCAGTTGTTTTATCTTTTCAAAGAGCTTAATCAGGTAAGTTTCAGAGAATTGGAGTGTTACGCATACCATCCTTGCAACCAATATACTATTAGGGCTTTAGTTAACGATGAACTTAATCTTTCTGCTGTAACTACATTTAATGACATATTTGATACTCCATACATGCACTCAATACAATGCGAGGAATTAGAAGAAGCATTTCGGCAGACTATAAAAGTGGCCTGTTTTACACGCAATAAAACTATTCCGTATTATTTCGTTGAAGGCGAACCTCAATTTGAGTCAGAACAACCAAAACACAAAAACAAGATGGATAAAGAAGAATATCTAAATGAACTTTTATGGGCGCATTATGCAGATAGTCATAAAGGTATCTGTATAAAGTACAGGTTTTCTTCTAATATGACACAATATGGGAAAGATAACAAGACAATAGCTTTTTTTAGTGATATTAAATATACAGCCAAACTATCTAACTATAATCCAGACAAAATAATAGGAATCAAAGACGCGATATTTTATAAGGGGACTGCTTGGGAATACGAAAATGAATCTCGATATATATGTTTCAAATTAGACGGGAAGGGTCTGTATGATGTAATGCCAACAAAAAACAACATTGAAGCTATATATTTTGGCGTTGAATGTCCTGTAGAAAATAAAAGAGAAATATTAAACATTTTACGAAATAGGAAATTAGAATCTCGTAACTTTGATGGTTCGGTAATTAGCGAGTCTGACATAATGTTCTACGAAATGGAAAAAGACTCTCAAAATTTTGGTAGCATTATAGCTGTGCCAATGTCTAAAGAACGAATTAGTTCTTTTCTCAAAAAATAGTCCGCTTGCATATCAGCATTTATAATGCGCAAATAATTCTCCCGAAAATTACAGGACAAGCGGTGTCCTATGGTGGCGATATTTTGTAAATCACCATATAAATCCCACACATCCCAGCCATAAAAACCAGAAAAATTATTGTATCTTTGTCCCAAATTGGAAATAACAGTAAGAAGCATAAAAACTGACGATTTGTTTTCGATGGACACCTCAAAGAGGCATCAATAATTTTTGAGAATAGAAAATGATATGAACGAGAATAGAATAAAAGAAATGCTACAGAATGGTGAGTGCGTGACTTTGGAATGCAAACGAGCAAAATCCGAGGTTCCAAAATCCGTTTGGGAGACATACTCTGCATTTGCCAACACTATCGGTGGAGTAATTCTGCTAGGCATTGAGGATAACAGAAAAGAATCAGATATAAAGAAACGTTTTCAAATTATTGGTGTCGATGATGCACAAAAGATTGTCAACGACTTCTGGAACACCATAAACAGTGATAAGGTAAATGAAAATATCCTTGTCAGCCGTGATGTGAATATTGTTGAGATAAACGATGTGCAGATAGTATGTATCAACGTGCCACAAGCCGATTGGAGGATAAAACCCATCTATCTGAACGGCAATGTGTATAAGGGGACTTATAGACGAAACCACGAAGGAGATTATCATTGTACAGAACGTCTGGTTAGGGCAATGATACGAGACTCGTTCGAGGACGGCAATGATGGTATGCTGCTGGAACATTACGATATGAACGACATCGACATAGATACCTTACACCGTTATCGCACACTTTTCCAATATAGGAACGACGGTCACGTGTGGAATGAGGTCGATGACAAAACTTTCCTAAAGAATCTTGGTGGTTATACCATTGACAGGGCAACGGGCAAAGAAGGTCTTACGATGGCTGGTCTGATGATGTTCGGCAAGGGTTTGTCCGTACAAGAACGTTTTGCCAATTTCAGAATGGACTACATAGACTTCTGCAACCTCATCGGTGATGAACGTTATAGTGACAGACTTACATACGATGGACGTTGGGAAAATAACCTCTATCAGTTCTTCAGCAGGGTAATACCAAAAGTTACAGCAGACCTTCCGAGACCATTCCGTATGGAGGGTATCCAGAGAGTTGATGATACTCCACAACACAAGGCCGTAAGAGAGGCCTTTACAAATGCCATAATACATTCTGATTTGTTGTTGGATGCCGGAATACTACGGGTTGAAAAGCATGATGACCGGCTATGTTTTCGTAATCCGGGACTACTCAGGCTACCCATTGAACAGATATTCGAGGGTGGTGTCTCATACGCCCGTAACCCCAAAATACAGAATATGCTCCGAATGGTGGGCTATGGAGAGAACCTCGGTTCTGGATTTCCTCTTATCTTGGATGCTTGGAAACAGGCTGGTTGGGATACTCCAGTGCTGAACAACAAGCTTGAATTGGATCTGGTTGAACTGGTCTTGCCATTATCTGCTATCTCCGAGAATGAATCAAACACTACTATTGAAAAAAAGCATTCAACTGAAAATGAAGATAGGGAGAAAAGTAGGGAGAAAAGTAGGGAGAAAAGTAGGGAGAAAAGTAGGGAGAAAATCATAAACATTATTCAGAATAATCCATCAGTGACCCAATTTGAGTTATCAAATATTCTGCAATTATCCACCAAAGCCATAGAAAAACATATTAAAAACTTAAAAGAAGATGGCATAATACGCCGTGTAGGACCAGACAACGGCGGACATTGGGAGGTTATTAATGACAAGAACACATCCGTATGATTGGATATGGTGAAAACGTTGGGACAGGATTCCCAACCATTATATCTGCTTGGAAAGATGCCCAATGGGGTGAACCCGACTTGAAAAACAAGATTGAAGTTGATGAGGTGGAATTGGTGCTTCCAATACAAAATAAGGTAGATGGTGATACTAATGATAAGGTAAATGATACACTAAATGATACACTAAATGATAGTGTAAAGACTACATTCACGATTATTCGATTAAATCCTGGCATCCAACGTAAAGGTATATCTGATATGTCAGGGAAAAGTGTTGTTACAATAGGTAGGCATATTGCCATACTTATGAAAGAGGGGTTGATTGAACATCGAAACTCAGACAAGACAGGAGGATATTATATAAAATAAGCGGTAATAACCACTGTAGTTTCGGATTTGCAACAAATGTCCCTGTAAATGACACAATAAATGTAAATGAGCCTGTAAATGAGCCTCTAAATCTTGTTTATGATGTTGTTTCAAAATTTCCATATTTATCTAAAGAAAAAATTGCAGAAAGAATCGGGAAATCACGCGCTACTGTAACAAGAGCATTAGCCCAGTTGGTAAATAAAGGATTAATACGTAGAATAGGCTCGGACAAAAAAGGTTATTGGGAAATATTAGGATAAAGTTCCTAATAAATGTCCCTGTAAATGTCCCTGTAAAATGTCGGTATAAATGTCGGTATAAATTGCGCATAGGCAAAATAATAA
Source organism: Bacteroidales bacterium UBA1184 (assembly GCA_002310235.1). GTDB lineage: Bacteria > Bacteroidota > Bacteroidia > Bacteroidales > ML635J-15 > Bact-19. Next base: position 41,464 of record DBYO01000006.1, read on the forward strand.
CAATGACTGCCCAGAAATGTCCGTCACAAATCGTCAGCAGAGTTCTACCACAGATTAAAATTCACGAATTTGTGCAGTTGGCAACTGCACAATTATCCTATTGCACTGTCGTGTCGGATTTACTGCTTAGGCAGTGAGCTAAAGGTTACATTCCGACACGCTTGCATATCAGCATTTATAATGCGCAATAATTTTAAACCAAATTCTACGCAGTGAGTAGAAAATCCCCTGGTCATATCTGCTTTTCTCCAAAAACTATCCCCAAAAACACAATTTTATCAATAAAATATGTATCTTTGTCGCACACAAAAAAAATAAAGTACGATGAAAAGATCATTATTTCTATTATTCGCCATCGTTTCTGTAGCAGGAATGATAGCGACAAACGGTTGCAAGACCGACGTGAAAACTTATACGGTAACTTTCAATGCCAACGGCGGCGAAGGTACCATGGATACACAATTGTTCACCGAAGACTACGAAAAAGCGCTTAGCGCCAACAAGTTCACACGCGAAGGCTATTCGTTTGAAGGATGGAACACAATGCGCGACGGCACTGGTACTGCCTACACCGACCAGCAGAAGATAAAGGTGGTTGCCGACATGACTCTCTACGCACAGTGGAACGAAGTGCGCCCTGTAACCATGCACAACGGTCACGAATACATCGACCTTGGATTGCCAAGCGGAAACATGTGGGCAACCTGCAACATAGGCGCCGATGCACCTGAAGCTGCCGGAAACTATTACGCATGGGCAGAAACAGCGCCCAAACAGACTTATACCACCGAAAATTACCCATATATACGCCTTGTGGTAGAAGGTGAAGATACTCTTCGAAAGCTTACAAAGTACTGCTCACAGAGTCCTTTCGGCTACGAAGGTTTTAGCGACGACCTGACTAGCCTTTTAGCAGAAGACGATGCCGCAGCAGTAAACTGGGGCGGTCAATGGAAAACGCCTTCGGAAGAAGATTATAATGAACTGTTTGAAAATTGCTCAATAACAACAGATACCATAAACAATGTGATAGGACTTACATTTAAGGCCACAAACGGAAACTCTATCTTCATGCCTGCCGTCCGCTACTATTCTGGTGAAAGTTTGGCCGATTATGCATGCGGTTATTACTGGACAAGAACGCTGGCAACCGATATATCCATTACAGACCCGACTTGTGCAATGAATTGCACTTTTTATCTTGAATACGAATATGCAGAAATGCACCCATGGGCTCGCGAGTGCGGCTTGCCAGTGAGAGCAATATGCACGCTTAGCGAATAAAAAGACTAAATATTACAAAAAAGGTGCTGACATAGGTTGGCACCTTTTTTTATTGCAATTCAACAAAAAAGCCACCTCATCGGTGGCTAATTATCTGCTATAAATGAATTGCCTATTTAGTATTATTTATGGCATCATTCAAGTCGTTGATGGCATCACCAACTTGCTTTGCACATTGACCTCCAATGTTAATGTCTCTTAAAAGTTTTATACCTTTTTCCGGTCTTTTATCTGTCCAGCTTCTTATTATGGCTGCTGCATCATCACATTTTCCTTCATCAATGAATTTATTCACTCTATCAATGTCGGCTCTTGTAATAAGAGCAACCTTCTCTTGTGTTTGAGCTTTCGATGCTTCTACTTTTTGATCTGTAGCCTGGTCTTTGTTTTCATCTACTGTCTCTGTTGTAGCATTCGAATTTTCACCATTGTCCTTGTTTTCACCACAATCACAGTCGCAACAAGAAACACCCATAAGTGTTAAAAATAAAACACTTGCAATAATTAATAATGTTTTTTTCATATGGTTAAAATAATTAAAGTTTACTTCCGCAAATATATTGTTTTTTTTATAAATCTTTGCCGTTTGAAAAAAATGCTTTTTTACATCTGATTTTTTCATATTTTTGTGGTATCTCTTTTGAAATTACAAATTATGAAATTGAATTTTTACATTTTCCTCTCCTTGGCAATTATGTTTGTGGGAACTGCATCTGCTAAATCTGTGGACGAAACAACAGCTCGCACTGTTGCATCCCATTTCTATGCCCAGAAATTCAATCATACACCCGAATCACTAACACCTACAATTGCCTACAGGTCATCATCAATACGTGGCGAAAATGGTTTAGCGCCAAGTTTCTATGTCTTCAATTTCAACTCCGAGGGCTTTGTAATAGTAGCTGGAGACGATAGAGTACAACCAATATTAGCATTCTCGGACGAAGGTGCTTTTATTGCCGAAAACATGCCAGCACATATTCGCTTTTTCCTGGAGGGTTATACCGAAGAAATCCAATATGCAATTGACAACCAACAATATACCAGCGAATCTACCCAGCAACAGTGGAAACTATTGCTTTCGGACACCACACTGGCGTCAAAAGCTGGTAATGTGATAGTCGGTCCGCTACTAGGCAATAACAAATGGAACCAGACAAGATACTACAACAACCTCTGCCCTGACGATACAAGCGGAAACTCTGCTTACGGTGGTCACGCTGCTGTAGGCTGCGGCGCTCTTGTTATGGGTCAGGTAATGCGCTATTGGCAATATCCAACCACCGGACGTGGAAGCCATTCATATACCAGCAACAACTACGGATCACTTTCTGCCAATTTCGCTGCAACCACCTACCATTACGAAAGTATGCCCGACAAACTCACCGCATCTAATCATCCCGACAGTTGCGTAGAAGCCATCGCTACCTTGCTGTATCACTGCGGTGTTGCCGTCAACATGAATTACGGTCCAGCGGCAAGTGTGTGCAATTCCAACAGGATTGTATCCGCACTATCAAACTATTTCCGTTATCCTGCTACGGTACAGTATATTGAACGCGGAAGCACATCTTCGACGACATGGCTCAACTACCTGAAAGGCGAACTCGACGAGGGTGCACCATTTATGTACGGTGGAAGCGGAAACTATGGCGGACACGTCTGGACATGTGATGGCTACCGCGATGACGACTATTTCCATTTCAACTGGGGTTGGGGCGGACAGCAAAACGGATATTTCCTAATAACAAACTGCAGCTCATATGGATTCAACAGCAACCATGCTATCATCATAGGCATCAGGGGACCAGAATTGCCTAGCTCTATCGAAGAAAATAACGTAGAAAATATCAAGGTTTTCCCAAATCCTACAAATGGCAATGTATATGTTAGTACCGAATCGCAACCAGTGTTAGAACTGCAAGTTTTTGACATATTCGGAAAAATGCTTATCAAAAAAAGAATTGGTGAAAAAGAATTTTCCATCGACTTGTCGGATTATAGTGCAGGAACATACTTACTCCGATTTGTCACCAACAACGGTATAGAGACAAGCAAAATCGTTAAAAATTAGAACATGTCCCAACAATTATCACAAACCTATGCGTTTATTTGCCATTATTCCCTATGTCACACACATATAATAGCTTAACGAATTCTCATCATTTTGTTAAATATTATTTAAAGTGGATTCGGGACAAAAGAAACAAAGTTTTTGGCACAATTTTTATATCTTTACAAACTGAACAAACTAAAAACTTAAAGTTATGAAACGGTTTATCATATTAGGATGTTTGGTACTCGGGATGAGTATCGCATCGGTGGCACAAACGGTAACTGCAGCAAGCGAAGAAATTGCTGACGATTTCGATCTCAAAGCTGCGGCTTCACTGTTCGGAGATTCAAAAGACATTGAAGACTTCGAGAAAAAACTCAACGACGAATCGATAGCCATTTCGAACCTCGACCTCAACGGCGACGGAGAAATTGACTACCTCAGGTGCGTTGAAACGGTAGAAAACGGTGACCACTACATCGTGATACAAGCAGTCCTTGCAGCCGACATCTACCAAGACATAGCTACGATATATGTGAAAAAAGATGTTGAAACCAAAAACATCACGGTTCAAGTAATCGGCAACGAATACATCTACGGACGTAACTACATCGTAGAGCCGGTTTACATCTACCGTCCTGTAATATACAGCTGGTTCTGGGATCCTTACTGGCACTTCTGGCACTCGCCATACTACTGGGGCTACTACCCACACTACTGGCACTGCTGGCACCACAGACCATACCACGTATATCATCACCACATTGTCGAATACCACCACCATCACCACTGCAGCTATCATCACCCACACAACCCACACCCTGGCTACAATGGCCACAGAGATGTGCACAATGGGTACGGCAACTCGCATCCTAATGGAAGCTACAACGAAAGACACCCCAACCACGTAAATTTCAGCGATAGCCACAGAGCTGTGGATTCAAACGGAAGACCTTCAACCAAGGAACCGTCACACGCAAGAATTAACGACAACAACAATATATCAAAGGTTCCTGTTTCGGACGCAAATAGAATTTCAAACGACAACAGAGTACCTGCAAGCAAAACTCCAGCTGACAACAGCTCAAGAGTGAACAACAACATAAACAAAGAACCTTTCAACAATAACAACTCAAGGGTAAACAACGATGTAAGCAAGACGCCTGCTAACAACAGCAACTCAAGAGTAAACAACGACGTAAGCAAGACGCCTGCTAACAATAGTAGCTCAAGAGTAAACAACGACGTAAACAAGACGCCTGCTAACAGTAGCTCAAGAGTAAACAACGACGTAAACAAAACGCCTGCTAACAGTAGCTCAAGAGTAAACAACGACGTAAACAAAACCCCTTCATACAATAACAGCAGCTCAAGGACTAATTCCTCAAGCACATCAAAGCCTAGCTACAACTCCTCTNNTCCTCTAGCTCATCACGCACAAGCTCGTCGAAGCCAAGCAATAGCTACAACTCTTCAAGCTCATCGCGTACAAGCACGTCGAAGCCAAGCAGCAGCTACAACTCTTCAAGCTCATCACGTACTAGCTCGTCGAGTAGCAGCTCAAGAACCAACTCTTCTAGCGCATCAAAGCCTAGCTACAACTCCTCTNNTCCTCTAGCTCATCACGCACAAGCTCTTCGAGCAGCAGTTCAAGAGTAAACTCTTCTAGCTCGTCGAAGCCAAGCAGCAGCTACAACTCTTCAAGTTCATCGCGTACTAGCTCATCAAGCAGTAGCTCAAGGGTAAGCTCACCTAGCAGTTCGCGTACAAGCTCGCCGAGCAGCAGCTCAAGGGTAAGTTCATCAAGCAGCTCACGCCCAAGCTCTTCGAGCAGCTACCATAGCAGTTCGTCAAGCTCGCGCTCAAGCTCACCAAGTTCACACTCGAGTTCATCTTCGAGCAGGTCGAGTAGCAGCAGCCATAGCTCGTCGAGCCACTCCTCTTCACGCAGATAACACTATGATATAGCATTTCATGACAAACAAAATGGTGCAGATCCACAATCTGCATCATTTTTTATTATATTTGCAGCATCAAACGAATGTCAAACAGTACAGTCGCGACTTGCCACGACTTAACAACACCAAGCTAACATGAAACGATTATTAACAATAGCACTGCTGGCACTTCTGCCCCTCCTTGCAAAGCCACAGAAAATAGAATACTTCAACGACCTAATGTCGGACATGTACAATTTCGCCATCTACGAACCTGCAGGCTACGATCCCATAAATAGCACCGACATGCCTGTGGTAATGTTCCTACACGGACGAAGCATGAGCATAGGACTTGGCGGCTACAGATATGGTTCCATATCATCAATAGAAGAAGGCTACGAAATCCTAAAAGGTCAGCCAGCTCTAATTTTGGAACCTAACGCGAATGGAAACGAAGGCTGGGGCTCAGTAAAACTGCACAAGGTTTACGAATTTCTGAAGGCTCATTATGCTTTCAACCACGATAAGTTTTATGTAATAGGTATGAGCATGGGCGGTTGGGGTACGCTGAACTATGTCAACAAATATCCTGATGAAGTTGCCGCATGCGTGGGCATTTGCGGCGGTTGCGATGCCAAGACTCCCTGTGGGCTCAACAAAGTGCCAACTTGGATTATTCATGCCGCCGATGATGAAACTACTGCCGTAGCATGCTCCGACCGGGTTGTCGAGGCAATGAAAACTTGCGGAAGCACCAATCTGTTGAAATATAGCAGGCTAACCAGCGGAGGACACAGCCTAATAATGTATTTCAGATATTACAATCTATATACTTGGCTTTTCAAGCACAACCGAACCAACCGCCGATTCGACACAACCATCGACTTTGTAAACAATCCAGAATACCCTTCCGTCAACGAAGACAGATATTGGCTTGGTGCTGGACATACTGCTGACGAAATTTATATTAACCAAACTGAACTCGCCAAGATACAGGCACGTACTCCAAAGCAAAAAGGTAGCAATACCATGGCATCGAACAGCGGGACTACTACAACGAACAGCAGCACCAACAACAGCGGGAATTCGTCAAGTACGGCAAAGCCGGCAACAAGCAACACTTCGTCAACATCGAACAACACAAGTTCGTCGTCGAAGCCGACAACGACAAACAAGCCAACTTCAACATCAAAGCCTACAAATACAGTTACGTTAAAGCCAAGCACTACAACATCTACAGCAAAACCAGGCACAGCCACTCTAAAGCCCGTAACTTCTTCGAGTAAAGATGTTTACATTGTTAAGCAAGGCGACACATTGAAAAAGATCGCAAAAAAGCACAAGATAAAATACAAAAAACTGCTTCAGATTAACCACTTTACCAAGGATAGAAAAATTAAGCCTGGCGACAAGATAAAGATTGCGTAACGGCAAACGAAATAACTAACGTAAAGGTCTATTTTGACCTTAAATGTACCTTAGAAACCACATTGGTTATTCAACCTCATCGAGACACCATTTCCATAACGGCACGACAAATATATTGCAACCATCTTCCTCTATTGTGTATTCTTCATCATAAGTTATTATAAACATCTTATTTTGAGGAATATAAGCATTTAGTTTCAACAGAGCCTTGACTTCCCGTTCGTAAGTTGCTGCTTCCTTTAGGCTGTAGGATACCTGAAACGATTTCTTTTGTTCTGGCAAATAAAAGTCCACCTCTATGTTGCTGCCAAAATATGCAAGTTCGTCTTGATATTTTTTTCGCAGGGTTACAGCAACAAGATTTTCCATGAGCAAGGCCTTTGCATCATCGACAAAAAGACTTATAAAGCCGTTATCCGAAAAATAATACTTCCTGACCGACACTTTGTCCTGCAATTTTGCAGCATAATTTTCGATTGGAAACATCAAGTAAGAATCGGCCAGATACTGGCAATATTCGGTAACAGTATCCGACTTTATTTTGTATCCCGATGCAGAAACCACAGAGGCTATCCTGTTGTAAGAGACTGGTTGCATTATGCATTCCGCCATCTTGCGAATCATCACTTTCAAGGCAAGACTGTTGCGTACGGAATGGCGCAGGACCAAATCACTGAAATATATATTGTTGAAAAGACTGCTGAGCCATTCGCGCTTGAATATGTTATCCTTACCTATAACTTCGGGCAGTCCGCCTGTTAGGAAATACTGATGGAAGCTCCTTACCGCTTGGGTAGATGGCGTATATTGCCAATTCTTTGGCAGTTTTACTCCTTTTATTTTAAGGTACTCGCGAAATGAAAATGGGAAAACTTCTGTAACATAATACCTTCCTCCAAGTGTCGTTGCAATTTCTCCGCTGAGCATCTTTGCATTGCTGCCAGTTATGAATACTTGATAACCTGTGTCGGCAAGACGGCGGGCAAATTTTTCCCAATGCTCCACCAGTTGAATTTCGTCAAGGAAAAAGATGGGCTTTGTTTCATAAATTTCCTCGTATGCCAGTTTTATCGTATCCAAATCACCGACAGCTAGTTCGCCTATACGGTCGTCCTCAAAATTGAAAAAGAGTATCTCGTCAATTCTATGTCCTCTTTCAAGCATTTTATGGATACTCTGATATAGCAAGTACGACTTTCCCGACCTTCGCAAGCCGACAAATACATTGTTCCCGCTGTAATCAACCTTAACATCACGTTCTATGAACTTTACATTACTCACAAATTCCTGATATTCAATAACGAGCCTTTTTGCTAATTCTTTCTCCAACATGACATAAAACATTTTAATCTGCCGCAAATGTACAAATAATTTCCAATATAAAAGAAATATTTACACTAATTTTATCCAATATAAAAGAAATAATTATGCTAATTATTTCCAATATAAAGGGAATTATTATATCAATAGTTCACTTTATAAAGGAAACTATTGGATTGTACCAAATATTTTAAACGTCTCAATCGACGCAAATCATATCAAACCGGCGCAAATCATTGCGCCGCTACAATTTTCGAATCATCAAATCAATCGAATATCACACCTCGTAACCTTTAGCTCGGCTTTGCCAAATCGTAAATAATTTTTATCTTTGTCTCACTAATTTTAAAAGGCAATATGCTATGGCAGATCAAAGACTAGAAGAATATCGTGCATACTACAAAGCACGCACCGAGCGGTACGCCGGCAACCCACACAGAAAACATTCGTACGAAGCCGAGAAAAAACTAAGCGACCTTTTCGACAGGTACGACACCCTTGAAGAAATTGGACAGAACCTTGGACATCTCAACGTCGATTGCGCATTTGCAACTGTACGCGACCAGTACGAGATGGAAAGCGAATACTACAATAGCGTTCAGGAACCTGTACGCAAGAAAGGCGCCGACAACATACTCGCCAACCTCGACAAGTACACCGACCTCAACGATATGATGACCATGATTAACGACCTTTCCAACAAAAACAACGTCGAAGTAACGGCCGACGAAGGGTGCGGAAAGGCTCTGTTTGATAACTGGAAGATGATCGACGAAATCGACATCTTCACCAAGGCTGTTGTCCCTGCAAAATATAAGAGCATAATGATGGAAACCGTTGCCAAGACAAAGCAGAGCATTGTCGAAGAAGTAAAATCGACCGAGGACACTTTGGGCAAGTGGGTTGAAGGCTGGCGCATGAAACCGGAACTTACCCGCGAATACAGGTACAGACACATTATACCATTCAGCGACGAGGAAATTGAGGAACACCTCAAGAAGTTCAAAAACATTACTAACAGATAAAAAGGAGGACAAGATATGGCAGTAGATAAAACAATGCTCGACGCAATGACCAGCGGCTACAAGTTCTATCTCGACGACATGAAGAGCAAGAACATCACAGGTCAGTACTACGACGAAGTTGAAAGACTTTACAAGCGCATCGAGGAGATCGGCCAGGAAAGTGCCGATATGAACGAAATGTATGCCAAGATGCAGAACGAAAACATTACCGTAAAAATGTCCGAAGCCTACACCCGTGCACTTACCGAGGATGGCAACAAGAAATATATGCCGCAGAACGGCGAAATTCCCGACGACAGCCAGCTTTTCAAGAATAATATTGATGCATTAAAGAATTGCATTCAGTCCTTGCGCGACAATTTCGACAGTTTGATGGAAAAAGCTACCGAGTCGGGGCGCATGAGACTTCTGGTCGAAAACAATCCAGAGCCTCTTATCAAGTGCATCGAAGATATGATTGCAGTATCGGAGGAGCCAGGCATGACATACGCCAACTTCCTGCGCATACAAATTGAACGCGGTCTCGACAAGGCAGCCGAAGGCGTTACTACCCGCAGTTTCCTCGAAGACATTGTCGAATGCAAGAAAGCCTTTATGGTGCCCGAAATCGAAATCAAGATGTGGGAAGAAAAACTCGAAGAATACAAAAAGGTGGCTGCAAACAACAAATTCAACCTTGTGGATTTGCACGAGTGGGAGTTTATTTCCGACAGAATAGACAGAAAGTACAAGCCAGAACTCATAAAGCGCGAGCGTATCAACGATATGTTCATGGAAATTGTCAGCGATTTGGCACACTGGGTTATATCGTATTGCTCGTATCCGCCATCGGAGATGATGCCTTGGAATGTAATGCCGCGCGATGCCGCAATTGCCGATTTGACAAGAATCCAGAAGGTTACACCTGGTATAGTTAAGGAACGTGAAAAACTTCTTTTCCGCTACTTCGGCTTAAGGCTAAAAGACATCGTAAAGGACGAATATTTCCTAAACGACATAAAGTCGAACATGATAGACGATTCGCAGGAATATCTTGAATTCCTTTTGCTCGAGGTTTATCCTCAATGCAAGCCGTTCAACGATGCATCACGCGAACTTATCGACAAGCAGACTTCGTTTTATAGGGGCAAGAAGGAAGTAAATCCTGAAAGAAAAGAGCCTTACTTGAGAATGAAGAGGTACTACGATTCCAAATTTGGCGAAGGCTACATGGTAAAATCTATGAAGGAACAAGGTCTTGGCGATGCCGACAAAGAAGAATATGAAAGCAACGCTGCACCTTGGAATCTTGAATCGTTCTTAAGCCACGTTGACGGCAAGATTGCAGAACCAGACCTCAACGAAACATTTGTCGATAATTCAGCATCGAGCAAGGTCGAGGAAGCAACCAACACGATTAAGGAAAAGGCAGGAGGACTGTTCTCGTTCTTTAAACGATAGAAACATAAAAACGGAGACCTGGTCCTGCCCTTCGACAGGCTCAGGGAGCAGTTCAGGATTAAGTCTCCGTTTTTACCAATATTTATGTATGATTAATTATGTATAATTTGTAAAGACGCAAAATTTTGCGTCTCTTTATCCTATGAACAACGGCAAGAATATCTGCAAATACTTAAAAGAGGTTCGCAAAAACATTGCGGACGAGAATAATATTCCGCTCGAACAAACAGAATGCACCTACAAAGGCGAATGTCTTGGCACATGCCCGCATTGCGAAGCCGAAGTGCAATATATTGAGCAAGAATTGTCGAAAAAAGGCAAAATGAATATTCTCGGCAAAGCCGCTGCCATAGCAGGACTTTCGCTGAGCATGGTCGCATGCAACACCGGCAGACACCAGATTGTAGGCGATGTTCCCTTGCGTGGTAAAATTGCAGAACCCGACACCACTCATGCAAAGGCAGTAGTAGATACGCCACCGCAAACTCCCGATATTCCAGAGCCGCTCATGGGCATTGTACCCGTTCCCGACAGAGATATAGAGCCCGACTCCGCAGCAGTTAAAACCGCCATCGACTCAGTAGTCGAAATTGAGATACCCGAAAAAGACATGCGACTTATGGGCGATGTCTGCGCTCCAGTGCGAAAACCATCAGACAAGTCAAAGGATAAAAAGGAATAGTCTTTTTCAATTATGGAAGCTGTTCCATTCATAGGCGTTTCACGACATCGAATAAACATTGATGGAACCGGTGTTAATACGTTGGCGGCTTTTCACAGTTGTCCGCTGCGCTGTCACTACTGCCTCAACCCCACCTGCTTCGGTAAAAGCGATGAACTTCCGCACTACACTCCCCAGACACTTTTCGACTATGTACGCATCGATAATATCTATTTTCTCTACACTGGCGGTGGAATTTGCTTTGGGGGTGGAGAACCGTTACTTAGAACCGATTTTATACATGAATTCCGCAAACTTTGTGGCGATGCGTGGAAAATTACTGCAGAAACTTCGCTCACCGTACCTCGCTCATCGGTCGAAATAGCAGCCGAAGTCATCGACGACTTCATTGTTGACATAAAGGATACCAACCCAGCCATCTACAAAGCCTACACAGGTCGCAGCAACCGCCTTAGTATGCAAAACCTACGCTGGCTTATTTCGGCAAAAGGCGCAGAACACATTATGGTACGCGTACCGCTCATCCCCAATTTCAACACCGATGCCGACTGCGACCGCTCCGTCGGACTGCTTCGGGATATGGGCATAACGCAAATCGACAGATTTGAATATGTAATAAGGTAATAAAACAAAAAAGGTCGGACAATCGCCCGACCTTTTCGTTATCTAAAATCTAAACTATTAGAACTTCGTAACCTTTCTTACAATTACTTCGTTTGCAGTGTAAATTCTTACGAAGTACATGCCAGCAGGCTGTGCTTCGAGAGAAATGCTGATTACATCCGAAGCAACTGCTTCGCTCGAAACAATCTGTCCTTCGACATTTGCAATTTCAACACGCTGAGCATTGCCGTTAGTTACAATGTTAACGATATCGCTTGTCGGGTTAGGATAAATTGCGATTTCAGCGGCAAGTTCGTCAACCGAGGTGACAATCATAACATCATCGTTGCCACGTGGTATTATCTGGAAGTTGCCTGAATTTACAGAAGCAAAACCAATAATGTTCCATGTCGTTCCATCTCCGATTGTCATATCAAGAGTCTTGAAGTTGTTTCTTAGCAATGCTTGGAAACCATTCTGCGTGAATGTAGTATTGCTACCTGCTGAGCCTTCAGTGTAGGTATTTCCATTTTCAACATAAACATTTTCGAGCTTTACAAGCTGTGAAACATAGTTGTTAGTACGAAGCTGCTCGACAGTAATATCAATAGGAGTAACGGTTCCTGTGTTGTTTGTCGATTCGGCAGTATTGCGGCTAGGAACGAACTCAAGAAGTCCGTTGAACATATTTATCGTTCCTGCGATACCGCCCGAAATGACATCACCTTCGTTGTATTCGGTTGTAATCTTGTTGCCACTATCGTAGATAAGCAAGCCACCAGTTGCATCCTTTACATACATATTTCTATCATTGCGGAAAACAAATGTTACATCGCCGGTGAGAATGTAGTTTTCATTGGTATTTTCGAGAGCATACAAAGCTGCAATATTATCAACAAAGTGCGGGAATGTGTATCTTGCGGTTGCCACGAAGCTCGATTCATCACCATTGTAAGCAATAGCCTTAATTGTTGTGTTCTGACTTACAGGAATTGCTTCGGTGTACTGTGTTGATGCATTTGTAGGTTCGGTACCATCGAGGGTGTAGTAGATTGTCGCGCCTTCGGTAGAGCAGGTAATAGTAACATTCTGTGCCTCTTCGTAATATCCTGCAGCCGGAGTGAATACTGGTGAAGCAACGGCTGGAATAGCACCAAGTTTGTATAGAGTCAACGGATCTCCTGTCGTTGAGGTGCTATTGTAGCATGCAAAACGAGGAGTTGTGCTGTTCCATTTCAAGTTGCGGTTTGGATACTTAACACTAGTTATGATTATTTCTCCGTTGCTTTCCGAAATTGTCCATTCGTCTCTGTTTTCAGAGAACTCGCTATAAGCGTACAACTTGTTTGCATCGCTGTTTATACCAAGATATCCGCTGCTGTACAGATACATGGAATAGCCATGTTCGGTTTCGGCGATTGTAACCTTGCACATTTCGGTTGTGAGGTTCGATGCTATTACGCCGTCGGCATAATACTGGAAAATATTCGCGTACAAACCGTAATTGTTCTGGTGGATTTCGGTCAAAACAAATATGGTATCGTTTGGTATGTTGGAGAAAGTAATAAGGTAGTCACCAGTCCAGTCGGTCAAAGCTTCTGCTACTGGATAGTAGCAACCTTCGGAAGCTACTGGAGGATTAGCAACAAGTGCTACTTCAACTACAGTTTCGCCACTAGTAAGTGTAAGTGTACCGTTTGTTACAGCATCGCCAACGAATGTGACAGTAAGCACAGCATCGGTATTCATTGTGATTGTTTCGGCATCTACGGTGAAGTTGTCGGTTACTGTAACGGTAATGTCGGTTGTGAGGTTGAGGCTCGAAACATTCAAGGTCTTTGCTTCGTTTGCATTTGCGAAGTTCAAGGTTTCAGCGTCAACAATTATTGTTGGAGTGGTATTTACGTTGTAGAATGCCTCGGCTATGCCACTTGCGATGCAATCCTGCTTGAATGCCTTTGCCTTGACGGTTGTCGGCTCCGAAATTGTGAGTGCTGTTCCATAAACAGGCGAGTCCTCGGTCGGGTCGCTTGAGTCGAGGGTGTAGTGGATAGTTGCATCTTCGGTTGCGCATGAAATTTCAACGGTCTGAACAGAAGAATAATTTCCTGCAGGAAGCGAGAATGTCGGTGTTGCAACAAGCGGAGCGTGATCGTCAAGGTCAACGAAGAGGTCGAGAGCATAATTATATCCATTGTTGACATTATTATTTGATACGTATGCACCAAATACATTAAAAGGAGTACCAGCATTGTTAGTATAATGTCTGAAAGCAATACACCTAATGTTAGATTCACCAAGAGTAGCAACATTTGTAATCTTAAATCCTGTATAATTACCTAAAATAGTATCCGCTTCTGGAATTGTATATACGGTTATATTCCAATCAAAATTTGAAGAACTTGAGAAACTTGTGCCGGAAGACCAACCCAAACTTGCATCGCTTGCATTTACAAACCTATAGTTGTCACCTTCAATGCTCAATGTCCATACAACAGTGTCAACAGCGGTTGAAATAATGTCGTTCTCACTTGTTACAGCTACACCATTGAATCTGTCGTTTGCAATTCTTGTCGGAACTACATAGTAGTGTGATGTATCATCGTCGTAGCGAGCAGCGATGATAACCTTGTCGCCATCCTGCAACTGAGAGAGCGAAGTGATACGAGTGTAGTTTACAGCGACAACTGGCTCATCCTTTGTGAAAGTTGCCGATACGATTTCACTTGGCAACATGTTTTCCTTCATTGCGATAGCCTTTACAGTAGTGGTTGAATCAAGTACAATCGGAGCACTATATAGCAACGATTCTGCTGTCGGCTCATTACCGTTCAAGGTGTAGTAAATCAATGCATCAGCAGTTTCGCAAGTGATAGTAACTTCCTGAGTATCTTCGAAAGTTCCACCGTCAGGATTGATAACTGGAGTTGCAACAGTTTCCATATCGGTAATTGTGTAGGTTGCCGAAACCGTCGCACTTCTAATATCATTCTTTTTTGCATAAGCATTAATAGTAGTTGTTTCGGTAAATGTCAACGGAGCTGTGTATGCGATTTCAGCATCGTTAGGCTCGATGTTGTAATAAATTGTAGCTCCTTCGGTTGTGCAAGTCAAGGAAACTGTAACGCTTGCAGTATTATATGTACCAGGCTCGGGAGAGAATGTTGGTTCGGCAACGGTTTCCTGAACAGCTCTGGTTGACTTGAACAAAGTTATTGCTTTTTGATTAGTAGTGTAGCATGCGAAACGGCTAGCACTAGAGTTGTATTGTAATCTACGAGTTGCATCAGCTACATTATTAATGCTTACTATTTCGCCAGAAACAGAGAGAGTCCATTCGTTTTGTCCAGCTGTAACATTTTCATCGAAATCAAGAGAATTTCCTGTATTCCATCCCAAATATCCTAAACCATCAAAATAAATGGAATAGCCGCCATCGGTAACGGCTACTGTTACCTTTATGGCATCAGTTGTAGTATTGGATACAATTTTGCCACCTATATAATATTCGGAAACACTTGTCGATGTACCATAAGACGATGGGGTTGCTCCTGTAGTAAAACCCTGACCGCTCAAAGCAAGAACATCGTTTTCGGGTAAATATGTAATTAAATATTCGCCAGCCCAATTGTCGTTGTCTGGTACGGCATTTACTCTGACGTAATAATCTACATCAGGGTCAAGGACATAACCTCTAACAGTTATAGTTTTGCTGGTTGCATCAGTCGATGCGACTGTAATTGTAGCATTATAATTATTCATGTCAAGACCAGCTTTCATGCGAACATATACATCGGTAGCAGCTACTGCACCTTCGCTCTGGGCGATAGTTACCGATGCAGAATAAGTTCCGTCTTCAGAGGCACACAACTCAAAATTGGAATCATCTGCTACACTTACAATAACGTCGTCGGTAAGGTTGCTTCCACTAATCGAAAAACTCTGTGGTGCTGAAGGTCCATTATTGAGATTATATGAAAAAACAGTCATAGACTGGGTTACCGAAACTGCAGGAGTTGAAGCGCCTCCTTCTTCGTATTTGTATATTGAAACAGGCTGACCTGTGGTAGAATTAGCTGCATAACAAGCAAATATAGGACTTCCATTATTCGGGTTGTGCCTCATGTTATTGCGAGTATTCTCACCTTGTGCCAAGACAGTTGTCGTTCCGTTCGAAATAGTTACACGCCACGAACCATTATCATCCAAATCGTCCTTAGTCTTCAATTGATTTGAAGAAGAACTCGAGGCGTACAAATAACCACTTCCAGTATAGAAACCGAAGCTATTTGCAACCGTTCCTTCTACAAGCGTGATGCCTTGAACAGCTGTTCCTTCTTCAAATTCGACATCGTCACCATTGTTTGTTATTGATACGCCAGCTCTGTTGTTGTTACCCTGTGTTGTTCCAAGAGCATAATTACCGGAAACAATTATCACAGAATCGCCGACAGCCAAATCGGAGGCAGATGTCACCAAATTCCACGACTGCCCATAAAATGGAATAGCAATCACCATCATCGCCATTACGGCAACCATGGATTTCATTTTTTTCGAAAATTTATGCAAATCGAAACTTCCGAAAACATTCATGTAAAGTTCTCTCATGTTTAATAATTTTTAATTCAATTTTCTTTCTAACCTATTGGAATACAATACGTACCCCCTACAAAACTCAAAGCTACAAATTTATAGATTTTTTTGATGTACAAGCATTTGTTTTAATATTTTTTCAGCTTCAAAAACAAAAGTTCTGAAATTCAAGTCTATATAATCAAAGCATTGTGATCTGCACAAAGTTTAGAAAAAATGCACTTAAAAAGTCTTTTATCTAAATCTTATCGCAGACTATAACAAAACTTAGCCTTGAGGTCTAAAATTAAAAATTCGCAAAAAAATCCATCACGACTTTTGGTTTTAATCTTATCTTTGCAAGATTATATTTATAATAAAGCGCAATGAAAAAATTAGCACTATTAATTGTCGCCATTTTTGCGACCTGTTTGTTTGTCAAAGCACAAAATACAATAATTATTGACAATCAAAAACCAACTGACCCACGGATTGAAATTCTCGGAGAGACTAGCAACGAAATATTATTAAGACTCAGTCTTAACTCATACATACTCAACGAAGTGCAGACTCCCAACGGCACCGAAGTTATAGTAGGTTCGCCCGATGGCATCAATTATATGGAAAAAGGACTTCCCGACATTCCGTATTTTGCGACTTCGGTACGCATTCCATCAAAAGGCAAGGCTGTTACCGAAATAGTTGATGCAAATTATATCACAGTAAACAACATCAGCATTGCTCCGTCGAAAGGCTCTATCAAGCGTAACATCGACCCGTCAACCATTCCATACGAGTACGGCAGATGCTACAAAATGGACGCATTCGTCCCCACAACCGAAGCAGTTAACAGCGAAGCTTTCTGCATAAGGGACGTGCGCGGAACTTCGGTTCGTTTCTTCCCGTTCCAGTACAACCCTGTACAAAAGCAACTGAAAGTTTTCTCCGACATAACCGTAAGAGTAAAGTTCACCCAGCAGCCTAGCGAAAACGAAATTACAGCTTCGTACGAAAAAATTGACGAGTTCGAAAGTATCTACCGCCGTCTTTTCTTAAACTACGGAAGCAAAACACGCTACACCCAGTTGCAGGATGGACATCCTGGCAGAATGCTCATAATATGCAAGGACACCTATCAATCGGCAATGACCGACTTCGTAGCATGGAAGCGCGAAAAGGGCATCGAAACCGAAATGGTACTCATGAGCACTGTTGGCTCAACTGCAGCAAACGTGCAGACCTATATCGCCAACTATTTCAATGCACACAGCGACCTTGCATATATTCTTCTTATAGGTGATGCCGCAGACGTTCCTACTAGTGGAACAAATTCGGTAAACTCCGACAACCAATACGCATATCTTGTTGGCAACGACCACTATGCAGACGTTTTCATCGGACGTTTCTCGGGTGAATCGCTTGCCGACATACAGAATATGGTGCGCAAAGTTATACTCTACGAAAAAGAACTAACTACTAACGACACATGGCTTACTAACGCCTACGGAAGTGCATCAAGCGAAGGAGGTGGAAATGTCGGACACAATCAAGGGAATGGCAACGAAAGCGATATGACACACATGGGCTTTATACAGACCGACCTCGAAAACTATGGATATACTGTTACACGTGTAAATGAAAGTACCAGCAACGGCATTGCTGCAACTTCATCGGCATTCAACAACGGTATAGGTCTTGCATGCTACGTAGGCCATGGCGGGGATACAGAATGGGTGAACACGGGATTTAATAATTCCAATGTTAATGCCCTTACCAACGAAAACGAACTTCCGTTTGTTATAAGCGTTGCCTGCGTAAACGGCAACTTCAACGGAAGAACCTGTTTTGCAGAAGCATGGCTTCGTGCAAGCAACAACGGTAATCCGACAGGCGCAGTCGCTTTCCTCGGATCCACAATCAACCAGGAATGGAACCCACCTATGACCGCACAGGACGAAATGGTTGACATAATTACCGAATCATTGGAAGGAAACATAAAGAGAACTATCGGCGGCATTACATTCAACGGATATTTCCGCATGATTCAAGACTTTCCTGAAGATGACGGAGAAGAAACCGCAGACGCTTGGACTATCTTTGGCGACCCGTCAACTATGTTCCGTAGCAAAACCCCACAGGAAATAATTGTGTCGCATCCCAGTGTACTTACAGTAGGACAAAACAGCATAGAAGTAAGCAGCAACGCCACAGAGACCCTAGTTGCTATTACAAAGGTTGTTAACGATGAAGTAATCATCCTCGGCACAGGATATGTCAACAACGGAACCGCAACTATAGACATCGCAGGACTCGACGAGCCTTGCACTATAAAACTTACGGCAACAGCTTACAACAAGGTAACCTACCAAACCGAAATTCTGACAATTGTTCCCGAAGGTCCGTATGTAATTAACGGAAGCTACACCATAAACGACAGCGAAGGCAACAACAACAGCCTGGCCGACTACAACGAAACCATAAAACTCAACAATACATTAAACAATGTAGGTGTTGAAACAGCAAACAATGTCAGCATGACAATCTCGTCGTCAAGCACCGACATTAACATAACCGACAATAGCGAATCGTTTGGCAACATTGCAGCCAACGCAAATGTTACAAAGAACGACGCTTTCGCAATGTCGGTACGCAACGGCATTGCCGACCAAACCAATATTCCAATAGATTACACTATTACAGCCGACAACTGCGAAACAAGAACAGAAACTTTCACAATAACGGCAAACGCACCTAAACTTAACATATCTCTCGTTGGCATCGACGATTCAAACGGCAACAACAACAGCTTGGCCGATGCAGGCGAAACCGTAACTCTGACATTCAGAGTTGGAAACAACGGTCACGCTAACAGTCAGGCTGGCACCGCTTCCATTACTAACGAAAGCGAGTATATAAACATTCCATCAAACGAAGTAAGTCTCAATGCTATCGTAGCAGGAAACTATCAGGATATTGAATTTACGGCTACCATTAACGAAAACACTCCTATAGGAACAATAGTAAATTTCATCGTTAACGCAACTGCCGGACTATACTCAGCAAATATCACAGCTTCGATACCAGTAGGTCAGCAAATCGAAGACTGGGAAAGCAACAGCTTCGACTCGTACGAATGGGAAAACAACAGCACTATACCATGGACAATAGTCTCGACAGGTGCATACGAAGGACAATATTGTGCTAAATCGGGAGCCATTGGAGACAACACCACAACCGACCTTACCATTACCATTGATGTTCTTACCAACGACAATGTAGAATTCTACAAAAAAGTTTCGTGCGAAGAAGCTTTTATGAGCTACTTCTTGGATTTTCTTGCATTCTACATTGATGGCAACATGATGGGACAATGGGCAGGCACAAACGACAGCTGGAGCTTGCAGTCGTATCCTGTAACAACCGGCAGACATACACTTAAATGGTCGTACGAAAAGAATTTTATGGATTTCATGGAAACCGGGGAAGACTGCGCTTGGATCGACAACATTAAACTGCCAGCACATAGCAACACTATAGAAAGCATTCACACCAGCACAGCCGTTGCCGAAAACTCAATGAGCATCTACCCCAACCCAGCAAACGACAACGCATACATCAACCTTAACCTTACCGACAACAGCGTGGTTTCGATTGAAATATACAACACCGTAGGTCAGTTGGTTAAGACTATCGACAGCATCATTTTGCAGGCTGGCGAAAACTACATTCATGTAGAAACCTCATCAATGACTGCTGGAATATATATTGTAAAGGCAAACATTGGAGGTTCGATAATTACAAAGAATTTGTCAGTTTCAAGATAATATAAAAGATTTAGATATGGCATTGCGGCATTCGCAATGCCATTGTTTTTAAGGTACGGTATCATGAAAAAAGTATTTTTTAGCATTTTGTCACTCCTTTGCGCAACGGCAATGTTCGCACAGGAAATTCCTCAAGAATTGCAAGGCAAATACCATGCTCTGCGTTGGGAAGAACTTTCGGGACCAAGAAATTCACGTAGCCTTATCGTCACCGATCCGCCCGAGAATCCGCGAAGCATAGCCGAATTTGAACCCAACCAAGGCGTGATTGTAGCATACCCACAATCAATGGGATTCGGCATACCAAATTCACTAATAGCAGAATTGTCGGAAGACGATACGGTTTACCTGATATGCAATTCTAGCAACCAGAACTCGGTAAGAAACGAACTGCAAAACAGCGGTGTAAATATGAATCATCTCAAGTTTGTATCCACAACCGTTAACTCGTACTGGGCTCGTGATTATAGCCCCTGGTTCATCGAATACGGTGACAAGCAGGTGGGAATGATTGATTACAAATACAACCGGAACGACCGTCCATACGACGACGAGGTTACAAATTTCTTTGGTACATATTTCGGCAAACAGGTATTCGGAATGCAGGTAGTGCATACTGGCGGAAACTACATGACCGATGGACTTGGCGTAGCTGCATCGTGTTATCAATCATTAGATGTAGAAAATGATGATGAATATGGCTACACTCCGGCACAACTCGATACCATTTTCAAGAATTACCTTGGCATAAACAATTACATGCACCTAGATGACCCACTTGGCGCATACATTAGACATATCGACTGCTGGGGTAAATTCATTGATGTTGACAAGGTTATAATTACAAGAGTACCTAGTTCGAAACCAAATTACGCCGAATACGAAGCCATGGCCGACTATTGGGCAAACCAGACTAGCTCGTATGGCAACAAATACAAGGTTTACAGAACTTATAGTCCCAATAGCGAACCTTATTCTAATTCACTAATCCTAAACAAAAAGGTATATCTTGCATTTCCGAACAACGATGCCACCAATAATGCCAATGCAAAAGCTGTTTACGAGGAGGCAATGCCAGGATACGAGGTTATTGGATTTTCACCACGCAGCAGTGCTCCTTGGGAAGGAACAGATGCTCTGCACTGCCGTACTCACGAAGTACCGCGCTTCGACATGCTTCGAATAGCCCACTACCCTATCCTCGACACTGTTGAATATGCAGAGTCGTACACAATCACAGCCAACATCTACACACTTGGCAATGGCGGTGCTATCACAAGTGCCGAAGTTTTCTTCAAGATTGACGATAGCGAATACATTTCGGAAGCAATGACCAATGTTTCGGGCGATGAATATACCTTTACCTTCGAAGGTCTGCAGCGCGGACAAACAATTTCGTACTACATAAAGGCCGAAACCGAATACGGACAAGAACAAACTCACCCGTTTATAGGCGAGCCCGACCCGCATGTCTTTGTAATTGAAAATGGCGACGATCCTATTGATCCGCCAGCATCGATATCCACTACTGATGACGGATATATCAAATGCTTCCCGAACCCAGCCACCGAAGTCTTGTATTTCATCTCCAACAATGTTGACGAAGGAAGTTACCACGTTGAAATCATCAACCAGCATGGCGCAGTTGTAATGAAACTTGTTACCGACGCCTCATCGAAGTGGGAAGGTGCTTGCATCGACATCTCCGACATGGCGGCTGGTCTTTACTTTGTCCGCATGTACAACGGCAAGAAATCTTATACTTGCAAGTTCTCAAAGCTGTAAAGAGCCGACAGTCCTCCCTAACCGTCATCGCAGAAGCTAGAGCGCACACGCGATACGGAACAGGGAGCGTTGCGGAGACTGCTATCCGCGATCTCGTTCCAACAAAAAAACCGCACGTTATGTTTTTGCCCATTTTAACGCCCTTAAGGTTTTTTTAACGCCTTTAAGGGCAGGGGGCAAATAACATTACGTCTATTGGTGGGTGCTCCCCCCGACCCCAGAAGCCAAAACGGCTTCAGCCATTCAAACGTGCGAAGCACATAGAACGGCGAAGCCATAGAAACGGCTTCAGCCATTCAAACGGCGAAGCCACAGAAACGCCAAAGGCATCATAGCGGACGAGCTATAGTAAGGCCAAGAATGTTAAGAATGTTGAGGAAAAGACCTGCGCTCGGTTCTACATTTCCTGTCTCTATGCGAGAAATATACGACTTCTTGGTTCCAACCTTTTCGGCTAGTTCCTGCTGCGTCATGCCTTCACTCTTACGGGCATCGTGTATTATTGAACCTACACAATAGGCGTAAGCCTCCCTGCGGAATTCTTCCCTTTGAGAGGTTCCTGGATTTCCATACAACGAGTTCAGTACCTCATCAAAATTTCCGATATTGCTATTTTTTTTCTGCATAATATTCATTTTTTAATTTTATTGCCTTATCAATTTCACTTTCAGGCGTTTTTTGCGTTTTCTTCTGAAAGCCATTAAAAAGCATCACTATATTTCCTTCGTCAAAAATGAAGAAAGTCCTGTATATATTCCCTTCATGTTGCGCACGAAGCTCAAAGATTCCTTCGCGAATGTGCTTTACGAAATTAGTTCCTGGCCGTTGCTGCGTTTTCAAGACATCAATCACGTAAGCTATTTTTCTCTGTGCTCCTGCATCAAGAGACATAAAGAAATCAATGAAATAGTGTTTGTAATACAAAACTTTTCTTTCCATACCGCAAAAATACAAAAAGATTACATATCTGGAAACTTTTTTGTAGTTTTTTTCACTATGTACACTCCAATATTACCACAATAGGGTTCCATCGCGAGGCTCGGAACGATCTATTTTACCACGAATTTCACGAACCTTTAGCTCGGCGTAACCAATGGGTTTTCGCAAGCTCAAAACAAAATAGTCGCTACGCGAGAAGGAGGCTAGCAAAAATGTCGTCAAAGGTTGTCATGGTTGTCGTAAAAAAGAAACGACAACAGGAACAACATTGAACAAAAAATGTTCTTCGCTGTTCGCTACGAACGGGTATTTTCAACCACGAATTTCACGAATTTACACGAATTGGTTCCGTCGCTGCGCTCGGAACGATAAACAACAACCACGAATGACACGAATAAGGCTCGCGAGCTCGCGGCAAATGCGAAAAGCCCAAAAGCTAACTGCAAAAAGCAGATTCGCCATTGGGCAATAAAAAGAGACGCAAAATTTTGCGTCTCTACTTCATGAGGTTGTATTTTCCCCTAATTTTTCTGATATAAATAACGCTTTATGCTTCGCTTAGGCGTACGCTCGAAATCCTCGTGCATGAACTCGATGCGCTGAACCGATGCATACGATGGCAACTCCTTGTTCACCGAAGGCAACCAGTCGCGAATCATATTCTCCAATGCTTCACAACCAATGCCATCCTGCTCGGCCTGCTGATAGTCGGGATATATAAGCGCTGTGAGTACTCCATGGTCGTCGACTACCAACGACTCAATTACGTACGCTAGATTGTTGAGAACACTCTCAAGCTCTTCGGGATATATGTTCTGTCCCGACGGACCAAGAATCATGCACTTGCAACGGCCTTTCAAATACAGATAGCCATCGCTATCGACAACACCCATATCGCCTGTGCGGAACCATCCGTCGTCGGTGAAAACCTGACGAGTTGCCTCCTCGTTCTTGAAATACCCCAAGAACACATTGGCACCCTTTACCTGAACCTCACCTGCAATTTTCTCGGGATCGGGCGAATCGATACGCAACTGCATGTTGCGCACAACCTTGCCGCACGAAAACATTCGCGTGTTGTTCCAATGTGCATAACATATTATAGGTGCACACTCGGTCATGCCGTAGCCAACGGTAAAACGGAAACCTATCTTGCGGAAGAAACGCTCTACTTCGTTGTTGAAGGCCGCACCACCTATTATCACCTCCTCAAACGCATTGCCGAAAGTATTGGTAAGCTCGGTGCATATCTTCTTCTCGAGCATCTGATCCACAATCGGAATGCGGAACAAAAGTTTGTTCTTGTCGAGAATAGGCTTCAGCTTGTTCTTGTATATTTTCTCTATTATCAGCGGAACCGAAATAATAATGTCGGGATGTATGTCGGCAAATGCCTGCATTATCAAC
This sequence comes from Bacteroidales bacterium UBA1184, assembly GCA_002310235.1. Lineage (GTDB taxonomy): Bacteria > Bacteroidota > Bacteroidia > Bacteroidales > ML635J-15 > Bact-19. The sequence goes on from DBYO01000006.1 coordinate 65,766, forward strand.
TTCGGCGTCGGCATCTTGGTTATGAAATGAACGTGTGCGCCCATTGTTATCTGGAACAAAAACTCGAACATAAAACCGTACATATGAGCCATAGGCAGCATCGAAACCACCTGCGAACCACGTCCGAAACGCGGCAAAGCGTCTAAATGTGCAAAATCGACATTGCTCGACAAAGCACGGTACGGAATCATTACGCCCTTCGACTGTCCCGAAGTTCCCGAAGTGTAGTTTATGATTGCCAATTCGTCGGGCGAATCGACATAATACTTGATATCTTCCTGCGAAAAACGCTTGGGATAACGCTTGCCGTACAACTCGTTGAGATGCTCGCGCACCTGCATGTACTCGTCGCTGGCAGCAAACAGGAAATTTAGGTCCGAAATGTTTACAACCACCGAAACACCAGGCATTTCGGCAATGTCGAGGCCCTTCCATACAGCATCGTCAACAAAAAGCACACGCGCTTCGGAATGATTTACAAGATGCTGTATCATCGACGGCTTGAACTCGTGTTGCAACGGAACAGGAACCGCTCCGTAGGTAAGCGATGCAAGAAAACATACGCCCCAGTTGGCCTGGCTGCGCGAACAAAGAGCAACCTTGTCGCCCTTGTGCAGACCGCACTGCTCGAATGCAATGTGTAACTTCGATATGCGGCGGGCTATATCCGAATAAGTAAGTGTAATCCCTTGATAATTAGACAATGCAGGAAGCCCCCAATTGCGAACAAAACTTTCCTGAAGTCTTTTGTTGAATGAAATATTCTCCATGTTCTATTTTTTAAATTCGGCGCGAAATAATGCATAATAAACCGACTGAAAAAATTATTAGGAAAAATGGACAACTTTTAGTGATAAATTTATATCTTTGCCTTATGGAACGCAACATAAACTACAACGATGGCGACATCCTGATAAAGGATAGTTTTGGTGACATTTTTCTAGCAGGAACCATACGCACAACCATGGTTTCGGCTGTAATATGCACGGCAGGACAAGTAAGTTTCTCGCTCGGCGGCACGACGTACACCGCTATGGCGAACGACATTGTGATACTTCCGCCAAACCTGTCGATTGATGACGTTGTCTCTCGACGACGATTTCGACGGGTTGTTCTTTGCTCTGTCGTATGTGAAGTTTGAAAAGACGATAATGTCTGGACGCGGTCTGTGGCCTCTGATGATGTACACGCGCACGCACCCGATTATCCACATGAATAAGCAGGAAATGAAGCTTGCACTTGACTATTTTTCCATAGTGCGCGAGAAAATTGCTTCGCCGCGCGACTTCTACTACAAGGAAATCATGCTTCTGCTGATGGAAACCGTTTTTTATGAAATATGTGTAATCATAAACAGGCATATCGATACAAATGTGCTCACCGTAATCGCCAAGCAGAAAGACTTGGTTTTCCGCAAGTTCATCGACTTGCTCTCGACCGAAAGCATTCACTCGCGAACTGTTGCCGACTATGCCAAAATGCTGTGTGTATCGCCCAAATATCTATCGCATGCCGTACAGTCGTTAAGTGGCAAGAACGCCCTGACATGGATTCTCGAATACGCTACCGATGCTATTGCCCACGAACTGCGCTACTCGGACCGTTCCATAAAAGAAATCGCTCATGCTTTCGAATTCTCAAGCATAAGCGCATTCTCAAAGTTTGTCCGCATACGCCTCGGCTGCTCGCCTCGCGACTTCCGAAACAAAGCCTACGATTCGGAAACAGGGCAGAAAGGCGCGCTATCCTAAATGGTACTTCAGCAACTCAGTTGTTACTTCGTTAATAATAAACACATTATCTCTGGAATACCCTAACTTTTCAAGTTCTTCGACCAAAATGCCACTGAAATAGTATGCGATGCTTCCGCAAAAACCAATCCTATACTTAAGATAGTCGGGGTAAACAAACAGATAATTGCCAAAGAAATCACGGAACGACTGACGCATTAATTCCTGCATCTGGGGATGTTCGATATGATTGTTTATGGTCTTAGTAAAGTTAGCCAAATATCTGTTAGGATGCTCACCCTTATAAACGGAATTCAAGACGGTTGTAACAGTCTCGCCAGTTTCGGCAAAAATCTGTTTCGTAAGCTCAGCATCGAATCTTCCTTCCAAATAACGCTTGATAAAAGTCTTGCCTATTGTCGCTCCACTCCCTTCATCTCCAAGTATATAGCCGAGCGAAACAGGATTTTTTGTTATCTCGGTGCCGTTGTAGAAGCACGAATTTGAGCCAGTGCCCAATATTGCAGCAACACCGGCTTCGCGTTTCAGCAAAGCCCTGGCAGTTCCAAGCATGTCGGAGTAGATATTTATGCTTGCCTTGCCGAAAAACGTTGACAAAGCTTCCTGCAAATGCGCGTAATTGTCGCAATTGGAACATCCCGAACCATAGAAATATACATCGCTAATTTCATTGGGTTTCACTTCCTTTGGGAAAGCCGCCGACATGCAGTATTCCACCTCGTCGCGTGTTACAAAATAAGGATTGAAACCAATAGTCTTGAAAGTATATTCCAGACCTTTTCCATCCGACAAAACCCACAAGGTCTTAGTCGAACCGCTATCTGCTATTGCTATCATATATTAATTACCTATTGTTTGCGTATGTGGCAAATTTACACAAAAAAACGATTTGTCGTAATAAAAAAACAAAGGGCATCCGTAATGGATGCCCTCTGCCTGATAGAATTATGAAATCATTAATTTTTCAAGCCGAATCTTACGAAGCCAGTTGCTACGAGACCCTTTTCAACAGATTCCAAATACTGAGCGATTGAAACCTTTGAATCGGAAATGTAAGCCTGGTTCATAAGAGTTGATTCCTTGAAGAACTTCTGCAAACGACCGTTTGCGATAGCAGTTATCTTAGCTTCTGGCATGGTAGCAACGGTAGCTTCGGTAACTTCGGTTCTAATCTTACGAGCTTCGTCAGCCTGTTCCTTAGTTATCCATCCCTTTGCCATATTGCTTTCGATATGGTCGTCGCTGTCAACGAGGTTCGGGTTGATGCCTGCTTTCTTCAAAGCAACGTCAACTGCCTTTGCGCTGAGTTCGAGCTTGGTCTTGTTGATTGCAACTGAGAATTCTTCGTCCTTGATGCTCTGTGGAACAGAATTTTCATCAACAGCGATAGGATTCATAGCAGTTACCTGCATTGCAACGTTGCGGCCAACCTGACGGTCAACAACCTTGTTAAGACCGATAACGGTAGCGAGCTTGTTTCCGTTGTGGATATATTCAACAACGTAAGGAGCTTCCATCTTATTGTAATAAGCGAGTTCCATCTTTTCGCCAGTAACACCGCTTCTTTCAGCAACTGCATCGGCGATAGTCTTTCCGTTGAGAGGCATAGCCTTCAAAGCTTCGAGGTCGGCAGGAAGATTGTCGCAAGCAACCTTAAGGATTTCCTTTGCAAGGTTCACGAAATCATCGTTCTTAGCAACGAAGTCGGTTTCGCAGCTCAATGCGATAACAACACCAACTGTATTGTTCTTTGCAGTACCAGCGAGAACAGCACCTTCGGTAGCTTCGCGGTCAGCACGCTTGTTAGCGATAGCAAGACCTCTTTCTCTGATAAGATCCTTTGCCTTTTCGAAATCACCGTCGGCTTCGGTCAAAGCCTTCTTGCAGTCCATCATACCTGCACCGGTCAAATCTCTCAATTTCTTTACGTCAGCAGCACTTATATTTGCCATTGTCTTTCAGTTTTAACGTTAATACTAGTTTTCTTCGGTTTCAGCAGCAGCCTCTACAGGAGCTTCTTCAACATGTTCCTTCTTTGCCGAAGTTCTTCTCTGTCTCTTTCTTTCTACAGGAGCAGCCTGTTCTTCAGCTTCTTCGCCTGCTTCCTTTGCAGTATTTTCCTTTTCAACTGCTCTTTCGTCCAAACCTTCCTTTATAGCCTGGCACATAGTAGCAACGATAAGTTGAATTGACTTTGAAGCATCGTCGTTTGCTGGAATTGGGAAGTCAGCGTTCTTAGGATCCGAGTTGGTATCAACCATTGCGAATACTGGAATACCCAATCTCTGAGCTTCGTGAACGGCGATTTTTTCCTTAAGGATATCAACTACGAAAAGTGCAGCTGGAAGTCTCGACAAATCGGCGATAGAACCGAGGTTCTTTTCCAATTTAGCTCTCTGACGGCTGATCTGGAGCTGTTCACGCTTCGAAAGAGAAGCGAAAGTTCCGTCGCTCATCATCTTGTCGATTGACGACATTTTCTTAACAGCCTTGCGGATAGTCGG
>DBYO01000041.1 GCA_002310235.1 Bacteroidales bacterium UBA1184
GTGCCGGTTTCGGAAATGGAAATCGTAAAGCAGATTGTGGTTGACGAAATGCAGAACTGCGTGAAACTCAGCGTTCCTCTGATTGTTGATGCAAGGTTTGGAAAGAACTGGCTGGAGGCGCACTAGGGCTACGCCCGTTTCTGTGGGCTAACGCCCGTTTGAAGGTTTAGCTTACGCTGAGCTAAAGGTTAACTTCGTTGAGGGCTCCGCCGTTCTAGGTTTGAATGGCTTCGCCGTTTTTATGCCTTCGGCATTTCTGGGTTTCTCCGCCCCCTGAGCTTGTCTAAGGGTGGCTTCGCCGTTTCTGGCTTTCAAGTTGTTGGATACAAACCTTATTCAAAAATTCTCCTATATGCTTCTGCTTTTTTCTCCAGTTTCATTGGAAAAGCCCGCGAACTTGACGGCATACGATAGAATCTGTATTCTTTTCCATCAAGGGTAAATGTGGCAAATCCACCAACTGCTGGCACTTTGCAACCAAGTTGTTCTGCAATGGTTTCAGCTGATTTTCCTCCAGTGGAAACAACCGTGCGGCATTGTGAAATTTTGTGCAGAAGAGCAGGAATATCGGTCGGCTCTACAATTTCCAAGTGGGCATCCGAGGCATTGTCCATCAGCCGTCGCACCGAACTGGCTGCATCGAAGATTGCAATGTGCTTCTCGGTGCAGAAATTTACGACCTTGTCGTAGCAGAATCGGAACTTCTTTCCGTTGGCTTCTACAAAGTAGTCCTTGTCGTTGAAGAAGATAAGGCCCATGATTCGCCACATATCGTTCTGTATGTTAGGGTAGTAGAAGTCCATCGACCAGCGCTCGCGCTTAGGCGGGAAACTGCCGAGCATAAGAATTTCGGCACCGTCGGGAAGAAATGGTTGGAGCGGATGCTTCTCTATCGGAATGTATTCTTGTTCGTTGGCAGACATGCTAATGCCTTATATTACAATATCTTCGTACTTAACCTTTGGTACATAGTGTATTCCGTCCTTGCGGTAGTAGGCGTGGCTGTCGGATTCGGAAATCTGAACCAGTTCAATCTTTTCGTTGCCCTTGCCGATGGCAACTATTGCCAAAGGTTCGTAAGGCAGCGAAAATTCACGCTTGATTTCTTCCTTGTTGAAAGCGCAGATGATGATGCCGTTGAGTCCCATTTCCACTGCTTTCAGCAGCATCGACTGCATTGAAATGCCAAGGTCGATGTCGACAATCTTGTTTTCGGCAGCGGTTGAACAGATGATTACAAATGCTTCTGGTTCTGTACCTTCGAACGGCAGATGGAGTTCTGGCAAAGCACCGCCGAGATGTATGTTTTTCAAAATCTTCTCGGCACCGGTTTCCTTGGTTACAATCTTGAACCTTAGCACCTGCTGGTTGCGTCCCGACGGAATTTTTGTGTTAACAGCCACAATGCGTTCCATCATTTCGGGGCGTACAATGTAGTCCTTCTTGTAGCCTCGGTAGCTGCGGTTTTTCGCTATGAGCGAATCGATTGAGTTTATGTGTTTCGGGTGCGACTTTGCGTTCCCCTGTCCGAATACTTCTTCGTATCTGTTTTCCAAATAATTGTCTGCCATAGTGCGTAAATTTTGTTGTGCAAAGTTAACGTTTTAATTTGTTTTGAAATAGGAGCATCGCAAAATGTCGTATATTTGCAGTGCAAAATGCAAAAGTAACTCAGATGTTGTTCGGCGACTATATGCTTTTCTTTGATATTCTCCTGTTTGTGTGCCTGTTTGTGGCATGCAAATGGATTTTCAAGCGGGGCTGGCTGAACAATGTGATGATACTACTTGGCAATGCCTTCATTCTGACAAAAATAGTCACTCCCCGTTCTGTATTTATCCTACTGTTGCTATCTCTGATAGTGTATGGGGTCGGAGTGGCCTTGAAAAAACGCAGGTTCAAGTGGTTGCTGGCGCTAATGCTGACTTTGCTGATTGCAATTTTTTCAGTTCGCAACTATCCACTTGTGCAGTCGTGGTTTTGTGAATGGTGGGATGCTTTCTTGCAGAAGCATTTCTTCTCGGTCGAAAAACTGGGCTTGTCGTACATCTTCTTCCGTATGATTCACTGGCTTGTGGAATGTTATAGGCAGAATATCCGTAGCATAAACGTGTTGTCGTATGTGAACTATCTGTTTTTCTTCCCGACTTTCCCCGCAGGACCTATCGATACTTTCAACAATTTCCATTATTGGGTCAACAAAACCCGTGTAAGGTTCAATTTAAGGATGCTTTTGGCAGGTATCGGACGGATTTTCATTGGCGCGGTAAAACTTCTGCTGATAGTGCCTTTGATAAAGGAGTATGCAATAGACTATAACACCTTGTTGCCATATATGGGTGCGTGGTCGGCTGTTTGCTTGGCCGCCTTGCTGTATTCCATTTACATCTACATCGATTTTTCGGGCTATTGCGAAGTGGCAATCGGCACCGCATATATGCTTGGAATCCGTACTCCCGAGAATTTCAGGTTGCCGTATTTTTCTTCAAATATTGCCGAATTCTGGAAAAGGTGGCACATAACGTTCTCAACTTTCTTGAAAATGTATGTTTTCAAGCCCGTGATAGCATTGGTAAACCGCACTCCGATTGTAAAGTACAGGATGCTGGTGTCGGTTATTGCGTATTTGGTAACGTTTTTCGTATGCGGACTATGGCACGGCAGCACCTTGAATTTCGTTTTCTGGGGACTATGGCACGGAATCGGCTTGTCGATATATAAGGTTGCAACAAATAAGAATGCTGGCAGAAATAATGGTTCGTTGAGTAAAATCATGGGAGTTGCTGTTACATTCGTTTTTGTGACGGTTGGCTGGATTTTCTTCAATTATCCTGTCGAACAGCTAGTAGAAATGTTTAATTTGCTTTTCTGATGAAGATGTACCGCATGAAATATATGGCATTTGTTGGAGTTGTCGCCTTGGTGGCGGTGGCATTCTGGATGCTTGCATCGCTGTGCATTCCCTCATTCCGCTATTCGGCAACCGACGGGCAGCTTTACACAATCCGCCATCAGGAACTGCGCGACAACAATACATTATATACCGATTTGTTTCTGCAAAGCATTAAGGCAAACAACGGGTATCTTATAATGGGAACATCGGAAAGTGGTAGCGTGACAGGTGGTAATTACTTCGACTTTTTGAATGCCGATACGGCTTTGGATGTGAGATTTTCGGTGGTAGCAGGGGCGGGCAGGACGGCATGTACATATTTCCCGCTTATATGTGGCAACGACAATGTTGAGAACCTCAAGGTCATATATTACGTAAATCCCGCATATTGGTGCAACAAGCTTGCAAGTAGTAACGAGGACTATTTTATGCGCTATACGTCGTATGCCGCCATGTGGTCGGCTGGTGTACGTGGTGACAAGTATGTCGATGAGGTGATACGTGCGAATCGCCGTAATGTAACCATGTCCGATAGGTCTGCCGACTTCCTGGCGTTTTATTTCGATAAAATCCGACGCAAATATTATCAGGACCTTGCCTTTTGCCTTGATTCGGCAAAATTCGAGAAAAGTCTGACGTGGATGAGACCCAAGGAGGAGGCACAGAAGAAAGTTTCGTATGAACGACCCGATAGTGCGGATTACAATTACGACTTGAATGTAGTTGCTTCATTTGATGTAAATTCGTACTCGTTGCATGTGAATACAGAGCCATCGTACCGCTACGACGAGTTGCGGGCAATGATACATTTGTGCCGCGAGCGTAAGGTTGACATCGTTTTTGTCGTTGGACCGTACAACCACATTGCATTTTCGAATGCCAATAGTTCCGAGCTTGCTAGCATGCAGTCGGTATGCACGAAAATAGTTCGTCTGCTTGACGAAGAAGGCGCAGCATATATTGATGCCTCTGATATTTCGTCTGTTCCAGGAACATTCAGCGACTGGCAGCACCATTCCAATTATGGAGCTTATCTGTTATATCAAAAAATTAAGAATTATGTCGTGGAAAAGGAAAATAGGTAAGGCCTTGGCTGTGATTGCAATTTTTGCGCTTATGTTGCTGCTGTTTATGCTGCGAACCGATGGCGACATATCCTGTTTGTACACTACGTTCTGAAATGTTGGATTCCATAGAGCAATTTTGGAACTCAATAAATATGCTTAAATATTGTAACCAAATCATTTTTTTTAAATCGTTTTGCAAAAAGGACAGAAAAAAATAGGGAAATCAAAAAATATCACAAAACCATTATGCTATTATATTGCGGAACAAACTTTTATATTTACTTTTGTAGCAACGGAAACCTATTTTTTATTTCATGAAAACAAAAAAGTACATTTTTGCAATAATTATTTTGGTTATCATCGGAATATGTGTTGGCATATATGCCTATAATATGACCAAAACTAGCGAAAAAGAGATACTGGAAGACACTCAAGAGTCATATTTGCCTGCTGAATCTAATATCGACCCTATAGCACAAAAGATTGACAGCATAAAATCTAAGGAAAAAGTCACAAAAGAAGATATTGATTACGTTTTGTCAAACACGAATGATGATAGAGATTTTGCATGGTGTACATTTATGGAAATAGAGATGCTATATGATAGTCTTGAATTAATGAGAATAAAGGTTGGTGAAGATAATCAACAAATTGCCCAAATACTTGACAACGACTGGAAATTATTTAACGAATATCAAAAATCTGCGTACGAAGCATATATACAAGTTTGCGAAATAGATGGGATTGGTTCTGCTGTTGGTCGTTCATTATGCTCTAGTGATATGTCATTACGATGCTGCAAACAATACGAAACCGCCAGCCGTAGTGTTTTAGCATGCCTATGTGGCGAAAAAACATCATATGTTAAGCACAAGCAAATCTCATCCAAAATGATAGAAGATGCTTATTCGTTATTAATCGAAGTACAAGAAGAAGAGCAGAAAAAGAATATCATTAAAGAAGAGCAGGTAAAATGGAACAAGTGGATTGATTATAGGAATTCTATAACCAACAGTTTGCCTGATGAAGCCAGAAAAAACTTTAAAAATGGCACAAACAATGTTATGCGTTCAAAATTGATTCAATTGAAAAATCAATACGAGGATATTGGAATAGTTGGCAATGATATTATGAATTGTTATTTGCCAGACGATTGTACAGACGACGAACTTATTGAATATCCTGGGATGAAATATGTATGGGATATTTATTTTCAACTTCCTGACGATGCTGAATGGAACAATTGGAAAAGTTATAGGATTTATTTGGGTAATTGAAAAAATCGCTTTTTATGCGGGTTCCTATTGTTGAACCATCAGCATTGGGGGACAACCGATATTTATAGCTAAGATTTGATGGAGCAGATTCCAAAGTTGGAGGGAATGGAGGAAAGAATTAAAAATGCAGATGTTTAAGCGTTCAGAAATACAACATTTAGCTCTCTGATATTACACAATATAAATATGATTTATATTCATTTTCCACCACAAAACAACTCACATAATGTTTTTGCGCTATATACGCCTTGAGCAGAATCGAAGATGGCAATGCTGGTGCCTTTGGATGAGTATTCCCTCTCAATGGCATCATTGATGAGTTTACCTCGCTTAATAAAGGCATCTTTACCATAAAGAGTATCTGCTACTATTTTGTTTGTTCGATTGTCATGTACCTCCTGTATAGAATAGCTTTCAATGGGACTAGAATAAAAACCGGACTCTATATCCAACAAGTATTGGAAGTTTCCATTTTCCAACTTTACAATAATATCGCCACAGGTATTTCCTCCTATCACCGAGTTACGAATAAGTCCTTTTTTTTCAATATATTGCGAAAAATTAGACCAACTATTATAACAGTCACTATATACGACGCCATTATGCTGTGTCAGAAACACGACTTCTCCAGACCTACATTCTTGACCTAGACATATTTCTGGAATATCGTCATTATCAATGTAACAAACTGAAAAAACTACATATTTATATGGATCTTTCATGCTATCAAGGAAGTATGATGCATAAGTACTCATCCAATCAGCATCTATATATTCTTTCGGCAAAGAATCAGACACTCCGGGATAATATTCCGGATATTTTAGTTCGTACTTAAGGCACTCTGCACAATTTGTTGTGTCTATTATGTTTTGGTTTGCAATATTTGTAGCATCTGCTTTATTTTGTACTGTTCGTTCTTTGCACGATAGTATAACGAAAGCCAATACTCCACATATAATCAGATTACTAATTCTCATAGAATTTGATATTTCGTTTTAATTACATACTGGACGAACAGAGAATCCGTAGTAACGGTTGGTGAGTCCCACATTATAATCGTCAGAAGCGAAGAGAAGAAACCACGGAGAGTCATCGTCTGGTTCGAGCGAACTCGACCAATAACATCCTAAGAAACCTGCTTTGTCTAGACTACTATCGGAGCGAGAACCTGCAGCAGGAAGGAAAATAGAGTTGCCGTTAGGTCCGATAAATAATCGCCCTGCTACCCCATTCTGTGTTGTCCACTTATGTGTGCACTTGTTGTACAATTCGTTCATTTCTTCCAAGGTCGGCATTCTCCATCCAGCTCCCCAGTTTACAGTAACAGCATCGGCACTTGCTGGAAGTATAGTTGGGTTATCAGAATATTTATAGTCGCCCTCTCCATATTCCGATTTTTTGAAAGTTTCTCCCCAAGCAAAGTAATCACCGTATGCAGTAGGACTATTAGCTCCAACATTGCAGGTCGCCCATTTTGTGCCTGATGGCAACCCCAAATCAACCCAATCGTGACCATTAAGAGTTCCTGTTGTTGGTCTATCAGTGTTTGTGGGGGCAACAGAACCATTACTATTTCCCGATATTATTATAAAGATTGAGAATATTAGAAATAAAGTTTTCTTCATTTTCAAAAAAGTTTTACAAATGTACTAAATATAAAAATCTTTCCATATATGTTTTCGTTTATAAATATTCTGCACTGTTTTCATTATTCAGAAATTGTCGTTAGTTGCGGCTAATGTGTATATATAAAATCTCATGATTACTTACAATTAAAATACTTGTATAAAATAAGCCAATGCCTCAATGACAAAAGTTCAAGATTTTATCTACAACATGTTTTGCATGGTGTTCTGCGCTTTTGCTTCGCATATTCTAAACTAACCTGCTTTATTTCTCCTTTGCAATTTCCTAAACCACTACAATTCTTGTTTCTATGATATGCTGTTGCATACTGTCCAGTACAAATGTACACACTGCTTTCTACATTATCACTTTCGCAACATTCTTCACAAGCACAACAAGCATTTGCCTCATTTACAAACGACTTGCTATCCGATGGAGCCATAGAAATGACACCTAACAATACGACAAGAATAAAAATTATCTTTTTCATGATTCAATATTAAACTTTTTTTTAACCAAACTACCAACTGTATTTTATAACTAATATGTTCTACCCCATCCCCATGAACTTCTATACAGATTAGTATTGTTATATCTATTATTAGAAGATCTATTACTATTATATATCTCTTGTGCCTCTTTTAATTGCCTTTTTAAGCTAGATATTTCCCTATCTTTTTGACTGATTCTCTGACGATAACTATCATTTAAATCGTTGGATTCTTCTAGTTGGGATAGTAATTCTTCATTAGTTTTTGCTAATCTTATGGTATCATTTTGAAGGCAATTGACAATCGAATCTTGTTGTTTTAATTCTGATTTTACTGAATAATAATCTTCTATTAAATTTCTATTCTTTGTTTCCAAATCGGAAATGGTCTTTTCCATTTTGCCGTTTTTCTCCTTAAGAGTACTTATTTCTTCATTATTTTCATGTTCGTGCCATAAGTTTTTTCCTAGGTCACATATAATATATCCAATTGCTAAAACAACAAAAACAACCGCAACAATCACAAATCCCTTTGATTTCTTTCTTAATTTTGCATTTTCATCATTAAGAGTGCTTATTTTTTCAGAATAACCAGCCAAGAGTTTCGAAGAGTAATTTCCAGATACAAAAACATTGCTATACTCTTTGACTGCTTCTGTTATCACCTCATTACCAATATCCAAATTGAATGTTTTTGCTTCATTTATATTATTTGAATAATTAACTGGCGGCAACTTTACAAAAGTTATTTCATCCAATATTTTAGCAGACATTAATGTTGCCAATGGCTCAATTTTATTGGATAGTTTATAAAGGTTCTTATCCTGAAAAAATATCTCATCCTTATTGGGGTAATCTAAAACATCACTAAAAGCCGAACTCGTAAAAGAATCTTCACACAATTTGCAAAAAGAATTGGCATCCGAGAAAACAACCCCATTAAATACAAAACATATACCTACATAACTGCTGTGTTTCAAATGGATATATGCACAATATACCAAATCATTGTCCCGATGAATCATTAACTGCGTTTCTACATCAGACTTGATATTATTTTCAAAATCTAGAAACAATTTCCGCGTGTAATCGTCAGGATATTGTGTATAATTACCTTTAAATTTGCCAAACAGATAAACTGATGTATTCATGTTGATCAATGTTTTCTATTTTTTCTTTTTCTTATGTTTACTTTTGTTTGGGTTCTGCTTATTTTTCTTATTGTTACTTTTGTTCTTCATTATTTTATTATTCTTATCTACCCTCTTTTCTTTATACGGAATCTGCTCTGTTTCTGGGTCATCTATTGTTGGAACAGGGGCTTGCTTAGGCTTATATTTTTCAATATCCCTCAGTAAATCTGCATTTTTACCTTGCAACAAAGCATTATCTTGTCTTAACTTTTTATTTTCTGCCGAAAGCGACTCTATCTGTTCTTTCAATTTTGATAATTCTGCAACTTGAACTTTCAATGTTCTATTTTCATCTGCTAACTTATTGTTTTCGGTTTTCATTGAATCAAGTTGATTTTTCAAACTTACGATATAATTGTCGCGTGTAGTATAATCATTAGAAATACATATTTTTAATGTTCTTTTTAGTGTAGAAAAGAAACTTGGACTATCAACATCTAATAAATTATAATAAGTGGGCTGTTTGCTAGGTAAGGCAACAAAAGAATTGTCAATACTCTCAAAATCGTCATTAAATTGTTCCAATTCCCTAAACAGTACCGTTTTAACTTTTTCTAATTCTTTTGTTTTAGAACTAAATGTACTTACCGAATAACGATAATTCCCATTATGCTCATTCAAGATTGTTCCAACTATAAGCCTTTCAAAAACAATTTCGAACAAACGACATAGACTTTCAGTATCTGTACAAAAAACACTATCAAAACTTATAGTTAATCCGAGATAAGAACCTTTGCGATCGTCAAAGCCACTAACATTCGTACCTCTAATATATGTATAAAAAGACTTACCTCTTAAAACATCCAATCTTATTTCATCTGTACTCCTTGCTGTATAGAAACTTTTAAGATAGTCCCTATCTTGTTCTATACCCCAAATATCATGTCCTTTGGGAACGCCATGCACATAAAAGTTGACATCATCCATAGCCTTATCCTCTCACAAAACTCATTATTGTTTTCCACAATTCTCGCGGATATTCATCAGGACCTTCCTCATACACATTGTCACCGTTAACAGTTTTGTTATAATCACCTGTAGAAAAAGGAACAAATTTGCAATTATATGGCGTGAAAAAATTAACAATAGGAATTGTATTCTTAAAAGACTCGAAGATTCCTTTATATTGATCAGAAACAGACTTTTTTGCTTCAGCCGTATTTGTTTTTCCTCTCATAATAACGAAAGGAGTTTCATCTACTTTATTATAGAGAAAAATAGCTTTGTCTCTCTGTCCCATTCTATGTATCAATTGGTTAATACGCTGAACATAATTTGTACGGTGCGACTCATCTCTCCAGTCTGGTTCCACAACAATAAGAAATATTTTCCGATTATTGTTATTACATATACTTTGAAAATATCGTGGAAAGTCCATATTAGAACTTTTGTCATTTGGATTAAAACAATGTTCTCCTGGTGTTTCTAATATTTGACATATTGGCTTGCCTTTTTTCCATACCTTAAGCAACATAAAACTAATCGCACTTGTACTCTCCGCTGCATTTTCGTTTGTTATCATTTCATTAAATCCATCGCATATTTTCTTATAATGCTCATCTTCACTTGAACGGAATGTCGGCACGGTTTTTACATTGAATCCAATTTTTCGTAAATATCTTGTCATACGAACCAATATCATTGTTTTTCCGCTTGAAGGTGGTCCGAACAAAACTACAATAGGTGTTTTTTCGTCTTCTATTGTAACTTTAATTGCATTAGGATCATTATTTTCATCTTGTGGCAGAGCATTAATTGTGTCCGCTTCCGCTATTGGAGAAACAGTCGTTTCATTCCTAGATATTTGTCCTTGAGATATTTCATCATTGTTGTCTTCTCCAACTTTAAATTTTTTTGCCATGTTGTATATTTTATGTGTTAATCTTCCTTTTTGAATGCTAAATCAAAGAAAATGAAGGCGGCAATATCAACTAAAATAGAGATAAGAATCCAGAAAACAAAGCCATGCCCTTTATATAATCCTCTGAAAAAATCTTTCCAAACATCAAATACACTCATCAATCTTTTGATATTAGTTACTGGATTATTTGCCATGTATATTTCTCTGTCTGATTGTGAATTAAAATCTATGTATTTGCTGTAATTTTTGATTAGTGAATAAGCCGTCTGCAAATGATTATCTATTTCGTGTGTAAAAGAAGCCTCGTTTAATAGTGATGGTTTATTATTCATTCGTTCTGATATAGAATCAAGACTTATTCTTGCTGTTTTAGCCTTCATTGTGTACACATCCCTGTCTGCTGCCAACATAGAATTACGTATAGCAATTCTCTTTGTTTCCGCCAATTTATATATTTTATTTCTATACTCGTCAACCAAAATTTTACGTTGGCTATCTGTTGGAGTCGCTCTAGTAGATAATGGATCTACTGTAGGCACATCTAACAAGTATGCAAATTGACGAAGGATATTCCTCGCTTCTGGTCCAAAATTAGGATTAGCTTTATTCATTATCTCACTTTCTAAATCTTGGAGCTTAGCATTAATTTTATTGTCAAAAACATTTAATGTGTTTTTAATACTATCTTCAATTTTTGTGTCATTTTCCAACAGACTCAGATATCCACTAGTTGTCATGATGTCTTGCTTTGCAATGCCATTAGCTACTGAACGGTAGAAGAATGTATGAGTGTTTGTCGGCATACTGCAAACAAGCCAAAAGACAAGTACAATAATTACCCCACCAATCAAGCGCAAACCACGTTTTTCCAGATATATGTTAGGGTTGAAACTGTCTACAATCATCTTTGTGCCAAGAGAAGCAATTACAAAAAAGCCAATTGTTATAATATAAACCGCAAATAACGGCCAAGTTGGAAGCAACATATGTAACGATTCTGCTGTTGCCCAGCAACTAACACATGCAAAAGCAATAAAAGCTATAATGTAAAATAATTTCAGAAATTTGTTTTCTCCGTTCATAATGACATATCTAATATTGATGCGTTAAATTTAAATCATATTCTTTTTCCTGCCCCTCAGTACCCAACAGGCAAAATTCTACACAAAAGAAGCGTGGTACTGATAAGCCACTTCTCTAAGTGAAGGTTGTGAGAAATACCCTAAATGGAAGAAATTGCAACCAGTCCACGCGATATGCGCGAACCATTACACCCTCTTGCCATTTTTTGAAAACTTCTCACATTTTCACCTACAAGACGAGCATAAACGCTTCGTTTATTCAATATGTACGGTCTGGTTCATTACCAAACCAATGGCAAAGATAACAAACCTAAACAACATACCAAAATTATTTTTCTGGAGATGTCTACAACAAAAATGAATGTTTAATGAGATGAGGGCATATAAATTATGATTGTGAAAATAAATCTTGTTTTTGAAAATTCATACACCAACCTTTTGTGTCGGATTTAATGCCTTTGGCAACGAACTAAAGGTTGCAAATACTGAAGGACATAGTTTACTCTTCGATAATTTTCTGTCAAAAATTGTTATGATTTTGTCATATTGGCAAAAAAGTGTATTTTCGCATTTACAATGCCAGAAGTTTATGAGCGCAGACAAGTTGAATATTATCGAAAAGATTCAGGATTTGGGCAGGAATGTTTTGCCGCCTAACGCCAGGTTGATTCTTTTTGGTTCGCAGGCAAGGGGCGATGCCAATGCCGATTCTGACTGGGATTTGCTTATTATTCTTGACAAAAACGAAATTCAATATGAGGATTTCGATACATACGCTTATCCATTTGTTGCGCTGGGGTGGAAATTTGGAGAATATTTCAGTTCAAAGCTATACACTACGACAGAATGGCAGACTAGAAAAGGAACTCCTTTTTACAAAAACATACAACGGGAGGGAATTGTATTATGCTGACAACAGAGGAACGCGACAATCTTGTAAAATACAAACTTGAAAGAGCCCGAGAGACTTGGAACGAAATTGTTGGCATTGTTGATGGAGGATATTGGTATGCTGCTGCAAACCGTATGTATTATGCTTGTTATTATGTAACAAGCGCATTGTTGGTAAAGAATGGTATTCTGGCAAATACACATAGTGGAGTAATTCGTATGCTTGGACTTCATTTCGTCAGCACCAACATAATTTCGGACGAAATGGGAAGTTTTTATACACGGTTGTTTGAGTTAAGGCAAACTGGAGATTACGACGAGTGGAAAGTAATAAAGGAATCGGATATAAAACCGCTTATGCCCAAGGTAGAAGAATATATGCAATGTATTATCTCATTGATAAATAGCAAGGATTGATGCCTTCTAATGTATAATCTTCAAATTTTCGAATCCTCGAATCCAAATTATTATTACCTTTGCAACGCTTGACTTTCATTGTCGGGCAAAAACATATTGCTGGGGTGCTGAAAACAGTAGGCTGAGATTAAACCCGTTGACCAGTCTGGTAATGCAGATTTGGGAATTTCAATCCACTCTATTTTTTGTACCGCACGAATTTGTAAATTGAAAGATTTATGGATGGAATAAGATATGTGCTTACTGTCGCGGGTAGCGATTCTGTTGGCGGAGCGGGAATTCAGGCCGACATCAAGACTATTTTCTCGCTCGGTCAGTATGCTGCCAGTGCAATAACTGCCGTCACGGCACAAAATACCTGCGGTGTGCGGGCTATTCAGGCTGTCGATTCCAAGGTGCTGTCGGCACAGATTGATGCCGTGCTCGAGGATATTCCTGTGGACGCCATAAAGATAGGAATGGTCTATACTAAGGAGAACGTCGTTGCAATAAGGGATTCATTAGCAAGAAACAACTACCGCGGACATCTTGTTCTCGACCCTGTGCTTGTGGCTACAAGCGGCGACATGCTTGCCAAGGCCGATTTCCTTCAGTCGCTTAAGGCAGAACTTTTCCCGCTTTGCACTGTGCTTACGCCAAACATTTCGGAAGCCGAAGCCATTTCGGGAATGAAAATCTCCAGCATCGACGATATGGTTGAATGCGGCAGGCGGATTGTTGTCGAATGCCATTGCAAGAATGTGCTTGTCAAGGGCGGACATTCAACTGGAGAAAAAATGACCGACATTCTTGTTTGTGGCGATGGAAGCTACAAGGCTTTTTCAGCGGAAAAAATAGACTCACAGAACACTCACGGAACAGGCTGTACGCTTTCGTCGGCAATTGCAACCTATCTGGCTATGGGATTTCAGCTCGAGGAGGCTGTAGCGCAAGCCAAGAATTATGTATATAACGCAATTCTGGCTGCAAAGGATGCAAAAGTCGGTCACGGACACGGTTCGACGAATCATTTCTGGGGATTGGAAAGAAAAGGTAATAAATAGTTGATTATGATAGTTTTAGTTAACGGAAAGAATACGGAAGTTACATCGGGATGCACTTTGGAGAAATTGTGCGAAACGATTGGCATAAAGGCAAACGAGCCTGTAGCAGCTGCTGTCGGAACCGATGTGATTGACAGGAATATGTGGGATGCCACAATCCTGAACGAAGGCGATAATGTTACAATAATCAGGGCTACATGCGGAGGCTGATTGGCATAACACCACAAGAGAATGTGTTCCGCGAGCAGGAACGGATTTCGGCGATGATTCGTAGCGGAAAGGTGGAGTATTTCCATATCCGCAAACCCGATTTCACCGAAATACAGATGCGCGACTACCTTTCGCACTTCGATGCCGATGTGCGGAAACAATTATCGTTGCACGACCATCACCGTCTTGCTGTGGAAATGAATATCGGTGGGGTGCACCTAAACGGCAGAAATCCAAATCCACCCGAGAATTTCGGCGGACGAGTTGCTCGTTCGTGCCATAGCGTTGAGGAGGTTCTGCAATGCAAGGACAAGGTTGATTATTGCTTCCTTTCTCCGATTTTCGATTCGATAAGCAAGCAAGGTTATTGCTCAAAATTCCCGTTGGCGGAATTGAAGCGACTGTTTGACGAGAAAATTCTCGACGAAAAAGTTTGTGCGCTTTCGGGTGTAACCTTTGACAATATAAGCGAACTTGAGGAAGTCGGATTTTCATCGTTTGTAATGCTGTCGGCATTGTGGGAACTGCCACGCACAATGTTTATTTCGCACCAGAATGCCCGTTTCGACTATGTTTCGGGTTGCAAGGAGGCTTTGCGCGGAGGAATCAGGTTTGTGCAGCTGAGGATGAAGGATGCTTCGGATGACGAGGTGCTTGCCATTGCGAAGATTTTGCGTCCAGAATGCGACAAGTATGCTGCGCTTCTAACTGTTGACGACAGGATAAATCTTCTCGAAACGGGGCTTTTCGATGGCGTACACCTTGGCAAGAACGATATGCCAATCGCCGAGGCTAAAAAACTGACTGGCAACAATTTCCTGCTTGGTGCTACTTGCAATACCGCCGACGATGTATTCGCAGCGATTGCCGACGGTGCCGACTATATTGGTATGGGACCGTTCCGCTTCACGACTACCAAGAAAAACCTTTCGGCAATACTCGGACTCGAAGGTTACAGAAACATAATGCAGAAATTGCAGTCGCGAGGTTTGAAAATGCCGATTTATGCCATCGGAGGAATCACCGTTGACGACCTGGATGACTTGAAACAAACTGGAATATACGGAGTTGCGATTTCGTCGGTGATACTTGAATCGCAAAATCCAGACGATACGATAAAACAAATTTTGAAAACATTTTAAAAGGTAAAATACAATGAATGACAATTTAGTTATTGCAGGAAGAGAATTTTCATCGAGGCTGTTTATCGGCACGGGAAAGTTCCCTTCAAACGAAGTGATGAGACAGGCAATTGTGGCTTCTGGCTCTCAAATGGTTACTACCGCGCTGAAGAGACTCAACACTCAGGATAGCGGAAGTGAAAACATACTCGATTTCATTCCGAAGGAGTGTGTTTTGTTGCCCAACACATCTGGTGTGCGTAATGCCGAGGAGGCAGTTTTCGCTGCAAAGATGAACCGTGCTGCGCTTGGCACCGAGTGGCTGAAGCTCGAAATACATCCCGACCCCAAGTATTTGCTCCCTGATACTCGCGAAACCCTGAAGGCTACCGAGGAATTGGTAAAGCTTGGTTTCAAGGTGCTGCCGTATGTTCAGGCTGATCCTGTGGCTTGCAAGCAGTTGGAAGAAATGGGTGCTGCAACCGTAATGCCTTTGGCTTCGCCAATAGGAACCAACAAGGGCATAAAGAACGAAGAAATGCTTCGCATAATCATTGAGCAGAGCAATATCCCAGTGGTAATTGACGCAGGAATTGGCGCTCCTTCTCACGCTGCATACGCAATGGAACTCGGTGCCGATGCATGCCTTATAAATACCGCTATCGCCATTGCCGGTGACCCTGTGAAGATGGCCGAGGCTTTCGCATTGAGCATAAAAGCAGGTCGTATGGCTTACTTGTCGGGCTTGGGCAGTGTCAGCAACATGGCTGTTGCAACATCTCCGCTGACAGCATTCTTGGACGAGGAACAAAATACAATTGACAATGGATAATTGGCAATTGATAATGAACAATTGAATCATCAAATTGTTGAATTGTTAAATCGTTGAATTTTTGAACCTTTAGCTCAGCGTAGCTAATTTTCAAATCCTCAAATTTTCAAATCTAGAAACGTGAAACATAGAAACGGCGTAAGCCACAGAAACTAAAAAACTTAACTATATGGCACAGGAAAATTGTTATAGCGACGACAGAGTAAAGAAAATATATGTCAAAGGGAAAAGATTCCCGGTGGAAGTTGGAATGAAGCAGGTGCTTTTGACCGACACTGTTGTCGAAGGAGAAAGAATTCCAAACGGAAGCATAAACATTTACGATACAGGCGGTGTTTTTACCGATCCCAACTATAAGCACGATGTAAAAAAAGGCATTCCGCGTCTGCGCGAGGCTTGGCACAAGGACGATGACAACTTTGAGCAGCTCAACGAATTCACATCGCGCTACACCAACGCCCAGCTTGCCGACGACGAACTCAAGAAAATTGCCTTCCCGATTACCTATCTGCCCAAGAAGGCAAAGAAAGGCAAGGCTTTCACACAGATGGCGTTGGCTCGTCAGGGAATCGTAACCCCCGAAATGGAATACATTGCTATAAGGGAAAACCTCGGTAAGGAAAACAAGGACAGCTACATCAC
>DBYO01000020.1:0-1925 GCA_002310235.1 Bacteroidales bacterium UBA1184
CAAAGATAAGATTTTTATTTGAGCCATTTTCATTTTTGTGAAATTATTTTGAGGGGATTTTTGATTTGGTTTTGTGTATAAATATGTTTATAATATGCCTCCTTTCCCCACCTAAAAAAACTATACCTATTGCATTTTTTTTATAAACTTGCGAACTTTTTTAATTAGGAGAATAATAGGATGGAAACTATATTTACACCCGAATTTTTCAATACCATGCTGATAGTGATGGCAGCAGTAGGTCTTGTGGTATTTATTTCGCTTTACTTTGTCGATGCTGGTTACGGCAAGATGATTTCCAAGAAATGGGGCCCCGCAATGCCAAACAAGTGGGGGTGGATGCTGATGGAATGCCCCGTATTTTTTATAGTGCTATACCTTTGGTGGACTGCCGCACCCGAAATCAAGTATAACGCTCCATACCTGT
The DNA here is from genome assembly GCA_002310235.1 of Bacteroidales bacterium UBA1184. Classification (GTDB taxonomy): domain Bacteria; phylum Bacteroidota; class Bacteroidia; order Bacteroidales; family ML635J-15; genus Bact-19. The sequence goes on from DBYO01000020.1 coordinate 428, forward strand.
TGTTCTTCTTGTTCTTCGAACTGCACTATTTCCAGCGTTCGTTCATCTTCCCGTTCTTGCTCAAGGGCAAGTCGAAGATGCCGATTGCGATAATGGCGATGTCGGTAATATGGAACCTGATAAACGGCTACATCCAGGGTTACTGGCTGTTCCACCTTGCACCTGCAAATCCAACATATAGCGTGCTGTATTCTACCGATTGGCTCACGAGCTGGCAGTTTATCGCAGGAACTATCATTTTCTTTACCGGAATGTTCATCAACTTGAATTCCGACCATGTTATCCGCCATCTGCGCAGGCCCGGCGATACCAACCATTATCTTCCAAAGAAAGGTATGTATAGGTATGTCACCAGCGCCAACTATTTTGGCGAAATTACCGAATGGCTCGGCTTTGCAATCCTTACCTATTCTTGGGCAGGAGCCTTGTTCTTCTGGTTCTCGTGCTGCAACCTTGTGCCCCGTGCAAATTCCATCTACCACAAGTATGAGAATGAATTCGCTGAGGAGTTTGATGGAAAGAAACTGAAAAGGATCATTCCTTTTGTGTATTAGAAGATTTGAAAATTTGAAAATTTGAAGAATTTGAAGATTTATGGCAACGGTTTCTACTTTTGAAGAATTAGATATTTGGAAACAAGCTCGTTACATTTGTATGAGTGTATATGAAATTACATGCCATGATGATTTTAGGAATGATTTTCGTTTTTGTTCTCAAATCAAGGCTGCTGCCGGGTCAATAATGGATAATATCGCGGAAGGTTTTGAAAGAGAAGGTAACAAGGAGTTTATACAGTTCTTATTTATTGCAAAAGGCTCTTGTGGCGAATTGCGTAGTCAATTAATCCGTGCAAAAGATTGGAATTATATTACCGAAGATGAATTTAATAAGTTAAAAGAAGATTCTTTTAAGATATCTACAGGAATCTTTAATTTTATAAAGTATCTAAAGAACAGTAATTTTTCAGGAAATAAATTTAAATAGTCAAATCATCGAATTATCAAATTATCGAATTGACAAATAGTCAAATTATCGAATCATCAAATTATCAAATAATGAATAAATTATTCACACCTTACCAACTCGGCCCCATAACATTGCGTAACCGCTTCATCCGTTCGGCGGCTTTCGAGAACATGGCACGCGACAACATGCCGACAAAAGAATTGATGGACTACCACGTTAGCGTAGCACGCGGTGGCGTCGGAATGACAACCGTGGCTTACTGCGCTGTCGATATTACCGGCGTTTCGTTCAACGGACAAATATATGTGCGCGAGGAAAGCCTTCCTGCATTGCGCGAACTTACTGCCGCTATTCACGCTGAAGGCGCAAAGGCCAGCATTCAGCTCGGTCACTGCGGAAATATGACTCACCGCTCAACCTGCCATTGCACGCCTGTAAGTGCGTCCAACGGCTTCAACTTGTATTCGCCGACTTTCCACCGCCGTCTGAAGGTGGAGGAAATCAAACAACTTGTAAAGAACTTCGGCAAGGC
>DBYO01000020.1:2040-13541 GCA_002310235.1 Bacteroidales bacterium UBA1184
GAAATCCTCGACGAGGTTATGCTTCACGCAAAGGACGATATGGCAGTTGTTGTCAAGACCAACATGTGGGACGACTGCTGGCGAGGAGTAACCATCGAGGAAGGCATCAAGGTTGCAAAGGAAATCGCAAAGCACAAGGTTCACGGCATAGTGCTGTCGGGCGGTACTGTAAGTGCATCACCGATGACAATTCTTGGCGGTGCAATGCCGCTCAAGGCTATGGCCTACTATATGCCAAAGTCGATGTGGTGGCTCAAGGCTGCACTGCATATTCCAGGCGTAGGTCCGATAATGACGCCTACTTCACCGTTCAAGGAACTGTATTTCATGGAGAAAGCCAAAATTTTCCAGAAGGAAATCAAGGATGTTCCGCTGATTTATGTCGGTGGCGTTCAGTCGGGTGCAAACTGCCAGCGCATTATGGACGAAGGCTTCGAACTTTTCCAGATAGCGCATGTGCTCATCAAGGACCCCGATTTCGTAAAGCATGTTCAGGAAAATCCTAACTACCACGCTGGCTGCTGCCGTTCTAACTACTGCGTTGCCCGTATGTACACTCTCGATATGAAGTGCCACGAGTGCGTTATGCGTGACGGCGAGAAGATTCCCGAGAGAATCCAGAAGGAAATCAAGAAACTCGAAACAAAGGCAAAGAAATCGGTTGAAGAAAGTAAGAAATAGATCTTTTATGGATAAAGAAGACATAAAAAATATGCACCCAGAATTGACAGATGATGATTGCAAGGATTTTGTCATCTCAGAAGAAACTTCTAAAAAACATAATGCAATGATAGTATGGCAATTTTTATATCCTAATCACAAAGATGAAGAAGAACTAAAAAAAGTCTGCAAACTTGCTGGATTTGATTATGAAAACGCATTAAAATACAAAGAGTATTGTTTGAAAGAGTTGTCGGAATGATTATGTCTTAAAACTAAATTTGATTTATTATGGCAGAAAAATATTGTGTCCAAGATTATACTGTTGAACAAATTTTAAACTTTATAAAATCAAATGAAATAGCCATTCCAGAAATTCAACGTCCTTTTGTCTGGAAAGGAAAACAAGTTCGCGATTTGATAGATTCTTTATTTAAAGGGTATCCAACAGGGTATTTGATTGTTTCAAAAAGTCCAGATATGAGGCTAAAGGATGGGACTCTTTCAATAGGGAAAAAAATCATGATTGATGGACAGCAACGTGTTACTGCAATGATGACTGCCCTTGCTGGTTTAGAAGTTTTTAATGCTGATTTTGAAAAGAAGCGTATTTCTATTTCATATAATCCATTTGCCAAAAATGATGAAGAATGTTTTGCTGTTTTAGACAATGCGATTTTAAAAGATAAAAAATGGATTTCTGACATTTCTGTAATTTTTCAAACTAATTTTGATTCATATTCATTTGTAACAGAATATTGTACTAATAATCCAGAAATTACGCAACGAGACTTTAATAAGCTGATTACAAAACTTATTGATATTAAAAATAGAAAATTAGGTGTAATAGAACTTTTTGATAAGGAACTGAGCTTAGATGAAGTTACCGAAATTTTTATTCGAATAAATAGTCAGGGAACCAAACTAAATCAGTCAGATTTTGCAATGAGTCGTATTGCCGCCAATGAAAAATATGGAGGTAATATGCTACGAAAAGCTGTAGATTATTTTTCTCATCTTGCAGTAGATCCCAAATGGTATTCTGAAATGTTAAAAGATTCCGAGTTTGCAAAAACGGATTATGCTCAAGAATTAAAATGGCTTAAAGACGACAATGATGATATTTATGATCCAGATTATAGCGATATGCTTCGCGTCGCCTATATGTCTCAGTATCCACGTGGAAAAATGAAAGATCTTGTTAGTTTACTACAAGGTCGTGACTTTGAAACAAAAGATTTTAAGGAATCTATAGCAGAAGATACGTTCAAAAAACTATCTGTTGGGGTTCTTGATTTTATGGATGAATATCATTTTAAGCAGTTCGTTTTAGCAATAAAAGATGCAGGCTTTATTTCTAAAAAACTTATTACATCTGGAATTACATTAGATTTTGCTTATACTTTATATCTTCGTCTTTTAAGTGATACCTCTATTGTAAAGACTAAAGTAAAGAATTATGTTCAGCGTTGGTATGTAATGAGTACTCTCACTGGTAGATACATTTCTTCGCCAGAATCAGCAATGGATCAAGATTTACGTAGAATAAAAGAAAAAGGCTTTTTAGCTTGTTTAAATGAAGTTGAAGAAACATTATCCGATACATTTTGGAATGTAGAGTTAGTTCAAAGTCTTGAGACATCGTATGCGAATAGTCCTTATATTTGTACATTTTGGGCAGCAGCTTGTAGAGATGGAAGTGATTCCCTATTTAATGAAGGTTCTAAATTTGCAAATTTAATTACAACAATGGGTGATGTTCATCATATATTCCCAAAACAGTATTTAATTGATAATGGAATTAAAGATAGGGCTAAATATAATCAAGTCGCAAATTTTACATATCTTGATACTCCAACAAATGTTGCAATAGGCAAAGATGAACCATGTAAATATTTCACAAAAGTATGGGACCAATGTAGCTCTGGGAATTATACTATTGGAAATTTAAAAACAGAAGATGCTATAAAGAAGAATCTTGCTGACAATTGTATTCCTGAAGATATAAAAGGCTGGACTTTTGAACATTATGAACAATTCCTTGTAGAACGTCGTAAATTGATGGCAGAAAAAATTAAGAATTATTACTATTCATTATAATAAACGGAATCATGCTCTCTCTCGTAACAGGTGCAAGTTCAGGAATAGGATTGCAATATGCAACGCAGTTGGCTCGCGACTACCATACCGACCTTCTGTTGGTAAGCAATCAGGAAAAGGAGTTGCAGGAGGTGGCCGACAATCTGGCAAAGGAATACGGCGTAAAGACTATCGCACATTATGCCGACCTTAGTCAGACCGATGCAGCCGAAAATCTTTTCAAATACTGCCAGGACAACAACTTGGTGGTTGACATTCTGATAAACGATGCTGGCGTTTTCTTCTTCAACCAGTACTGCGAAACAAACATGAAGCGCATCGAGCTGATGCTCAACCTGCATGTGATGACGGTCGCAAAAATGTGCCGTCTGTTTGGTGAAGCAATGATTAACAGACAGTTGACCGAGGAGGAGAAAGCCCAGAAAATTTGTAGAAAAAAGCGCAAGAAAGGTTATATCCTTAACATGTCGTCGATGTCGGCCTGGATGGCTATGCCAGGCATTCAGACCTACAATTCCACCAAGGCGTTCATCTACAATTTTACAAAATCAATCTGGTACGAGCTTAAGCCTCATGATGTTAACATAATTGCTATGGCTCCGGGTGCTGTCGATACGGCCTTGTTCGGACTTGCGCCGAAGTTGCGCAAGCTGGCTGTCGCCCTAACGGTAAGCATCACACCCGAAAAGCTGGTTAAGAAGGCTTTGCGCAAGATGTTCCGAGGCAAGAAGGCTTCGACTCCTGGCTTCATCAACTGGCTTGCAACGCCTTTGCTGAGGCATACTCCCGACTGGATGCTCTTCGTCACGATGAAGCATATAGGAAAATACCAGAAGTAGGCTATTCTTTTACGACAACTTTGTTCCTGCCGTTTGCTCTGACAATGTAGGTGCCGGCATTGTATTCCGATATGTCAAAATATGCATTTCCGCTAACTTCGGTTATTTTCAATCTGCGGCCAGTATTGTCGAATATCTCGACTATTGTGGAGTGTTCGTTTGGCAGGGTAATTTTAAATATTCCAGAGGTTGGATTAGGAAAAATTGATAGGTCGTTATGAGCAGCCTCATGCAAAAAAACAGGGCCATCGACACCGTAAGTTTTCGAAAATTCAGAAGTGTTTTTGTCTAGATCTATTGTAAGGGCGGTGATTAGGTCTGATGACGTGCAGTTGGGGATTGTAGCAGTCCAGGCGCCTCTTACGCAAGGATAGGCTTTGCATACATATTGCATTCCTTCCCCGTATCCGCTTGGGTCGGGAGTTGCTTTGTATATTTCTACTTTGTGGAATTCGGGATGTATGACATCGAGGTTGCCACTAATGTTCATGTAGCCTTCGTCGTCAATAATGATAGTGTTTATTGTCGGGAAATTCAGTTTTTCGTTTGCTCCAGAATCTTCGTCCAAGTCGTCGTTGGGGGTAACTCCCGGCTCGAAAAGGTCGATTGCAAGACCTCCATTGTTGTAGAACGAGTTGCAACTGATGAGGTTCTGCGTGCAGTTGTCGTTGGTAATGTAAACTCCGCATCCTCCATTGTTGGCAATGATGTTTGCCTCTTCGGGCGAACCGCCAATTATGGTCTTTTGGGGACCTTGCGAGATTCTTATACCGTCGAGTCCGTTGCCCAATGGATTGCCGTCAACGTCAACGCCTATGTAGTTGCGTACTATTACGTTGCTGTCGGATGCGGTAATATTTATGCCGATACCAACCTGAGTGTTGCCCGAAATAATGTTGCCATCCATTATGTTCTTGTACGAAATGCCGTCGATGATAATTCCGGCCGTGTTTGCAACTGCATGGCGACCTGTATAGTCGGTGCCGATGAAGTTGTTTTTCAGAAGGTTATTGTTAGTGCCATTGTTGTAAAAAAACACACCGTAGCCGACATTTCCCGAAATAATATTTCGCTCTGCGTCGGTATCGCCGCCTACGCGGTTGCTATACGAACCGTCGTCGAAAAGCACGCCGTATGTGTTGCCAATAGGCTGGGTGCCAGTAATGTCGGTGCCAATGTAATTGCCAATGATTACATTCTGCGTTGCTCCTGCGCCAAATAGTGGCAGTCCGTAGTCGGTGTTACCCGATATTATGTTTCGTTCTTCTGGCAAAGTTCCGCCAATTGTGCAATATCGCACAGCACCTTCCATGCTCATGCCGTCGTAGTTGGGCAGCGAGTCGTTGCCTTCGCGGTTTAGCCCTATGATACAGCCTTTTACCGTGCAATATTCGACATCGAGCAGACGGATTCCAATGTGCAAGTTGCCAGAAATAATGTTGCGTTCTGCAAGTGTTGTTCCGCCAATTGTGCTGTTGTTGCTGCCCGAAATGAATTCAAGTCCGATGTCGTTGCCCATAATGGTGCTGCCGGTCTCGTCGGTGCCGATGTAGCATCCCGAAACCGTTGAGTTTGCCGAGCCGTAGAATTGTGCGCCTTTGGTAAAACGGCGGATGTTGAGACCTTTCAGCGTTGCATTGGGCGCATTCATGAAGCGGAAGCCGTAGTCGCGGGCATTGCTACCGTCGATTACAATTTCAGGACCGAACGGATTGGTGTCACCTGCAAAAGCGGTTTGCGTAGTGCCGTCGATTGTAACACCCTGCTGCATTATCATAGGTAGGTCGCTCGATGGAACGATTATCCAGACTCCAGTGCTCGAATTGTAGTTGGCATCGGTGGTTGGAATGTTGAAATTTATGGTATGCGGACCTGTCGATGCTGCGCACATTTGCAGAGCATAACGCAAGGTATTTGGACCTGAATCGCCAGTAGAAGTAACGGTGAAGGTGGCGGATTTTGCGACTATTGCAGTCAAAATCAATAATATTGCAAGTATAATGTTTTTCATGATTCTAACGTTTTTCAAGTTTTATGCATCTGCTTTCATTCTGTTTATTGCTAAGGACAACAAAATACGTTCCATTCGCAAAATTTGACAGGTCAATAGTGCTATTTTTTGCAGAGATATGCTTGATTAATCGTCCTTTGGTGTCGTAAACGAGCAGAGAGTCGAATTCGGTTGTGTTTATTTTGCAGATGCCTATTGTTGGGTTGGGATAAATTGCCATTTCATCGTTTGTGGCGAATACAATTTCGGTGACAATGCCATGCGATTCGGAAAACTCCGATGTGTTGCCATTTGCATCGGTGGCTGTTGCGATAACAGTCTCGTTAGAAGCAATTTCGGCATCGAGAACTGCAAGCCAGCTGCCATCGCTGTGAGGTGTGGCTTTGCCGATGTAGGTGCGTCCTTCACGCGGGATTCCTATGCCAGTTGGCTGGTGTGCGATGAAAAGTTCAACCGTGGCGTCATGCGGATTCTGTGTGTCGAGAGTTCCGCTTATCCAGATTTGACCGCTGTTTACGTCCCGTATTACCGATGTTATTACAGGATGGTTCATGAGGTTGTTGCAGCCGCTGTCGGTATCACCGCTGTCGTTTTCGTTGGTACCCTGCGGGAAAATCTCGATTCCTGCATATTGGTTGTTGAAAATCGAATTCTGTGAAATGCGGTTGTTGATGGTGGTTTCGTCCATCAGGACAATGCCTGCCGAGTCGTTGTTGGCTATGATATTGCCATAGTCTGGCATCCCGATGAAATTGTTTGTAGCACCGCCAGCTATAAGGATTCCACTGCCACCATTGCCTAGGTCAACCGAAATATCGTTGCCTGTGCCAATCTTGTTGCCAATAACCGAAATGCTGTCGGCGTGGTCGGTAATCACAAGGCCGAAATCACTGTTGGCGGAAATAATGTTTCCGTTTATTTCCAAATGCTTGACAAGTGCGCTGACGATTATGCCGTTTTCGTTTGGCAATGCTGAATTGCCGCTTATGTCAACACCGATGTAGTTGCCATTGATAATGTTGTTTTCGGTTCCGAGGTCGGTGACTTCGATACCAGCATATCTGTTTCCCGAGAAAATATTTCTGTCGGATTCGGTATCGCCTCCGATAATATTGCCTTTGGCATCGGCAGCAAGCATAAGTCCGACATCGTTGGGTAGGACCGATGTCCCTTGGGCATTTGTGCCGACAAGGTTGCCCCTAAAAATATTTTCGTCGGTACCACGTGTTACAATGAAAAGTCCGTAGCTTCGGTTGCCCGACAAAACATTGTTTTCCATTATGTTCTGGTGCGACGAGCCGTCAACGCATATTCCTGTTGCGTTCGGCATGGCGATTTCGCCAGTTACATCGGTGCCGATGTAGTTGCCGCAGATGTTGTTGTGGTGGCAGTTGCCGTAGTATATGCATCCGTAAACGCGGTTTCCAGAAATTATGTTGCGTTCTTCTGGCGTGTGTCCGCCTATGATGTTGTTGTTCCCAGTAGTGTTGACTTCCACTCCGTTGGCTTGGATTAAGGAATCGGTTCCTTCAAACATGAATGCCTGCGTTCCTGTTGCGTCTGTGCCAATATAGTTTCCACATACAACGTTGCTGTCGGCCGATTCAATGTAAATGCCAATTTCTGTGTTTGCCGAGATTATGTTGCGTTCGGCAGGTGAGATCCCGCCTATACGGTTGGCATTTGCGTTTGTCATTACAATTATTCCGTAGTGGTTACTAAGTGGATTTGAACCTGTTATGTCGGTTCCGATGTAGTTGCCCGACACAATGTTGTTACGGCTTCCGCTACTTTCGATTACTATGGCTGCATTTGTGTTGCCAGACAATATGTTGCGCATGTTTTCGGCAGTTCCACCAATAGTATTGTCGTGTGATGCTGACGAAATATATATTCCCTGGTTGTTGGGAACAGAAATAGTGCCGGTTCTGTCGGTGCCGATTCTGTTGCTGGTTATTGTGTTGTTTTCAACGCCAATAAGTGCAATTCCCGCGATGGTATTTCCCGAAATTATGTTGTTGGTAATGTTTATGTTTTTCGCATATCCGAGGTCAAAATTTCCATAACTTCCACCTGAAATGCCAATTCCGTAGGTGTTCTGGAAAGCCTCTGTCCCTATAGCGTTAATTCCTATGTTGCAATTGCTGACAAGACCTCCGTTTGCACCGAAAAATAAAATCGCGTACTGGAAACCGCCTATAGCAAAGCCTTTTATCCTGTTGTTGGCACTAGCAATGCGAAAGCACGACTGAAGATTGAGGTTTCCTCCGTCGAGCACTATTTCTGGACCGTATGGATTTGTATCTCCGATATTGCTTGTTTGCGTTGTGGCGTCGATGTTAATATTGCCTGCCATTAGCAAGTATGGCAGTTCGCTGAGGACGTTGATTGTAAACGTGCCTGTTTCTGCATTGTAGTTTGCATCGGTTGTGGGAATGTTGAAATATATGTTCGAACTGCCCAAGTAGTTGCTTGTTGCCGATGTCATTGCCTGACGCAGGGAACCTTCGCCGCTGTCGTTGGTGTTTGTTACCATGTAGTCGGTAGCGAATGCGCTTGTCGTATAAAGCAAGGCAGCACATAATAGTGCGAATGTCAATATTTGCTTCTTCATAGCAGATTTTTTATTGAGGCGAAGATAAGAAAAATATGTGGTATCTGCACTGTTTATATTATACAGCAACGAATATATTTCTACATACTCCCGACTGGATGTTTTTCGTAACGGTGAAACATATAGGGAAGTATCAGAAATAGACCGATAGAAAAAACTATTTGACGCTTGATGTCAAATGATGTTTTCCACTGCCTAGGTTCTGCTTTTCATAACCGTTTGATGTCGGAAGCCATACTTCGGCACTCGTGTTTGCTGGTATGACAATGTTCCATTCAAACTGATTTCCACTGACTTTCCAATGGCTTTCGATTAGTCCCGAAACTGATTTATAGGAGCAGTTTACATATTCCAAACCTTTGATTGGATATGGCTTCAGTTGGATTTTGCTATATCCCGGCTCCAAAGCGCGGATGCCTCCGAGATATTCGTATTCCCAAAGTATAAGGTCGCCCAGAAGCATTACGTGGTTGCCTGAATTCATTGATGGGTCGGCGGTGTTTCCGTTCCAAAGTTCCCATATTGTTGTAGCTCCGTTTCGGTACATATAGCCCCAACTTGGATAGCTGTCGTTTGTTGCCAGACGCAATGCAAGGTCGCCACGACCTCTTTCGGTAAGGGTACGCATAAGTTGTTGTATGCCTACTACACCAGTTGAAACATGTCCATCAAAATCCTTTTCGGTCTTGTCGATGATATTGGCGAAAACTTTGTCCTCCATATCGGATGGTACCATTCCGAACCATAGAGGCAGTATGTTGGCAGTTACGGTGTTGTTGCTGTATCGCCCGCTTTCCTTGTTAAGGTATTTTTCGTTGTACGAGGCGGTTGTTGCAGCAATCTCATTGTTGAAATAGCTTACATCTTCGGCATATCCAAGCAACTCGGCGAATTTTGCCATTTTGCCAGCAAGGTAGCAGTAGAAAGGTGTTGATATTACGGCTGCCGATGTAATTCGGCTTGTGTCTTTCGAATGTATCATTTCGGGAGATTCTGGTGGCATGCACCAATCGCCGTAGCAGTCGCGGGTGATTATGCCATCTTCTGAATAGCTTTCTTTCATGTGGACTATCCAGCGTTTCATTGCTGCGTAGTGCTGGCGTATTGGTTCGCTGTCGCCAAAGCGCGTGTAAACCATATCGGCTGCCGTGATGAATGCTCCGGGCCAAGTCATGTTGTCGGTATATCTGCGCCAGTAGGCAGGTGCCACATCCGACACCGAACCTGATGGCCATTGACTGTCATCAAGGTCGCTGAGCCATTTTGAGTACAGTTCATGATTTCCAAATATGTACGATTCTCCGTAGCATCCTGTTGTGCGGTCACCTGTCCAACCCATGCGCTCGTCGCGTTGAGGACAGTCGGTTGGCATGCTGCGGTAGTTTCCCCTAATTCCCCAGTATGCGTTGCGATAAACCGCATTTATAATTTCGTCGGATGTCTCGAAAGAGCCGGTCGTCGGCATTGCATCGTAGAAAACAAGTCCTTCAAAATCGTCAACCGTTGGTTTGTCGCGAAGTCCGCTTATTTCCACATATCTGAATCCGTGATATGTAAACATTGGATGCCACTGCGCATCGCTGCCGCTCATGATATAATGGTCGGTAGCTTCGGCACTGCGTAGGTTGTCGATGTATATAAGGCTGTCGGGAGTTAGAGTTTCTGCAAAACGCAAGGTGATGGTATCTCCTGCCTTCTGGTTGTGCATTTTTATGTCGAGAACTCCAACCATATTCTGCCCCATATCAACTATCCAGCAGTCGTTCTTTTTGAATATCGCCACCGGACGAATCTTGTCCTGCACCATAATGTTGGGATTGGGCTGTGCAACGAGTTTTCCTTTGGGTGCCTCTACTAATTCTACAGGCAGCCAGTTGCTGTCATCGTATCCAATTTTAGTCCATTGGCACAACTCCTTGTTGGCATCGTAGGTTTCTCCGTCAAACTCGTTTGCGGTACGGATAGGACCTTTGTTGGTTATTTTCCAGCTTTCGTCGCTACATATCATTGCAGAGGTGCCGTCTTTGTAGGTAACTTCAAGTTGCAGAAGGAGTTGTGGCATTCCATAGTGCATAGCATGCTTTATTCCGCACCATTCGAGATATAGCGAGTCGTAGCGGATTGTCGTGTAGCGACCGCCTTCGAGTGTGACGCCGATTGCATTGTCGCCTTTATTGAGCAGTGAAGTTACATCGTAAGCATTGAAATACACACGTTTAGTGTAGTCGGAAATAGCCGGTTTCAGCAGTTCTTCGGCGGCGACTTCGGTTCCGTTGATATATGCGCTGTATTGCCCCAGTCCGCTGATGTAAAGGCGTGCTTTGCTAATGTCGTTGTTTAAGTTGAAAGTTTTGCGGAGATAACGTGCCGTAATACGAGTTTTGTCATACAGGATATCATCATCGAATTCGTGTCCAATCCATTTCGCTTGCCAGTCGTCTTGTTTCAGCAGGCTTATTTCGAATGATTTTACGGAACTCTCCAGACTGACTTTCTTTCCCTTTTCTCCGTATGTCACAGTGGTATATACTTTCCAGTATGCCTTGTCGCGACTTTTCAGTTCCCGACCTTGGTATGCAATGTAGAGCATCTGGTTCGATTCGATGACTTCAGAATCCCACAGGTCGCCGATTCCTTCCCTGGCATTTTGTTCGGTGGAGGATACAACTATGCGGTAGTTGACTTGCTTTACATTGTCGTACTGGCTTTCATACTGCCAGCTGAAACGTGGCTGGTTTGTTGCTAGTGCCCTCGAACCGTCCTGCTGTTCGACGGTCTGGTTGCATATTTCGATTTTGGTTCCGCAAGCGGTTAGCATTGCCGAGATGATGAATAAGAAGAAAAAACGTTTCATATAGTTGTATTTATATTGAGGCGAAAATACAAAAAAACGGAATTATTTTTAATGGTTTCCATGTTTTTTTGAATCTTTGAATCTGGTATCTCGACGCAAAGCATTGCGTCGCTACAATAATCATTGAATCATTGAATTGTTGAATCATTGAATTGTTGAATCATTGAATTGTTGAATTGTTGAATTTTCAAATTTTCAAATCTTCGAATCATCAAATTATCGAACCATTGAACTTTAAACCTGAAACCTTGAAACGTGCGCAGCACATGAAACGGCGAAGCCATTTAAACGGGCGCAGCCCTAAAGCGTCAACGTCCACGTCAGCTTGAATGCCCAGTTCTTTATTTCCTTGTCGGTAAAGCGGTAGGGACCATAGCGGTAGTAAACGCCGAGACCGAAGCCTTCAATCGAGAGGCAGAGCAG
>DBYO01000020.1:13598-23145 GCA_002310235.1 Bacteroidales bacterium UBA1184
TTGCAGTCGCCCCAGCCGAGGCTTGTAGTGATGGCGATGCTTGGCTTCGAGTATTTCTTCTTATAGAGGATGTTTCCGAAGTCGTGCATAAAATGGAAGGTGCAGAACCTGTCGGAGATGAACTCGTTGGGGCGCATGGTGTTGAAGGTGTTGTCGATGTTGAGCCACGAGTTGGTGCCCGAGGCATAGTACAGTTCGCTGTAGCGCGGATTTCCTCCGATATATCCGCCAGTGAGGATTAGGTAGGTATCGCCGACTTTCCTTATGACGAAGTGCTTGTATATCTGCGCTTCAAGCTTGTAGTAGTTGTTTGCGTTGGGCGTTACTGGTACCGACTTTATGAAGTTGAAATACATTATCGGGTACTTTGTTCCGAGGCTGACCTTTGTTCCGCGCGGTGTCTGGAAGAATTTTTCCTTGTAGGCAAACCGCAGGTAAATGCCTGCTTCGGCGGCTGTGTAGTGTTTGTCGATTGTACCTGTGAAATTGTATCTGTCGGTGTTGATGATATCCTTTGTGTAGTGGCGGAATTGCAGTCGTGCCGACAGATAGCGCAGTGCTTTGAATTCGACATACGCCTTGTGTTCTGAAATTGAGTCCATCTCGCTGAGGAACCATTCGTAAACCGACTGCGACGACAGTTTTTGGGTTCGTCTGTTGAATGCCATTCCGTCGCTGAAGTCTAGGTCGCGCTTGTAGGTGACGCCTAGTTTCAGGTCGTGGCTCGGCCAAAGGTTGAACTGAACTTTTGCTCCGTATTTCCACGCCTTGTCGCCGAATCCGTATGCGCCGTAGCCACCCAAGGTTACCCATTTCGTCAGCCTGTCGTTGGTTTCGATGCCGAGCCCTAGGCGCACTTTTTCGTATTCGTTGAACCAAATTATCGAGCCGAGGTCGAAATTGATGAATTTCCATGGAATGTAGCCTGCGGCGAGGATTTCCATGATTTCAACCTTTTTGTCGAGGTTTATTTCCTTGCCAAGGCTGTCGATGACGCGGTATGTTTCAAGGTCTTTGCTTGTGAGCGAATCCTTGCGGTACTGGTTCCAGAAGTCGTCGTCCTGCTTGGTGGCCTTGTCGTTGACCATCACGCCCTGGTTGATGAACTCCCGTCGTTTGATGTCGGGGTTTAGGCTTATGTCGGAAATGTAGCTTTTGCCGATGCCGACCATAGGCGTGTATGTCTGTCTCTCGCCTTCGGCTGGCTTTGTGCCGTCGGGCACTTGCAATATGTTGAAAATCAAGTTTGTATTCAGTTGTACAGGGAACCATTGTATGCTGTCAACAAGTTCGTATTTCTGCTGTATTGATACGGTGAAAACTTCCGACGGTTCGTAAGGCTCGGCTGTGATGCTTTCGATTGCGTAGCCGTTGGTATTTATGTTCATTACGCCTTTAAGTCCGTCGAACACCTTGTTTTTCAGTGGAACGAACGAAATCACAAATACGGTGTCCATTGCTGTGTTGTACATCGTATCCTCGATCTGGAAGAAGTATTTCGAGGTGCTTCCCTTGCTTATAGGGCTAAGGAAACGCTTGTCGAGCAGCGAGATATTGTCGCTGTAGAACGACATCGACTGGAACTGTGTGGCTAGCAGTGTGAAGGCAGGATTTTTCATTCCCGACATTCGGTGGGCGAGGACGTTCTCCTTGTTGTTGTCGGGGTATCTGAAAATTCGTTCGGTAACCGACTCTATGAGCAGGATGTGCTGTTTTGAAAGAATTTTACTGAGTGTTTCTATCGTGTCTTTGGCCGGTGTTATTATTATGGTGTCATCGGATGGTTTCACATCGGCGGTGAAGTACATCTTGTTGTACGACACGTACGAGAACGAACGCATTTTCTCGGGATTGTTCTTGTTTGCGTTGGCAATTACGAGGTTAACAATCCTGTGTGCGGGGTTTTCGCCCGGAAGCACCGTTACTTCGGCAAGGCTGGTAACATCTTCGTCAAGGGAGAGTTCAATGTAGTGTTTTCCGCCGAGTTCGTCCTTGCTTACAATTTTGGTTGTGTATCCGAGGTACGAGATGCGCAGGAATTCTATTTTCGAGTAGTCGTCAATCTTGAAGTATCCGTCGAGGTCGGTTGATGTGCCTTGGTTCTTTGCGTTGTATATTATGTTGACGAAAGCCAGCGGCTCTTTCGATTTTGCATCTGTCACGCGCCCTGCGAACTTGCCCTGAGCGAAAGAGGGGAGGGCAAATAAGGATATGATCAGCAGTAGCAGAAGCCGTTTGGCTGTAAAACTTGATATGTCAACATTTAATTTCAATTTTCTCCCTTAGTAGATTTGCAAAGGTAATACAAATTGTTATAAAATCTCATCCCAATATGGAATTTTGGGCAGATGTAGGATCATGACTGATGAATAAAAAAATCGTCAGCAATTTGCTGACGATTTTTTTAGTTACTTTCTTCTATTCATACATTCCCGTCTTCAGAATGGTGATTTCCTTTTCGGTGAGGAACCGCCATTTGCCACGGGGTAGGTTGAGCTTGGTGAGGCCTGCAAAATATACGCGGTCGAGGCGCTTCACCTCGTAGCCGAGATGTTCGAGCATACGGCGCACAATCCTGTTGCGGCCCGAGTGTATTTCGATACCGATGATGTTCTTGCTGTCTCCAACATAGCTTACGGCATCGGCAGCGATGAATCCGTCCTCGAGTTCGATACCGTCAGCCAGAGCCTGTAGGTCGGCGCGGGTAATGTCGCGGTCGGTCTCAACCTGATATATTTTCTTCTTCTCGTACGATGGATGAGTGAGCTTCTTCGTAAGGTCGCCGTCGTTGGTGAGCAGCAGCAGTCCGGTGGTGTTGCGGTCGAGACGGCCGACGGGGTAAATCCTTTCGGGGCAGGCGTCCTTCACCAAGTCCATCACGGTGTGACGCTCCTCGGGGTCATCGAGGGTAGTAACACAGTTTTTCGGCTTGTTGAGCAGGATATAGACGAGCTTCTCGGGGTTGATAAGTTCGCCGCCGAAACGCACTTCGTCGCCTGGCTTAACCTTGGTACCCAGTTCGGTAACGACTTCGCCGTTGATGGTAACGACGCCAGCCTGAATGTAGGTGTCGGCTTCGCGGCGCGAGCAGATGCCCGAGTTGGCGATGTACTTGTTGAGGCGGACTTCGTCGTTGTCCTTCTTTGCGGGCTTTGGCTTTTCCGATCTGCGGATGCGTCTTTCCTGGTAGTTGTTGTCGTCGAACTCGTCAAAGTTGTCGTAGTCCTTGTAGTTCTTTGTGCGGAATCTTTCGGGCTTGCCGGCAGGCTTACCGCCGTGATGTCCGTCGTGGTGCTTCTTCTGGTAATCGGGGGCGTCGTAGTATTTCGAGGCCTTGTCCTTCTTCTTGCCCGAGAAGTTGCGGTTGTCGGGGTTGCGCATGTCCTCGTCGAACGAGCGCGGTTTTCTGTCGCGGTTGAACTTGTTATTGCGAGGAGTATAGTCGTCGTCGCGGTCGAAGTTGCGGCGTTCGCGCGGAGCCGAATTACGGTCGTTGCGGTCGCGGTTGAACTTCGGTTTATTGTTGTTCCTGCGGTCACGGCTGTCGCGTGGTCCGCGGGTTTCGTCGTCGTCAAATGTTCTCATTTGTTGTGTTGTTATAGTTGATGTAAAAATTCCGTGTGAAAATTAGGGATTTATCTGTCTTAAATTATCTGTCGTCAATTATGTTTTGATTTGGCAAATATAACTCAAATACTGTTTAATGCAAAAAAAAGTTTTTTGAAGAGAGGGGCGGCAAAAAAAATCGTAAATCGTCCTTCGTAACCTTTAGCTCGGCTTTGCCAAATCCTAAATTTTTTTTACCTTTGCACTTGTGTTTATTTAGGTACAAGATGATTGCTCGTTCAATGAAGTCGGCAAATGCAAATGAATATCCGCAAAATGCTTGTGGTGTGTTTGCTGATGTGTTGAATATTAGTTATCAATCTTTATCTCAGATAATTATAAATTTTAGTATATGAACAAGTCAAGAATATTGATTTTAGTAGTGTTGTTACTGTCGGTCTTGGCAGCTAATGCACAGAATCTCGATCGTATGAGCTTGAGTTCGGGCGGAGCCGCTGGCGACAATGTTAACTATGTCCTCGGAGAGACATTCAATTTCACTATGGCTGTGGGTGGAAACATTAGCCTCGAAAGCGGTTCCCTCAGCAGCGAGGAAAACACTGGCGGCGACATTCCAACCATCCTGCAGGAAGCCTCCGAAATGCCATCGTCGATTGATTGTTACCCCAATCCCGTTACCGATATCCTTACTGTTGATTTCAACGGCATCGAAGGCATTACTGGCGTTGCATTGTTCAATGCATTGGGTCAGATGGTGTTGCAAGCACCTGCAAATGGCGAAAAGGCTTACCTTAATGTTAAGGCATTGCCGACAGGCAGTTATTTTGTGTCGGTATTGAATGGCAAAGATGTAATAGCAGTAAAAAAGGTGGTGAAAAACAATTAATATAATAATGGACAATTAACAATGGATAATTGATAATAGACAATGTATAATTGACAATATGTAGCGACGCGGCGCGCCACGTCACCACAATTAATGGGTGGTGTATGAATGTAGGGGCGCAATGTTTTGCGCCACACAATGTAAGGACACAAAATTTTGTGTCCCAATGTAATAAGGAAATAATAAATAAAAAAAAGAATAATTATGAAGAAATTGTATCTAACACTCTGCCTCCTTATGGCAGCAATGTTCCTAACGGCACAAAATGTGCCGCAGGCAATTAATTTCCAGGCCATAGCCCGCGATGCAAATGGCGAAGTGATGGCTAACACACCGATTATGATTCAGTTATCAATCCTTGACGGTGCCCCCGTGGGCGAACTGGTTTACCGCGAAATTCGCTCGCTAACAACCAACGCCTATGGTTCCTTCTCGTTCCAAATAGGCCGCGACCCATATATGGCTGTTGGCGAGTTTGCCAACATCGATTGGGCTGGCGGACGCAAGTTCCTGAAGATTGACTACGACCCAACGGCAATGCTACAGTTCAACCTCTCGCTCGGCACAATCGAGTTTGTTAGTGTTCCATACGCATTTGCCGCAGGAAGTGTTTCCTACATTGATGCAACTGGCGCAAACGATGGCGATGTGCTTGCCTACAATGCTACTACTGGACGATTCGAACCGCGTGCATTACAAGGCAGTGGAGTTACATACTCTACACCAAACCTTTCAGCTGTGCTTTCCGAAGGAAATTCGGCAAATAATACCACGATTTCCGACCTGGCAGTACCTGTAAATGCAAACGATGCCGCAACCAAGGCGTATGTTGATGCACTTGTGGCACAGTTGCAGGCCGCTATCGATGCGTTGAATCCAACTTCATCAGGTACTACTGGATCTTTGAACGGCCACGAATATGTTGACCTCGGTCTGCCAAGCGGCATCAAGTGGGCAACCTGCAATGTGGGCGCAAGCACACCTACTGCATACGGCAACTACTATGCTTGGGGCGAAACGACAACCAAGGAAACATACAACAGCAGTACTTATACCTATTCTGGCAATCCGACCACACTTCCGTCAAGTGCCGATGCGGCAACTGCAAATTGGGGATCGGGCTGGAGAATGCCGACTCAGACAGAAATGCAAGAATTGATAAACAACTGTACCGTAACTTGGACAACCCAGAACGGAGTAAACGGACACTTGTTCACTGGACCTAACGGCAACTCTATTTTCCTGCCCGCTGCCGGCGGCCGCGGCGATAGCGACCTCAGCAATGTCGGTTCCAGCGGCCGCTACTGGTCGAGTTCGCTCTACTCGTACGTTACGGACGGCGCGTGGGGCCTCTACTTCAATTCGGGCAATTACTTCATGAGCCACGATTACCGCTACTTTGGGTTTACCGTTCGCGCGGTCTGCCAGTCCCAGAACTAATCTTTTGTTCTCCACCCAAAACGCGCAAAGCGGCGGAAACATTGCAGTGCGGTGCGTGCGCGGTAGCGCACACAAGGGCACCGCAGGGCAAGGTTTCCGCGCGGACGGGGTAGGGTAGGAAAGAAGAAACCACCGCATTGGGTGTTTTTTGGGGGGTGGGGGATTTTTACGGGCTGAAAGCCCAGCAAGCACAATAGGTTTAGGCAACGCCTCAAACCGATACGCATACACATCCCCATGCCCTGAAAGGGCAAAAGCGAAGTGATTTACGAATTATGATTTACGGCAGTCGGCAAAGTCGGCTGTCGTTTTGTAAAACGTGATTAATTCGCTTAAAAATTGCCGTTTCAAAAATTATTTGTACTTTTGTACAACTGAAAAAAATAAGTATTATGGCAACAATAACACTCAATTATGATGGGAGAAGTGCATTGATGAAACATCTCGTAGAGGCTATGTTGGCAGGAGGTGCAAAGATATTGTCACCTTCCGATTCCGACAGCGATTTCTACAGCGATAAGGAAGCCTTGCAGTCGTTTCAGCAGAGTGTTGAATAGGAGAAACAAGGTTTGACCCGCGAGGTAAGTCTCGATGATGTGAAACAAATGCTTAATCTATAATGTATCGTATAGAATTGACACCTAAAGCGGAAGAGGAACTTGTTGCTTTAGGCAAAAGCGGTGACAAGGCGAGTGTCAAGAAGGTTTACCGTCTTTTCGAGGAATTGAAATTGCACCCATACGAGGGAACGGGTAAACCAGAAGCCCTTGTCGGTAATTATACTGGTTATTGGTCAAGACATATCAATTGAAAAGACCGCATAATATATCGTGTAAAAGAAGAAGTCGTCACTGTGATTGTTGTGCAGGTGTGACAGCATTATAACGACAAATAAACCAGTTATCTGTCCTTTCGGATTTGCAAATCCGAAAGGTTCGAATATCAGCATTTGTAATGCGATAACCACAAAAAAGGCTGTCCGAAATCTTTTCAGACAGCTTTTTCAATAATGTTTGACTTAAATTATATCCACATTATAAGCTTCGAATCCTGCTTGTACGGCAGAAGCGGATTGTTGGCGTAGGCGCGGATTGCGTAGTTGTAGATACCGGTCTTGTGCGGTGCACCCTCGATGCGGAATACTGCAATCTTGCCGTTGCATTCCTTTAGCTTGAATGGCATCGTTTCGTCGATGACTATAGATCCGTCCTGCTTCTTCGAAACTGCTATCGCTTCGATACCTATGTCGTTGGGTGACAGACGGTTGAGATTTAAGGTAATCTCTCCGTAGGCATCCTGCGGATTCTCGAACTCGGTGGTGTGGAAGTCAATCTTCAGTACCTCGATGAAGTTCCAAGCGCGTGCTGCCTTCTCCTTCCAGTTTACAATCTCGAATACCTTTGCATAGTCGTTTTCTGCAAGTTCGGTCGAGCGCTTGTAGAGCTTGCCGTAGAACCTGTCCTTATAGTCGTCAATCATACGCTTAGTGGTGAACATCGGTACGATTTCGGCAATCGACTTCTTTATGCACTTAACCCAGCGGTGAGGAATACCGTCTTCGCTGCAGTCGTAGAACATAGGTACGATTTCGTTTTCGAGCATATTGTAGATTGTCTGCGTATCGAGTTCGTTCTGGAAGTCCTGGTTTTCGTAAACGCGTTCCTGTGGCAATGCCCAGCCAGCTCCTTCGCGGTAACCTTCAACCCACCAGCCGTCGAGTACGCTGAAATGCAATGCGCCGTTCATTACGGCCTTCATTCCGCTGGTTCCCGATGCTTCGAGCGGACGGGTAGGAGTGTTCATCCAAATATCGACGCCCTGTACGAGCTTCTTTGCCAGACCTATGTCGTAATCTTCGATGAACAAAATCTTGCCGAGGAATTCCGGACGCTTCGAGAATTCAACGATTCTCTTTATGAGGTCCTGTCCTGCGCCATCGTTCGGGTGAGCCTTTCCTGCAAAGAGGATTTGTACAGGCATCTTCGGATTGTTGAGGATTGCGGCAAGTCTTTCGGGGTTGCGGAACAACAGGTCGCCACGCTTGTAGGTTGCAAAACGACGTGCGAAACCGATTGTAAGTACCTTTTCGTCAAGTTTTTCGAGTACGGTAACCATGTTGCTTGGCGATTCGTAGCTGCGTATCCAGTTTTCGCGAACGCGGTTCTTCACATAGTTGATGAGTCTTGTACGTTGCAACTTGCGGATGTCCCAGATGTCTGCATCGTCAACATTGTTGATCTTTTCCCAGTATTTCGGATTCGACATATCCGACAGGAAGCCTTCTCCGAAAGTTGTTTCGTAGAGTTTCTGCCATGTCTTCGATGTCCAGGTCTGGAAGTGAACGCCATTGGTAACATAGCCAACGTGGTTTTCTTCTGGGAAGTAGCCGTTCCACAGCGGAGCGAACATCTTCTGCGATACGATTCCATGTAACCACGATACGCCGTTCACTTCCTGTGAGATGTTTGCTGCCAGGTAGCTCATCGAGAACTTGTCGTTGGGGTTGAGGCGACCGAGCGACATCATCTTGTCCCAGGTTATCTTGAGACGGTCCGGGTAGTGCGACATGTAGGTACGCAACATATTTTCCTCGAATGCGTCGTGACCAGCTGGAACTGGCGTGTGTGTTGTGAACAATGTTGATGCCCTTACTATTTCCAGTGCTTCGTCGAACTTGAGGTTGCGCTGCGAAATGAGGTCGTTGAGTCTTTCGAAACCGATGAAAGCAGCGTGACCTTCATTGCAGTGGTAGATGTCCGGTTTCAGACCGAGAGCCTTGAGTACGCGGGTACCGCCGATGCCTAGAATCATTTCTTGTTTGAAACGGAATTCCCAGTCGCCACCATACAGACGCGAGGTTATCAGCTTGTCTTGGTCTTGGTTGTCAATATCGTCAGTATCAAGCAAGTACAGAGGAATACGACCAACATTTGCTCTCCAAATCTTTACATAAACATTTCGTCCGGGGAACCTTACAACGATACGCTTCTGTACACCATTCTCGTCAAGTTCTGGAACAACTGGTATCTTGTTGAAATCCTGTGCGATATAGTTGGCTTGCTGCTTGCCTTCGAGGGTAATTGTCTGCTTGAAATAGCCATACCTATATAATAAGCCGATACCAATCATGTTGGTGTTGGTGTCGCTGGCTTCCTTCAAGTAGTCGCCTGCGAGGATTCCAAGACCGCCCGAGAAAATCTTCAGGTTGTCGTGCAGACCGTATTCCATGCTGAAGTATGCAATCTGCGGAGCCTTCTTGTCCTTTGCCGTTTCCATGTATTTCTTGAAGTTGCCGTAAACGCGGTTGTAGAGCTGGCAGAATTCATTGTCATTTTCGAGTTCCTTCATGCGGTCGATGGAAACTTCCTCGAGGAATACTCTTGGGTTGTACCTCTTTTCGCGCCATAGGTCAACATCGATGCGCTTGAACATTGCCGATGCCTCGTAGTTCCAAGTCCACCAAAGGTTGTTGGCTATTTCCTGCAGTCCTTCGAACTGCTTCGGAAGGTCTGACTTTATTTCTGCCTGACGCCAGATTGGAGAAGTTTCCTTCGGCATAATTGTGCGCTCTATCTTGGTGTGCTGCATCCTGTAGTTTATTGCTTCGGCGCGTTCTGCAATCTTGCTCTTTGCTATTGCGTATGCTTCGATGTA
>DBYO01000020.1:23161-38177 GCA_002310235.1 Bacteroidales bacterium UBA1184
GCTGTTGCTGCTTCCGAAACTTTCTTGCGGCTGTCGTCATCTAGGTTTGCAAAGTAAGCCATGCGTTCTGCTAGGTTGGCAACAACTTCGTCGTTGTTGTCTTCGTTGCGGTCGATTACGGTTACGCAGTTGTCGAATCTGTCAATGTTTTGCTTCGACCACATTCCAAATCCCGACAGCGAAGTAGTTATTGTAGGAACGCCGAATGCAATACTTTCGAGCGGAGTGTAGCCCCAAGGTTCGTAGTACGAAACGAATGCTGTCAAGTCAATGCCTTGCAATACATCGTAATATTTCATGTTGAATACGCCGTCGTCGCCATTGAGGTATGATGGAACGAATACTACTTTAACCTTGTTTTCGGGGCAGTTTGTGAGTCCAAGACGTTTCAACTGGTTGAGAATCGGGTCGTATTCGGCATCATGAAGCCCGTGAGTGAGGTTCTTGTTCTCGATGTTTACGTTTTCGCCGTTGAGTGCAGCAAGAAGGCTCTTCTGTGGACCGTAGTTGTTGCCAGGAACGAGAATGTAAGCAAGTATTTCACGATTTACATTGGCATTGCGGTTAAGCCTGTCAAGTGCGTCAACGAAGATGTTGTAGCCCTTGTTGGTGTATTCGTAGCGTCCCGAAGTTGCAATAATTAGCGGATCTTCTTTGAATTTGTACGATGTAAGTTTTTCGGCAACATCAATCATCTTCTGGCGAGCCTTGCTGCGAATCTTGGCTGCTTCTTCTGCCTTCGGAATGAAGTCGTCCTCGAATCCGTTTGGAGTTACCACGTCGGCAGGTTTGGTGAGCAGTTGAGCACACTCTGACTGTGTAATGTCGCTAACGGTTGTGAAGACATCGGCGTTTATTGCGCTTATCTTTTCGAGGCTGTGCTTAGAAATTATGTTGAAGTGGCGAGCCATGTTTTCGCCGTTGTAGTTAGCAAGGTCCTTGTACAAAGGAAGTCCGTTTCCTGCGATTGAGCGGCCTATTGCGGTTGCGTGGGTTGTGAAAGCCGTTGCAATGTGCGGTGCGTTCTTCTTCAGGTATAGGATACCTGTTCCTGTCATCCACTCGTGGAATTGTGCGAGGATAGCGTCGTTTGCTGAGAGGTTGAAGTCGCAGAAACTTTCAATAACCTTGCCTGCGGTGTAACCGAAAAGTGCAGGTTCAATGTAGTCCCATTGTCCCGACAGAGAATCGAGTTTGTAATCTTCCCAGAAGTCGGCGAAAATTTTGTCCTTCTCGCTGATGAAATCGGTGAAACTAATGAGAATAACCTTTGGACTTCCGCAGATGTTCCAGCGGCCGGTACGTACACGCAGACCAGTCGATGCGGCATACTGCTTCCATTCTGCGAAGAGAGCCGGCTCCTCAATGAACTCGGAGTTTTCGTTTGTTCCGTATGTGTCGGGGCCGATGAAAATTAGGTCGCCGCAGCGTTCCGACAGTGCCAATGATTTTGTTGAGATTACGGTGTGAATACCACCTACCTTGTTGCAAACTTCCCAACTTACTTCGAAAATGTAGTCAAGATTAAGAGTATTATTCATATATATGTTCTTTAATATTAAAAAAAATTAGGTCAACAAAGATAATGTTTTTTTTGTAACGGCTTTTGTGTCGGCATTTTTTTTTATTGAATTTTTTTTTCAGCACCTATTTGTGGCGGTGTGTTAATAAAAAGTGTGATTTTTCTTTGTGGTTTGGGTAAAATGTCGTACTTTTACAATTTGTAATTGCTAATTTTAAGATGCTGGTAGTCACGGCATAAACAATGTAAAAGTGATTGGTATCATATTTGATGGCTGTTCTTTTAGGTTGTTTTCTGACTATTATGCATTATGTTTATGAATAGGAAAAATAAATACATGAAAAAGTTACTCTTGATGTTGGTAGCGATGTTGGCGTTTGTAGGAGTTTATTCTCAGACAATGACATTGAGCTTTGTTGGACATGGTAAAGGAGGGAATGTTGAAGATGAGATTTATCAGCAGATAGATAGTTTGTTAGTACGTAATATTACACGAGATTGGGATAGGATGATTTATTATCCCGACACTGTCATTATTATGAATGTGCTTGATGTTCCGTTGATTGATGTTAAGCGTGAAGGTGTCGAGCAGAATGTACCTAATCCATTCGATTGTGTTACTGATGTGGAGTTGAATCTCAGTCATGATGATGCGGTATCGATTTCGATTGTTGATGTAAATGGTCGCGAATATCTTCATTATTCGGGAAATTTGTCTGCTGGTTCCCATGTGTTCGAAGTTACGCTTTCGAAGCCTCAGGCATATATGCTTACTGCAGTTACTGGCGATTCGAAATATACCATAAAAATGGTTAATCTCGGTAGTTGTGGAAAAGATGAGATAGCTCTCAAGTCTAGCTCTACTATAGGAGTCCGCACAAAGTCGTTGATTGGTGAGCATTTCGAATATGGCGATGCAATGGAGTATTATGCATATACGACGTATAACGGTTTGGTGTTCAATGCTTCGGAGTTCCGCGAACAAAATTCTAGCGAGAATATTGTTATTCATTTCCGTATTCCATATTGTGAAAGAACTTTCAATGTCGATTATGAACGAGGATGTGAGTCGTTTACATGGATAGATGGCGTTACTTATTATGAAACTAATCATAATGCAGCAAGGGCTGACTTGAAGTCGGCAGGTGGATGCGATAGTATTGTTTTGCTAGATATTACTATTGAACATCCTGTACAAACAGAGGAGAGTATTACCGCATGCCATGCTATCGTATGGAACGGACAACAGTGCTCTGCAACAGGTACATATACAGCACACTTACATACGCTTGGAGGATGCGATAGCACTGTGAACTTGCATTTCTCAAGACAAAACAATATTACTAACGATGTATATCAGCAAGGATGTGGTGGATATATTTGGAATGGAGAGGTATATGATGAAACAGGAACATATCAGCAGACGTTTATTACCAATTATGGCTGCGATAGTATAGTGACTCTTCATTATACAAACCTTTCTGATTATACTGTCGAAAACGTTACGGCTTGTGATTCTTACACATGGCATGGACGTCTTTACTATGCCGATAATAATACAGATACAATTCATCTTAGAAATATATATGGTTGCGATAGTATTGTTAGGCTTAACTTGACAGTTGCACATTCTCAATCTAGCAATCTTAATGTTACAGCATGCCGGCAATATTATTATAATGGACAGCTATATACGCAAGGCGGAGTTTACCCACAGCATCTGACATCGGTTGCTGGTTGTGATAGCCTTGTTACTTTGAGACTTACGATTACAGAAAGTGTTGAAACGGATATATATGAAACTGGTTGTGATTCATTCACGTTTGACAACGGGCAAACTTATACACAATCTGATGACTATGATATTCATTACACTACGCCTGTAGGATGCGACAGTATAATCCATCTTCATCTTGAAATATATCATGGATCTAGTTCTTCCATGAATGTAGTTGCTTGTGATTCATACTCTTGGCGTGGAAATGTTTATACTGAGTCTGGTACATATTATGAAACATTGCATACAACTCATGGCTGTGATAGTGTTGTGACACTTTATCTTACAATTAATCATTCGTCATCTAAAGAGATTACGATAAATGCATGTCATTCATACGACTTGAATGGTGAAACAATAACGGTTTCGAATGATTATATTCGCACATATACTGCTGCCAATGGTTGCGACAGTGTAGTTACATACCATATTAATATATATGACGATGTGGTGACGGAATTCACTAAGTATGCTTGCGGTTCGTTCACGTGGGATGGAGATACTTATACCCAAAGCAACGACTATGTGAAGCATTATAACTCGTTTGTCGGCTGCGATAGTACAGTTACTATGCATTTGATAATTGGAGAACCGAATTATGACATCGAAGATGTGCAGACATCTTGTGATTCATACGAATGGGAAGGTGATGTATATACGACAAGCGGAACGCATACCAAGACTCTG
Organism: Bacteroidales bacterium UBA1184; assembly: GCA_002310235.1. Classification (GTDB taxonomy): domain Bacteria; phylum Bacteroidota; class Bacteroidia; order Bacteroidales; family ML635J-15; genus Bact-19. The sequence continues at coordinate 27,148 of DBYO01000020.1, forward strand.
GAAAATAGGTATGGCTGCGACAGCGTTGTTACCTTGCAGCTAACAATCAATACAAGTTATTATGACATCGAAGATGTGCAGGTAGCTTGCGATTCGTACACATGGGCAGGTGAAACATATTATACTAGCGGTATTCATACTAAAAATTTGCATACAGTTTTAGGTTGTGATAGTATTGTTACTTTGAATTTGACTGTAAATAATAGCGTTGAACATGAATTTTATGATACTACATGCGGTGAATATGATTGGGATGGAAGAACCTACTCTGCATCGGGGGATTTCCCGTTCACATATACGGCAGTCAATGGTTGCGACAGTGTAGTTACTTTGCATCTTGTGTATCATGAACTTGTTGTAGATGCTCGTGACGGTAATACCTATTGTACAATGGAGTATGGCGATCAGGTTTGGATGACCGAAAACATGAGGTATTTACCGCAGGTTGATAATACCAGTAGTATTATGGATAATAGTGTGCCCAAATATTATGTGTATGGTTATACACAAACATATTTGCCAACGGCATTGGGAATGCCAAATTATAATACGTATGGAGTACTGTATAATTATGCGGCCGCACTTGAGGCTTGCCCAAGCGGTTGGCACTTGCCAAGCAAGCAAGAGTGGGATAATTTCGTGAATTATTTGAAATCAAACGAGGAGTTTGTTTGTGGTACAAATGTGACAAATGTAGCAAAGTCTATTGCGTCGAATGATTTGTGGCAAACTAGTAATACCGAATGCGCTGTAGGAAATGTTCTGGAAGATAATAATGCTTCAGCTTTCAATGGCAAACCTGGCGGTTATGTAGATACTTTTTATAATACTACTCTTTCGAATGAGACGTTTAAAAATCTTAATTCCGAAGCCGACTGGTGGACGTCAACGCAAGTCAATACAAGTGTTGCTATCAGGTTCAATATTAGTAAGGATAGTAAAACTACATCAAATTCTGAAAAGAATAAGTCATTCGGATACAGTGTCAGATGCATTAAGAATACAGAAGAAGGTAATAAATAAAAAAAGGGCTCTCGAAGCCCTTTTTTCTTTTATAATCAAATTAATTTTTTTCGGAACTCATAATTACCGATTATGTAAGCGATAGGCGTGGGGTTGTTGTGAGTGGCTACTCAATAAACTCTACAATAATACTGTCCGATACGAACATTCCTTTTGGCGTGAGCGAAAAGCGGTTGCCATCGAACATATAGAGATCTGGCTGCAAGTTGCTTATTGCTGCGCGTATTTCTGTAAGCTTTTCTTTCCCGAAACGCTGTTCAATTTTACGAAGATTGATTCCTTCGGCTGTCCTTAGTCCGAGCATTATGGTTTCTTCAAATATGTCGGTTTCGGAAAGGGTTTCGGTGGTGAGACACGTGTTTCCTTCTGATATGCCTTTGATGTATTCATTTACATTCGCGATGTTCCATGCACGAATGCCGTTGTAGTATGAGTGTGCGCCAGGTCCGAACCCAAGGTATTCGGTTCTGTTCCAGTACGACGAGTTGTGTCGCGAACGCATATCTGGCTTGCTGGCATTTGAGATTTCGTAGTGCTCGAAACCGTTTTCACGGACTTTGCTGTCGAAGGTAAGGAACTGCTGCAGACAACTTTCGTCGTTGGTGGGAATATACTTTCCTTCATCGGTATAGCGATGAAGCAGAGTATTGTCCTCAATTCCGAGGCAGTAGCACGAAAGATGGCTTATCGGTAGCGAAAATGCCGTGTCGAGTTGCTTTCCCCACATCCTCTCATCGATGCCAGTAATGCCATAAATTAGGTCGATTCCGATGTTGTCGAAACCACACTTTTGGGCAGCAAGTACACTTTCTATGGCATCATTTGCGGTGTGGCGGCGTTTCAGAAATTTTAGTGTCGCATCGTCGAAACTCTGGATGCCAATACTTAAGCGGTTTATGCCTATTTGTTTCAGCCCTCGAAGATATTTTGTATTTAGGTTTTCGGGGTTGGCTTCGAGTGTAATTTCAGCGTTGCTGTCGATAGTGTAGTTTTTGCGAATATACGACAAAATTTCATCCAATGCGCTGATTTCTAGCATTGAAGGCGTTCCCCCACCAAAATATATTGTCTGTATGTGTTTGTCGGTTAACTGATTGCTGCGAGATGCAATTTCTTTCTTCAGAGCATTGCAATAGTCGTCAATAAGCGAGGATACAGCTATCGAGTAGAAGTCGCAATATACGCACTTCGACTTGCAGAATGGGATGTGGACGTAAATTCCCGACATTGCATTTTAATCGTCGTCGTATTCTGCGTAGTGGTATCTAACACGTTCTGTACCGTACACATATACTTCGCCGGTGCCCGATTGCCAAACATCGCCTTCGTCGGTTGCGTATGCTTCTACACGACCAGTGCCGGTGCTGTGTATTTCAACAAATTGTGAAATGAGGTTGTAGCAGTCGACATCGCCCGAACCGCTGCAAGTTATCTTTACTTCGCCAGAAACACCGCTGATAACCACATCGCCCGAACCGCTGTTGGAGATTTCTATAGCTTCGTGTTCTACATCGAATGCATATATGTCGCCCGAACCGGTATTGTCGAACTTAATCTTTTTCGATAGTGGTGATTCTACTGTCAGGTCACCTGCACCGTAGTTGTCATAATACAGATAGTCGTTGCGTTTCATATAAACCATTATTGTGACAGGTTGTGTGTTACGCAGCTTGTATTTGTTCTTCTCCTTCTTGATGATGAGTTTGCCCTTCTTGACATATACTGTAAGATAATCAATTATGTTTGATTCTCCTGTAATGACAACTTTGTTTTCGTTGGCGAAGAAAACTTCCACATCGAATTTTGTGTCGTTCCTTACCTCGTTGAAATTCTCGGTAATGCTTATCGTGTCGGTTCTGAGTTCACCATTGCCATCTATTTTCTTGCACGAGCAGAATGCTACGCACATTATGATTGAAGCGATAACTATATTTCTCATTTCTTATGAATTAAATTTTTTGCAAAAATAATCTTTTGTGTCGAATTATCATTATAAAAAAAGCCTCGGTCGGGGAGACAAAGGCTTTTTAGTAGTAAGTGTATTTTTGTTATCGACGTAGGCCTATTAAAGTGAACTTTAGACCGAAGCATATTGGATTGACATTGATTTGCTTGCTTTCGGCAGTTAGATTGTTGAATGCTTTCGATAGGTCGTATGTTGCATAAAATGCTATGTACCTCAGGTTAATCTCGGCCTTTACACCGTAGCGGAATGCTTCGAAGCAACTGGCTTTGATATGGTCTTTTTCTTTTCCTCCGTTCGTTATGTATTTGAATTTGTTTCGTCCACCAATGTTATAGCCTACGTATCCGCCTACGCCTATGCTAAGGTATTTGGGAACGATTACGAAAGTGGGGCAGAGTTCGAAGTTGATGTATGGTGCCGACAGCTTGCTTTTCATGTAGCTAATGTCAGGGTTGGTGTCGTAGAATAGGTACGGCTGGTGTAGCGAGTCGGTTGCGTATCGTACCGATGGTTCGCTGAACTTGAAGTTGAACCAGGTGAATGATATTTCGGTTGGCAGACGGAACCATTTTCCGAAGCGGATTACATTACCAATGGTTATACCTGCTTCCCACGAACCCCAGGGCTTTACCTTGTACATGCCCTGCGCGAACTTGCCGTTTTCGAGGTAGTTGTTGAAGCCCCATTTAACCCCTATGTATAAGATGTCTTTGGGCTTATTTTTTTTAGTCGGTGCGCTGCTGTTAGTTTGTTGACTGTTAGATTCAGTTTCGCTATTTGTAACTTTATTGTCAGAAGATTTATGAATAACAACCATTCCGCTTCCATCGTCGTCGATGGATGTTGCCGATTTGCCGTAGATCTCGAATCCAGTGTCGCCGTCTTCCGATGCGTTGGTAAGAAGTTTCTTTAGACTTATGCTACCCGAGCCGATTTTCTGAGTCTTGGGCGATCCGTATACGGTAACCTTTCCGATTCCATCGTTGTTGACAGAAATTGTCGAGTCGGCAAAGACTTCAACGTTTCCAATGCCGCTGTTGTCAACCGAAGCGTTGTCTGATATGAGATTCTTTGCGTTGATGTTGCCTGTTCCCGAGTTGATTATGCGAGTATTTTTTGATGTGCCTGAAATTCTAATTGCACCGATGCCGCTATTGTCGATTGAAACCGACGGACAATCAACTGTCACCTCGCAGCTACCAGTCCCCAAGTTGCCAATCTTTACGGGATTCTCCGATGCGTTGACTTGGGCTTTGCCGACGCCTTCGTTTATAAATTCGTTCAGAGAAGTCGTGGTAACTTCTATCTTGCAGAAGTTGTTGTTCGAATATGACGAGTTCTCTTCTGTGAAGATTTCGAGAGTACCGTTGTTCACCGAGTACCCGATTCTATTAAGCGTCTTGTCGTCGCATATGAATTTGATAGAATACTTGTCGCCAGTATTTACTATTACGTTGGCAATACTTTTGTTTAATACCCTGTGGAATTCCTCTGTGGGGTATTCTGTCTTGTTGGCTATTGTATTGCCGTTGTCTTGCGCTACAGCGATAATGCTTGCCAAACATGCTAATGTTACAATAATTAATTTTCTCATTTTCTCATTTTTTATTTGTTAGTAGATTTCATTATTCTATTCGTTTCTAGCATCAATTTTGCCAATACCTTCATTCGAGGCTTCTATCTTTGCTGCTGTCAGTTTCGAAGCGTTGATTCTTCCAATGCCTTCGTTGCCGTAGTATGCTTTGTTGGTATTTCCCGACAATTCTACAGATCCGATGCCATCGTTATTCACTTTTACTATGTTGGCCTTAATGTTTTGTATATCGGTCTTGCCGATGCCTTCGTTACTAATGTCGATCTGGTCTGCCGAAACATTTGAAAGTTTTATCTTGCCAACGCCTATGTTGTTTATAATGAGCGAACTGGCGGTTAGTTTGTCGCACGATATTGAGCCTACGGCTTCGTTGGTTATGATGTTGCAATTGGGCGTATATACAACAATGTCGTGCTTGTCTTCATCGATGCTGCTGTCGGTGTTAAAATATATCGACAGTGTTCCGTCCTTTACTTCGGTTGCAACATATTGCATTATGTTTTCGTGAACGGTAACAACAACCTTTGATTCGTTGCTCTGTACAATCTTGATGTTGAAAATGCCTGAATTGCATATGTTTTCAAAACTTTCGAGCTTGCGAGTCTCTGTTATTACTTTTCCTTTCCCTTTTATCTTATCTGCTGATAATGTGTAGGTACTTGCAGATGTATTTTCTGCCTTGATATTCTCATTTGCATGTATGGCTACCATAAGTGCAAATCCTATTAAAATAAAGAATCTCATAATCATAATTATTTTTTGTTATTAGCTATTGTTAAACATATTTCATCTCCGATATCCCTTATCATGTTGGCAGGTTCGCTATTCATGAATGCCGAACGTATTTTGTTTGCGCTGCGGCGCAGAAATGTGCGGAATTTACTTTCTTTAATTATTGTAACTCCGTTGTCTTCCGACTGGTAAGCGAGCAAATTTTCGTCCGAAGCGGGGTTCTCTGGCTCTATATTTTCGATAGAATTTGTATTCTTGGCGTTTTGTTCTGCTATGTAATTTCTCTCGTCGGTAACTGGTGCGTCATCTTCTGTTGCAATGCTGTCGAGTTCTGTTTCGGCAATGTCCGGACTGTCATATAATGTCGGTTCACCGATGGTATCGCTGTTGAACGCCAAGTTTTCAGTTGTCACATTGATATTTTTATGACTCTCGGTTCTTCTTTGCAATTTCTGTTCTTCGGTTAAGACAGGTTCGGAATTGTCGGTGTTGCCGATGAGTTTTTTTTCAGCATCGTTGTCGGTCTGTGCGTCCGCTATCGTGCCTTTGCTGGTGTTTTGCGAAATGTCGTTCTGCCCATTATTGGAAATTACGTTTCCTCCGTTTCCGAGGACATTGTAAAGTATTATTCCGCATGTGGCAATTATTACAATTGATGCTGCTATAGAAACAGGTCTCAGCCAGAAGACAATTCCACGTTTCTTTAATGAGTCCTTGTCGGGGTAATGTACGTCCATGTCAGGCTTTTGGAGTGTAAGCTTGTATGCTTCGTACGACTTGTTTATATTTTGATTGGTTTTTATTTTGGTGTCAATGTATTTTTCGTCTTCTTCCGAAATTATGCCTTCAAGTTTTTCGATGAGGAGTCTTTCTGTGATGTTTTCGACCGAAAGCATTTCCTTTTTTTCGAATTTTACATCTTCTAAGTCGCTGTTTTCGAGCATTGCCATGACATCGGGATTACTCTCGAGGTATGCCATGAGTTCGGCTTCTTCCGTTTCGGAGAGCTGGCAATCGAGGAACCTCTGCCACAATTCTTCAATATTGCTTTGATCTATCCTTGTCATAGCGCGTTCTCCATTTTGACGATATAGTCCTTTAAAACTTTCCTTGCACGGAAAATGTAAACTTTCACTTGTGTTTCGTTGAGACCTGTGATTTCTCCAATTTCGTTGTAGGAGTAACCTTCGTAGTCTCGGAGCAGGATGAGTTGGCGCTGCTGTTCCGGAAGCTTTGCAAGTGCATTTTCCAGAATTTCCTTCAGTTCGGAGTTGCTGTCGTATTCTCCGGGTTCGTAGCCGGTACCTATCGCATCTTCTGCCGTGCTGAATTTCTCGTGTCTGGTTACGTCTATCATCCTGTTGTAAGCAACTTTGAACAGAAAAGACTTTGCGTTGTCGACTTCGTCGCGGTTTGTCCACAGCTTTGCAAAACTGTCCTGCACTATGTCCTGTGCAAGGTCGCTGTCCTTAATGTTCGACAGCACAAAGCGATAGACGTTGTCCGCGTACTTGTTAACCATAATATTGTAGTCTTCTCGTGTCATTGTTCCCTCATATGACGTAGATGTGGTACGAAATGTTACAAAGAAAATGAAAAAAAATTAAAGAGCAGTTTTTTTTGTTTGTGTATCACGATTTTAATCAATTAGAATTGCCTAATAATAAATTATTTGTATCTTCGCCCCGTAGTTTGAAGATGATAAGATTGCTCTCACATAGCGAAATTGATTTTGTCAAGTATGACGAATGCATTGAAAAGTCGATGCAGGGCAAGGTGTATGCAATGTCGTGGTACTTGGATGCGGTTTTTCCCGATTGGTCGGTGTATGTGGTTGGCGACTACGATGTTGTGATGCCAATTCCACTAAAACAGAAGTTTGGACTAAAATACGCATTGCAACCGCAGTTCTGCCAGCAGTTGGGGATTTTCTCAAAGTCGTGGCTATCGAAACTTCAGGCTCGCGAACTCGTAGGAAAGTTGCCTTTCCTGTATCGTCTATGCTTCAACAGCGGAAATATGGATGTATGCGCAGGAAAAACAGCTCGCCCGAATTATGTGTTGGACTTGAGCACCGACTACGAATTGCTTAATGCAAGCTTTTCGTTGCAGTGCCGCCGCAATGTGAAAAAGGCAAAGACGTTTGTGCAACGAGTTGCCGAAATCTCAAAGGACGAATATCTGTCGTTCCTTTGCGAAAATGCAGGGCAATGGATGGGGAAAGTGCAGATTCCTGTTTTGACAAGGCTTATTGACAATGCTATTTCGGCTGGTTGTGCCGAGTTTGTGGCTGTCCGCGATGTGCAGGATAATGTCCTTGCTGCTGTATTTTTTATAAGGTGGGGAGGACGGCTGTATTATCTGTCGCCTGTTTCGAGCGAAAAGGGTAGGGAATGCCAGTCGATGACTTTCCTGCTGAACGATATTGTTGAGCTTAATGCAAATTCGTCGCTTCTTATCGACTTCGAAGGCTCGGCAATCGAAAGCATACGGAATTTCTATGAGGGTTTTGGTGCAAAGAACGAGCCTTATCCGATGCTTGAAAAAAATATGTGGGTGGCAAAGGTATTGAGGAAATAATTTTCTGAAAAAAGTAACAGTCATTCCGCAAAGCAGAGTGAACCGACTAAGGTACGTGTCGTGTGAAATCGCTTATGCGGAATCTCCTTGCTTAGTAATGTTGTAGGAGATTACGGACAGCAGTCTTAACAACGCTCCTCGTTCCGTATCGCGTGTTTCGACTAGCTTCCGAAATGACTACCCCCTTCATTTAATTTTTATGTAAATATTTGATAATGTTTTAATTATGTGTGTTATCCTGATTTCTAGCGGAGAAATAAGTGTAGCAAGGTTGAAAAAAAATATCTTGTCCGTAAGTGTCGGTTTTTGATAGTTGCGGACTGGGTATAGTGAGAATATCTTGTCCGTAAGTGTTGATTTTTTGTGGTTGCGGACTGAATATAATGAAAGTATCTTGTCCGTAAGTATTGCAAATTTTGAGTTACGGACAAGAAATGTTAAAAATATATTGTCGTAATAGTTTGTTTTACATATTGAACAATAATAATTAAAAATACTCGTTATTGTTGTACTAACTTAAAAAAATATAATATGAAACGAGTAATTTTTGTTATTTCATTATTTGCGGTGTTGTTATGCTCTTGTGCTACAGTTCAAGTTGCAACATTTAATTCGGAAGGACAAGTTCCTATGTATATGACAAGTTGTCCTGATGCAAAATATGAGGAGTTTAAGTACATTGAAGTGTCTGGAAGTATATTTTCTTCCCCCGGAGGACTTATGGACAAGATGCAGAAAAAGGCGAAAGAAGTTGGAGCAGATGCTGTTGTAAATGCAAAGTACGGTTATGCAGGTCTTTATCCTTATCTTGAAGGTGTTGCCGTGAAGTACAAGAAATAAGATGGTATTGGAGACTGTTTGATAAATTTGAAAAAGATTTGTTCAATTTCTGTCCACAGGACACTAATATAAAATAAAAAAAGCCCACAAATGCGGGCTTTTTATTTGATGTACAATTTGTTATGCGTACAATTCTTCGAAAATCTTTCTCAATTCTGGGCTTTCGCGGAGTTCCTGGAGAGTGAAATCAGCGTGACCCTTAGTGTAACCGTTACCAACAATCATGTTAACGTCAGCACCGATACCTTCAGCACCGAGAGCAGCCTTTGTGAAGCTGGTTGCCATCGAGAAGAAGTAAACGATACCATCGTCCTTTGTGCAGAGAACAGATGTCATTTCCTGATCTGGAACGTTTACGCAGTTGATAGTTACATCAGCCATCTTGCCGTTTGTAAGTTTTTCAACGAGTTCGTAAATTTCAACTGGAGTCTTTCCAGCAACGCTTTCAACAACATCGCAGAATCCCAAGTCCTTGATTCTCTGTGTTGACTTCGGGCTGTTAGCAAGACCGATAACCTTACCAGTTACACCAACGCGCTTCTTAGCTTCGTAGCAGCAGAGCATACCGCTCTTTCCACCTGCACCGAGGATAACAACATTCTGTCCGTACTGGCAGAGCTTTGCAGTCTGAGCTGGAGCACCAGCAACATCCAATGCGCTCAAAGCGAGCTTTTCTGGCATGTCGTTCGGAATCTTAGCATAGATACCGCTTTCGAAGAGGATAGCCTTACCCTTGATGTCAACCTGGTCAACATCTGGACGGATTTCGAGGATTTCGTCGATGCGGAGAGGAGTAAGTGACAAAGAAACCAAAGTAGCAATCTTGTCGCCTTCCTTCAGGTCGATCTTGCCCTTCAATGCGTCGCCAATCTTTTCAACGCGGCCGAGGAGCATACCGCCCGAACCAGTACGACGGTTACGGTGCTTACCCTGCAATTCAACATTGAGGAACATTTCCTTCTTAATTTCTTCCATAATCTTTTCCTGGCTTGCACCTTCGCCTGCCTGCTGCTTAGCGTAGTTGTGAATGTCGGTGAACGAAGCGGAGTCGATGTTTAATGTCTGAACATCAATAAGGATTTCGTTGTCATAGATTTCGTCCATATTGTTGTCAAGCTTGTTTGCCGGCTGTGGCAATACGCCCTTCGGCTCTAATACGCGGTGTACACCGTATTTGTTACCTTTCTTCTGCATTGTGTTTAGTTTTTAAGTTGTTATTTAAATTTTTACAATTCTCTGCAATTTTTCAAGCGACCGCAAAAATAATATTTTTCTGAAAAAAATACATTATTGAGAATAATTTTTTTGTACACAAAATTCATTGTAAAAATTGCATATTTCATTTTATAACATTACTTTTGTCCCGAATAATGTTGTAAACCATGCAAACGACAATGGCAAATACCATAAAAGAAAAAAAAGTTCAAAAGGTTGTAACAAAAAGCAATAGACCTTCGGAGGATGAATATATATCGTCCGAACAGTTTTTCAAACTTTTGCGAGAAGAGGTTAACCGCCATTATGAAAATCTATAAGGAGGTCGTTTTTAGCAAAGATGTACTTGGCGATATTGTAGCCTTGGGTAATTTTATATCATCGCAAAACACGCAGGAAGCCGCCAACAAATATATTGATGCTTTGGAAGCAGAAATAAGCGCTCTTATATTTCTTGCCGATGTCATACAGAAATCACAGTTACAGACAATTCGCAGATACCACCCCGACGCCAAGCGAATGATAACACGGAATCGCAAATGGAATGTAATTTTTCACACCGAAGGCAGCAAAGTGTTTGTTGACAAGTTAATTCCTTGCAAGATGATAAAAGATTAGTTGCTAAGCGACTAAAAATCTGTCCCCATAACCCCAAACAACAATGACTATGTGCGGTCTATTTCAATAAAAAATCCCACTATTGTTGCTCAACATCAAAAAACGTCTTATTTTTGTTTTCCCTTTTGTTTTACGAAAATTCACGACGATGAAAGAAAATAGAGGCAGTTTCTCTGGAAAATTAGGAGTGGTCGCTGTGGCGGCTGGTTCGGCAGTTGGACTTGGTAATATATGGCGTTTCCCCTACATAGCAGGCGAAAACGGTGGCGGTGCATTCCTAATTGTATATCTGATATTCGTATTTCTAATAGGTGTGCCCGTAATGCTTTCCGAATTTGCAATTGGTCGCAAGGCTGGTTGCAACGCCTACGGAACTTTCAAGCGCCTGTCTCCAAAAGGTGGCTGGTGGCTCGTGGGACTGATGGGGATTTTTGCTGCCGTGATGATTTTCTCGTTCTACGG
>DBYO01000020.1:38309-157680 GCA_002310235.1 Bacteroidales bacterium UBA1184
CTTTTCGGTGTGGAAAAGGGCATCGAGAAGGTCAGCAAGGTGCTTATGCCTATACTTCTTGTGCTTATAATCGCCATCTGCGTGCGTGCCGTCACTTTGCCAAATGCTTCGAAAGGTCTGGAATTCTTGTTTAAGCCAGATTGGAGCAGCCTGACATTCAAGGGCGTGCTTATGGCACTCGGACAGGCGGCGTTCTCTCTCAGCATAGGTATGGGAACAATGATAACCTATGGTTCTTACATTAAGAAGGATACTCCGCTGGCATCCACGGCAATAGAGATAGCAACCTGCGATACGGTTGTGGCTTTGCTCGGTGCCATTATGGTTTTCCCGACTTTGGCTTTCCTTGGTGCCGAATCGGCTGGCGGACCGGGCTTGGTTTTCATAACCTTGCCTGCGATATTCCAGGCAATGCCGGGCGGATACATCTTTGCAATACTTTTCTTCCTTTTGCTCTCTGTTGCTGCTCTGACAAGCACAATTTCGCTTCTCGAAGTGCCTGTGGCATTCCTTGTAGATGAGTTCAAGATGAGCAGAAAGAAGGCAACTTTGCTCTCGTCGGCAGTGATTATATTCTTAGGTGTGTTCTGCACGCTGTCCTTCGGATTGCTGGGCGACTTTACAATTTTCGGCAAGACAATCTTCGATTTGTTCGACTATACCACCGCCAATATTATGCTGACTTTCGGTGCATTGCTCATTGTGATTTATGTGGGTTGGTTCTTCGGCAGGAAAAAATTCATCGAGGAACTTACCGCTGGCGGAAAAGGCAATGTTAAATTGGCAAAATTCATTTCGATACTGGTGAAATTTGTTGCACCTGTTGGAATAGGTTTGGTAGCAATTGGTTCGCTGGTGATTGGAGGGATTGTGTAGAAATGCAGAATTATGCCAGAAGGGAATCATTGGAATCAATATCGCAGAATAACAGCCCGCGCATTATGGCACAATTACAATGGCGGGATGTATTTCATAACAATTTGTACTAAAGATAAGGAACATTATTTTGGTGAAATAACTGATGGCGTGATGAATTTGTCTGAAATCGGAAAATGCTTACATGAACAAATTGTCAAAACATCAGAGATTAGGGCGGATATGAATGTAGAAATACCATTGTTCGTTATAATGCCGAATCATGTTCATTTGATAATAATAATTGGTGAAAATCAATATAATACGACAATCTGTAGCGACGCAATGCATTGCGCCGCTACAAATGACAAACCAATAAATAAATTTGCACCACAATCAAAAAATCTTGCATCTGTAATTCGTGGAATAAAAATCTCTACGACAACATTTGCCCGCAAAAATGGATTTACATTTTCTTGGCAATCCCGATTCTACGACCATATTATCCGCGATTCTGCCGAAATGAACAGCATTGCCGAATACATCGAAAACAATGTCGTACAATGGGAATGTGATTCGGACGAAAAATTCTAAAATCATTACCGCGTTTGCATAAAACATTTTATCTTTGCATTTCGACAAAAAAGATATTGCTGATGATATACTCAATGACAGGATTCGGAAGGAAACTTCTGGAATACAACGGAAAAAAGATTACAATAGATATTAGAACCCTGAATTCTAAATCGGCGGACATTTCAACCCGTCTGCCAAACCAGTACAAGGAAAAGGACATCGACATCCGCCATATGCTTTCGCAAGGATTGCAGCGTGGAAAGATTGATTTTACAATAAGCGTTGAAAACGAACAGAATGTGAACCCGATAAATTCAGCTGCCGTGATTGCCGCCTACAAGTCGTTCGCCGACGACTGCCGCAAAAACAATGTGCCGATTTCCGAAACGGACAATAGCCTGCTGTCGTCATTAATCCGTATGCCCGAACTTCAGTTGAACGGTAGCGACGAACTTACCGACGAGGAATGGGCTGCCGTTGAGTCGGCAATACAGAAGTCGATAAACCGCTGCTGTGAGTACCGCAAGGAGGAAGGCCGCATTCTCGAAAAAGATGTGCTTGCAAAGATTGATTCCATACTGTCGCTTCTCGGACGCGTGCCGCAGTACGAGGCCGAACGTATTTCTGTCATCAAGGAAAAGATCCGTCAGGCACTCAACGAACTGAATCTCAACGATTCCAACAGCGAAAATCGTTATGAGCAGGAGATCATCTACTATCTTGAAAAACTCGACATCAATGAGGAGAAAGTTCGTCTGCGCAAGCACTGCGAGTATTTCATCGAGACGGTAAAGTCGGAAGATGCAGCTGGACGTAAGCTGGGATTCATCGCTCAGGAGATGGGACGCGAGATAAATACTCTCGGTTCGAAAGCTCACCACGCCGAAATGCAGAAGATAGTGGTAATGATGAAAGATGAGTTGGAAAAAATTAAGGAACAATCGCTAAATATTTTGTAATGAAGCCAAAAGTCGTTATATTTTCAGCACCGAGTGGTGCAGGCAAGACCACTGTTGTTAAGCATTTGTTGGCTATGCCCGAGTTTAACATGAGTTTTTCAATTTCGGCTTGTTCGCGTAAGAAGCGTGAAGGCGAAGTCGATGGCAAGGACTATTATTTTCTTTCGGCTGACGAGTTCCGTAAGAAGATAGAGAACAACGATTTCCTTGAGTGGGAGGAGGTTTATGCCGACCATTTTTACGGAAGCCTCAAGTCGGAAGTTGACCGTCTTACTGCTGCCGGCAAGAATGTTGTTTTCGATGTTGATGTGAAGGGCGGACTGAACATAAAGAAATATTATGGCGAAAATGCTCTGGCAGTGTTCGTTATGCCGCCATCAGTCGAGATCCTCGAAAAGCGTCTCCGCGACCGTTCCACCGACAGCGAGGAAGCCATCCGCACCCGTATCGACAAGGCCGTTTACGAACTTTCATTTTCCGACAAGTTCGATGTTGTGCTGGTGAACGACAAACTGGAAGAAACCTTTGCCAAGGCAGAAAAACTGATTGGTGATTTTCTGAAGAAATAAATTGTTGGTAAAAATATGAAAGCCCGTGAATGCGGGCTTTTTTGAACGAAAATTGTTTGACATATGAGAAAAATATCATTTCTGATTGCCATGATGATTATCACGGCAATGGCATTTGCGCAGTCAACCAAGGTGTTGATTGAAACATCCAAGGGAAATATTACGGTAATGTTGTATGATGAAACGCCATTGCATCGCGACAATTTTATAAAGCTTGTTGAAAGCAATTTCTATGATAGCATATTGTTTCACCGCGTGATAAATAATTTTATGATTCAGGCTGGCGATCCGACATCTAAGAATGCTGCACCTGATGTGCTTCTTGGTGATGCAGATACTGACTACACCATACCTGCTGAATTTGTTTATCCAAAATATTTCCACAAGAAAGGAGCTCTTGCTGCTGCGCGTACCAGCGATGACGAAAATCCCGAGCGTAGGAGTTCTGGTTCACAGTTCTATATTGTTCAGGGAAGAACTTTTACCGATGAAAAGCTCGACAAGTACGAGGCGCATTTGGGAATAAAGATGCCTGCCGAAATACGAGAATATTATAAAACAGTTGGAGGAACTCCTCATCTCGATACCCAATATACAGTATTTGGTGAAGTTTTGGAAGGAATGTATGTCGTAAACGAGATTGCCGCAGTAGAAACAAATAAGGATGACCGTCCTGTAGTTGATGTCAGGATATTGAAGATGAAGATTATTAAGGATGGTTCAGGAAAGAAAGCAAAAAAATCAAAGAAAAAATAAGGCGGTAAGTGGCCGTTTCGCTGTTTGTCTAATAAATTCTTTGGCTCGCTCTTTGCTAATCCTATTTGCAGTTTTGTTCAAATTTATTAATTTTGCATTTTAGGATTTGAATACTAATAACTATTGGTTATGAAGAAAATAGCATTAATTATCGCTCTTGCGCTTGTTGCGTCAATGGCTTTTTCGCAATCGACCAAGGTGTTGATTGAAACGACTAAGGGAAATATTACTGTGATGCTTTACGATGATACTCCATTGCATCGCGACAATTTTGTAAAACTTGCCGAAAGTGGTTTCTACGAAGGGTTGCTGTTCCACCGAGTTATAAATAACTTTATGATTCAAGCAGGAGACCCTATGTCGAAGAATGCTGCTCCTAATGCTCGCCTTGGCAATGGCGGACCAGGATACACAATTCCTGCCGAAATAGTTTATCCTACGCATTTTCATAAGAAAGGCGCACTTGCCGCTGCTCGTACTGGCGACAATGTAAATCCAAAACGAGAAAGTTCTGGTTCTCAGTTTTATATTGTTCAGGGACAGAAATATACAGATATGAAGCTTGACCAGTTTGAAAAGGCATTGGGCAAAACTTTCTCAAATAAGGAACGCGATGCTTATGCTACAGTCGGAGGAACTCCGCACCTTGACAATCAATATACAGTATTCGGAGAAGTAGTTGAAGGTCTTGGTGTTGTCGATAAGATTGCGGCAGTTGAGACTGGTGTTGCCGACCGTCCTGTTGAGGATGTTAAGATTATAAAGATGACGGTTATTAAGGACGATTCAAAAGAATAGTCTTCCAACGATGGCAGAAAGTTTCATATTTTCCGGAACCGGCTTTGTGCTTGGCAAGTACGAAGTTACAAACATCGACATACTGAAATACATCCGTCTTGGCTATCTTGATGGCTTTAACGAGTCGCGGGCTGCGAAGTCGGAGAATTTTGCTGCTTATAAGGCAAAAAATCCCGAGGCAACAGCTTTCGACTATATGGCCGAGGCAAAGATGGGCTTTAAGACACGCTACCATGTTGTGCCGTTTCCTCCCGCTGCTTCGCAGTACAAGAATGCCGACGATACGATAACTCTATGTGTTGGTGCAGTTGAGAAGGCTCTTGCAAAAAGCGGACTTTCGGGCAACGATATTGATGCTTGGTTTGTAGGAACGGCAACGGCTCCGCAGAAAGCTCCTGGAATTGCCGAGTTCGTGAAGTCCTACTTTTGCTCCGAGGAAAAACAGTCTCCATCGTTCTCGTTAACATCTGCCTGTGTTGGCTTCAATTCAAACATTGAGGCGGCGTTGGCATATTTCAATGCACATTCCAATGCAAAACATATAGTTGTGGCACATTCCGAGGTTATGTCGGAACTTTTGCTCGAGGAACGCGACTTTGTACCGTTTACGACATTCGGAGATTCTGCTGCTGCGGTGGTGATTAGCAGGGTAGAGACCGAAGAAAAATGCGGCATAGTTGCCGTTCGCAATAACGAGGACATTGCAATGCTCGATTTTCTCGGTGCCGACCATTCGGGCAACCTTTTTATGGAGCCGCGTATGGTGAAAAGCCGTGCCGTGCCGAATATTACATTTACAGCACAAAAACTGCTTGAGCAGTGCGGCTGGACTATCAACGATCTAGCAATATTTATCCCTCATCAAACTGGAAATGCAATTGTACATTCTGTAGCACAAAACCTTGGTATCGACAAGTCGATGGTTTATCAGGATGTGCAGATTAATTGTGGAAACCTTTCTGGCGCTTCTATTCCAGCTTGTTTCGATGTGCTTATGTCGGAAGGTAGGCTCAAGCCAAACGACAAGGTTCTGACGGCAGTGGCTGGACTTGGCGGTGAATTTGGCGGTTTTGCATACATTATGCCGCCACGCGAATTCAAATTTTCACCATCGCGCGAATTAGAAGGCAGAACGCTGATGCTTACTGGTGCTTCTGGTGGCATAGGTCGCGAAATTGCACTTTCGGCAGCTCGCAAAGGTGCGGAACTTATATTGTTATACAATTCCAATGTTGCGGTAATCAACAGCTTGAAAGAAAAAATCTCTGCCGAATGCAATGTGCCAGTTTCGATTGAAAAGGTCGATTTGTCCGACAAGTCGCAGGTCGATGCATTGGTGGCGCGCATTGCCGAAAAGTATGGTAAAGTTGATTATCTAATTAATACACACGCGGTTACTGGCGGGCTTGCTCGCGCCACGAAGGTTGGAATTTCCGAATTTGAGGATGTCGCACGGATAAATTACGAGTCGATAAAATATTTGTGCGAAAAGATGTCCGATTATGTGCGTCGTGCCGTGCTAATAACCGGTTCGGTAGGCGAGGATGCCCAGTTTGCTGGTTCCGCACCGTATGTTGTGTCGAAGCGTGCTTTGCGTGGATTTGCTCGTTCGTATGCTGGAAAGGTTTACGAAAATGGTGTCAAGTGCATATATTATCTGCCGGGACTTATCGGCGCTGGCATGGTGTCGAAACTCGATGAATCGCAGATTCAGGCTTCGATGATGGCTGTAAACCAGAAAGTTCTGACAAAGGTCGATGAGATTGCCGAAAGGATGGTGCTGTCGGTGTGCCGAATCAAGGTGCCCGATGTGCGCATTTCGTTCGATGAAAAACTAATGGTGATAAAGGATGTTTACCTAAACTACTGATTGAAAGATGTTTGAAAACTACATATTTTCCGGATTCGGATATTCTGCTGGCAAGTTCACAATTACCAACAACGACATTTACGATGCCTTGAAGAAAGGCTACTTCGAGGGATTTGCCGAGGATAAGATTAACGGAAGTGCAAAATTCGAGAAATATCGCGAAACACACCCCGATGATACGCCTTTCGACTATTTCGCAGGTAACATTATGGGCTTTTACGAGCGTCATTATGTGCGTCCGTTTCCACCGCGCGTGAACCGTATGCAGGTCGAGTCGTCGTTGGAACTGGCGGTAAAGGCTGTAAAAAACGCTATGCTCGATGCTAAAGTGCAGGCCGGTGATATTGACGCTTGGTTTGTAAGCACGGTTTCTCCGCATCAGCAGGCGCCAGGAATAGCAGGTTCGGTAAAGTCGTTCTTTGTCGATGCAAAGAACTATACGCCAGCATTTTCGCTCATGTCGGGCTGCGCTGGATTCAACCAGAACTTACAGAAATGCATAGAGTATTTCCGTTTGCACAAAGAGGCTCGCTATGCAGTTGTTGCTCACACCGAGACTATGTCGTCGTTCCTAAACAAGCGCACGAAATTTGTACCGTTTGTAACATTTGGCGATGCTGCTGCTGCAGTGATTGTTGAGAGGGTGCAAGCAGACGAGAAATTTGGAATTTTGTCCATTTGCAACTATCAGGACTTGAAAATGCTTGACTATGTGGGTGTTGATGACGACTGGAATCTCTATATGGACGACTCTGTTATCAAGGACAGGGCTTGCGTGAACATACCGAAGGCTTCGCGCGAATGTCTGTCGGAAGCGGGGTGGGGAATCGACGATATCGATATTTTTGTTCCGCACCAGACGGGTAATGTCATTGTAAAACAGGCTGCTACCGAACTTAACTTCCCGCTGGACAAGGTTTTCCTAAAGGCTCAGAACCTATACGGAAATGTCTCTGGTTCGACAGTCCCGCTCGGACTTGCAATGCTCGCCGAGGAAGGAAAGTTGTACAACGGACAGAAAATATTGAGCGCAACAGCTGGTGTGGGCGGAAATTATGGTGGATTTGCTTATCTACATCGTAAGATTAATGCAGAAAAATCCAATTATTTGCTTCATAATGGCGAACTTACTGGTAAGAATGTACTCGTGCTGGGTGCGTCTGGCAAGTTGGGAACAGCAGTAAGCAGGGAACTGGCTTCGCGTGGTGCAAATCTTTGGTTGCAGGGCAATTCGAATACAGAAAGCTTGAATAATATACCGAATGCTCAAATTCTGAAATGCGATATGGGTGACAAGGCTTCGGTGCGTAGTTTTGTTGACGATGTTAACTCGCTGGAAATAAAGTTCGACTACCTTGTGAACCTTGCCGAAAGTACTGCCGAAAATTGCATGGATGTGAACCTGTACGCGCCCATCGAAATTATAAATGGTATTGTGGAGAAAATTTCACGGGGTATTATTGCCGTTGGAAATGGGGCAGAGGACTTGAATTTTGACGAGAACTACAATGCGTGGGCATCGTCGAAGCGTGCATTCCATGGCTATCTGGCATCGGCAAGCGGCGAATTTTCGAAGTATGGCATAAGGACGGTTTATCTGCATTTGGGCTTTATGGACGATGGTTTAGTTTCGCAGTTACCCGAAAAGTCGGTGTTCAAGTTTATGGTGAAGTCGCGTCAGGAAAATCTTGTGAATTTGGATGTAGCTGCCGAAACGATTGTCAATGCGCTTTACATTCCGCGTCAGCTTGGCGTCAACTATTCATACGAAAATTTGATGCTTGTAGGTAGGTTGGGGTACGACGAGAATAAGGTGGACTAAAAAAATCGTAAATCGTCAATTGAAATTCGTAAATTCTCTATATCTTTGTTCAAACTTTTTAGGTAAAAGATTGTAGTAAAATGGGAGCAAAGCCATATAATAATGACGATGAACAGCAAATCTCTGTTGTTTCTGAACCCACTGCGGTATATGGAAGTGGGAATGTTTGTGTTCCGAAACAGAAGTCGTCGGAATCTAAAAACGATGATGTGCCGGAGTGGTTTGAGGCTAAGTTCGTGAAATTAAAAGCAGAGGCTGATGAAAAATATGGCGCTAAGGAGCAAATGTCGGTAGACGAATATTTTGGCAAACTGACACATATCGTCGATGGAATGTATGAAAACCTACCAAGTCAGAATTAGTACGTCTGCCGAAACCGATTTTCGTGATTTGGTTCTCTTTCTGCTTAAAAATATGTCGATAGAGGGAACTCATAGGTACATTACTGCAATGCGGAATGAAATAATGTCGTTGTCAATTCTTGCCGACTTATATCGTACAAGTAGCTTCGCTGATGTTTTACGCTATCATGCCAAGGCTCGGAAGATGGTTTCTCATAATAAGAAATGGATGTATATTTTTCATATAGATGGCGATGCTGTTGTAGTTGATAGGATTCGTCCTGCAAAACTTATTAAGAAATGAAAAGTAAAAAGATTATTATGCTTACGATATTTTTATGCAGTAAATAACATTATTATAAATTTAAATCTTACAACAATGAAGAAGTTTTATTCAATTATGATTGCCCTGGCTACAATGACTCTTATGTCTTGTGGTGGCGAAAACAAGACTAATTCTCAGACCGAGACAAATGCAGAAGAATCCGCTGCGACGACTGTAGAAGCAGTAGAGGAAGCTGTTGCTCCTGAGGCAAATAACGAACTCTCATTCGAGGAGTTTTCTGCACAAATGAAAGAGTTTTGCGGTATTGAACCAATCACAAGTGACAAGATGACGAAAATCGTGGCTCGCAGGGAAAGCGAAACCGAGTTTTTCATGGCTTCGCCAGTTACCGCTGACATAGACAAGGAAGGTGTACAGCGTGAATACTACAATGCTTTTGCCAAGGTTGCTGACGGTGGAAAAATGTATGGCTTCCACATGAATCAGACTCGTGGCGATGATGTATTCAAAGACTACGACGAGTACGTTAAGTTTATTAAGGCAAACGGCGACTACGCTAAGGCAAGATACGGCTACGACTACAACGGCAAGAAAATTTATGTCGATTGCGCTGTGTCGTTCGGTGATTTCGGACTGACAGTAAAATTGCAATAATTAAACATAAGACAAATAAAAAAACAGGGGATGACTCGAAAGACATCCTCTGTTTTTTATATTTGGAAATACAAATTTCAAAAAATCGTAAATCGTAAATCAAATTTCCTTTATCCATTCCGCTATCGTCTTCATGGCATCCTCGTTGAACGTTTCATCGTTTTTCCCGTAGAAGTTTGGACTGCCAAAAATGCATTTTTGGAAAAGATGGTTCAATCCTTTGAGTTCTAAAGTCTTGTAATTTTGATTTTTGGCTTTCTTCATGGCTTTTTCAACGCCTGCAAGATTGTCCTTGCTGTAAACTTGTACGTCCTTGTCGCCATTGAGCGCAAGTAGCGGAATCTTGATTTTACATAAATCGTCCTGCGGATTGCTGTTTAGTGTGTAGTACATCCATGGCGAAAACAATACTTCTACGCTCTCTTGAATTGTATTTTCGTCTGAAGTTTCTTCCGAAACTAGCGAATTCATCTTCTTGATTGTTTCCGCGACTTGCTTTTTCTTCTCGTCTATGTTTAACTTTTTGTTTTTTACTATCTTGTATGCGTCAAGTGCGTGTTTTGAGTATTGTTTTGCAATATCTTCGCTATAGCCCGACGACTTCATTATATCGTAATTCTGTCGTGCCAAAAGGTTTGACATTTCGATGGATGGACCAGCAAGCATTACGACAAAATCCACATCGTTGTTTCTTGCAGCTACCATGGGCGCTATAATTCCTCCTTCACTGTGCCCTATAATGCCGATTTTCATATCCTTGAGGCGATTGTCATTCTTGATGAACTTTACAACCGATTCTGCATCGAGCGAAAGATCGTAGGTGGTAGCATCTGAGGCATCGCCAGTCGATTTGGCAAATCCGCGGTCGTCGTAGCGGATTACGGCTATTCCGTTGCGCGTGAGGTAGTCGGAGAGGACAAGGAAAGGTTTGTGACCAAAAATCTCCTCGTTGCGATCCTGCAGTCCCGAGCCAGAAACCAAGATTGCAATTTTGTCGCACTTGTAGTCGTAAGGAGCAGTGAGCGTGCCCGACAGTTTTACATTTGTTTCGGGGTTGAAGATTTCAACTTCTTCTACAATGTAAGGGAAATCCTTTGGGTCTTGTTTCTTGGGCTTTGGTACGTATGCTCCTCGTGTCATAGTCAGAGGAAGTGCTTGTTTGTGTTGTGTTAATGTGCAATACAGTGTGTCGTAGGTTACATTTGGCTCGCCTTCGAGTTTTGCTCCTAAACTGTTGATTTCTAAAGAAAATTTATTTGTTGAAAAATCAGCATTGTCGATCTTGATTCCAAACGCAGCCTGCTCTGGAGAGTCCATGGTTATGCTGTCTGCCGATAGCCCGCTGATATTCAAAACAACGGCGAGAGTCATCCCATTGCCGACATTTAAATCACCGTGCCAAATGCCAATAATGTTTTGTGAAAATAAAGATAGACTGGCGAAAATCGTCAGGAAAAATGTTGAAAAAAATGTTTTCATTTTGTTTCGTGTTAGTTTGGACGAACTATGTAAGTAGTTTCAGTGTTTTTTAAAGCAAGAGAAGCAACTCCTCCTACAACCATTCCGCCCAATGTCCCAATTATCGTGTTTATCATTATTTTTTTTCTGCCAGTGTTTTTGTATCCGTAAACAAAGTATTCATTGTCTTGGTATTCTGGATGGCGTTTCAATATTCCTTTTTTTGTAGGCCTAGTGAACGAAATACCTGTTGCATATACAATTGGGACTGCCAGACTTAACATAGGACGATTGCAGTATCCTCCAAGGTATAGCATTGAGCCCGCACCAACGGCAAAACCACCTACATATGCCCACCATGGTTTGAATTCGTTTTTGGCAGTCTGTTTGCCGGTTACTACATAACTCATATTTTCTACTGTATATTCTCCATCTTGTGTTGGCATGTATATTATTGAGTCACCTACTGACCATATGTCGTTGATATCTATGTATTTGCTTTTCAATTTGCCGTTCTTTTTCTCTAGTTTTATTTCCATAGAACTGCCGTTGTCGTTAAAGAATGTGTATTCTTTGGCATTGTATTGTGTGCCGTCAAGCAGACTCAATTTTGTCTGAGAAAACGTTATTGCACTGATAAGCAAGAGTATTATAGCCGATATTATGTGTCTCATTTGTTTCTGTTTTATGAACGATGCAAAAATACACAAGTTTTGAAACTTACTGTAAATAAAATGGTAAAAAAATGCTAATTTTGCAATCAACTTTTTTCTGATGAGACGAGTCTTTGGATATCTGCTTTTAATGTCGCTGATGTTGTTGGTGGCAAACCGTGTGTTTGCACAACTTGAAGGTGGACCGGATTCAGCAAGATACAAAGTTGTGCCAGAAATAATGCTCTTCTCCAATTTTCATCAGGGAATAGGCGGTGATACGCATGAGCCTAATTTTGAGATAAAACGCGCGACTTTGGGTTGCCAGTTCCATGTGCCTAAAGGTTTTTCTTCGATAATCCGTCTCGATGTCAGCCCCAACCAGCCACTTGGACAGAACTATAACACTGTGAACGTATATCTGCGAGCCATGTACATTTCCTGGAAGAAAGGCAAGTTTCTTCTGAATACAGGACTTGTTGACAATATGCAGCACATGACTCAGCAAAAGTATTGGGGAGCACGGTATGTTTTCAAGTCTTTCCTCGATGAGTATCGTTTCATTCCTGCAATTGACCTTGGCTTTAATGGTCGATATGATTTTCTTGACAATCTGTCGCTAGAATTTGGTATGATGACAGGAACAATCAAGGATGACAGTGTTTCTTATGGAAAATATTATTATTCTTTGTCGCTCAACTACAAGCCAGTAAAAGAGTTGCAGTTGAAAGTTCATTCTACTTATTCTTTCCAGAACGATGACCTTTATACTGCAGGTGCATTTGTGGGATGGAATATAATTCCTCATTTGCGATTCGGCGCCGAGTACAATGCCAAGTTTTCTCCGAAAAATATTGTGCAGCAGGGTGCAAGTGCATATATGATATACGGTTTTCTAAAAGATAAACTTAATTTGTTTGCAAGGTACGATTATCTTACATCGTCGTGTACACCTGGTTTTGTCCCATCGTGGACAGTTGTGGAGGACGGAATGGCTCTTGTGGCAGGTTGCGATTGGAAAGTTGTTGAATATGTGCGTCTTTCGCTCAATTATCAGGGATGGCTACCTAGACTGAATACTGGTATTACAAAATCGTATATATTTCTAAATGTTGAATTTAGAGTTAATTAAATATGTCGGAGATTTCAGACAAGCGTAAAGTAAAGCACATCTATTCAAAAATAGGTCAAGCTGTTAATAAGTATGGACTTCTTTCTGTCGGTGACCGCATTATGGTAGGTGTAAGCGGAGGAAAGGATTCAATGTCGCTATTGGCAACCTTAGCAACTCGTCGCATGTTTGGAAAAGAGAACTACGAATTAGTTGCTGTACATATTGATGTCGAGAATGTTCCCTATGTTGCTGATACCGATTTTATTGCTGATTTCTGTGCTAAAAATGACGTCAAGTTTGTACATGAGATAATCAATGTAGATTTTGAAAAGGACCCTGGTAAATCGAAGTGTTTTCTTTGTTCGTGGCACCGACGCAAGCGCCTTTTCGAACTTACAAGCGAGCATAATTGTAATAAATTGGCTCTCGGTCACCATCTCGACGATGCTGTGGAGACTTTGTTGATAAACATGTGCTATCACAACAGCATCAGTTCCATGCCTGCTAAATTGCCAATGTTTGATGGTCGCATAGAGCTTATTCGTCCGTTGATTTTGTTGACTAACAATGAAATTCGGCAGTTTGCAACCATTATGGGCTTCCCAACCGAAAGAGCAAAATGTCCTTTTGAGGACAAGACAAAACGTCGTCAGGCAGGAGATATAATTGCAGATATCGAAAAGCGTTTCCCCGATGCACGTCACAATATTTTTAAGTCGATGCAGAAGATTTTTGTCGATTATTTACCTATCGAAGATGAAGTAAATCCTATAGTTAGCGGATTGAATGTGAAAAATAGGTAATGGAAAAATATCCATAACTAGCCCATATAAATCAGGAAGCTATTTAGCCGCAAGGTTTAATTCAGTATGACAAGTTTTTCGAACTTTTCAACTGTTGTTCCAACAGAATTCCTGACTTTTACTTTGTAGATATAAACGCCTTTGCCTAGTTTGTCATCGTATTCGTCGCGACCATTCCATTCTATAGGAGTACTGAGATAGCCGTCACAGGTCATTGTTGCTTCAAGTGTTTTTACAAGTTTACCAGTGATTGTGAAAACGCTTATCAGTACTTCGAGCGTTTCGTATGGCTGGTTGTGCCCGAAGTAGAACGATGTGTGGGTCGAGAATGGGTTAGGGTAGTTGAATAGTTTGTCGATTACCATTTCAGACGAGTTGGTAACGATGAAATCGATCGACTTTTCGCTACTATTGTTCATCACGTCCCATGCTTTTATTGTCATGGTGTGTTGTCCGATTACAAGTCCCGAATTCGGATAATTTATCTTTCCCGACTTATAGTCGTCCATGTTTGATTCGTAGAAGCTGTTTAGGACAATTTTTTCTGTCGAATTGTTGTCGATAGTGAGTGTGATGTCGTGGCCAATGCCGTTTCCTACAGTATTTATTCCCGATTCATCGGTTATTTTTGCGAGCAGCAGAGGATTTTCATTTACAATTCCGCCGTCGATGAAGTTTTCGTCGTTCATGAACAGGTCTATAATAGGGCCTTCGGAGTCGTGTATGCCGTTGCTGTCGGTTCCGCCAATCATAATCGACTTGTCGTAGCCGCTGGCTTCTTTGTCGGAAAGGTTGTTGGCGTAGTAGCTTATCTTGCCCTTGTCGAAGTAGTATGCTATGTCGATTGGAACTATAAAGCTGAACTTGAATTTTCCGTCCTTTACAGTCGACTTTCCGTTGAATATTACGTTTCGCTGGGCCGTATATGTGAGAGGTTCGTATCCGTCGTTGCCTTTGGTGGTATATGTGTTGCGCTTGTCATATACCGAAGGATATACAGTTCCGTTGAAATTGGTTGCAGGATTCCCGCTTTCATCGTAAATCATACCTTCGATGGTCACGAGTCCAGTAGCGCCTATCGTGTCGTGGAATTCGGCGGCAGCTGTTCCGTTTACCTTTGTCGTCTTTATCGAATATTTTGGTTGCGACAGTGTTAGTGCTGGGTCGCCAATGACTACGAACGATCTCATGTTGAAGTCTGCAGTTTCGTTTTTGCCCAATGCCACGCTTTCGCCTATTGTTTTTGGCTTTTGTCCAGCATTTTCTTCAAGATGGCTTTCAAACATGTATTTATATACGTTCTTGACAAGGCGTTCGTTTTTTGTGGAATATACTTGTCTTACAGTTGAAAGCAGTGCTATTGCACCTGAATTCGGGGAGAGAAAAAGTAGTTCGCCTCCAGATATTGTTTCATGATCGTCGAAAGGAGCGAAGTCACAAGTGGCAGTTACGATAAACGGATATTTGTTTTTGTTCTGCAGCGAGTTGATTGAATTGATGGAAAATACATTCTCGTGCGCCCACGATTTTGGATTTCCATGTCCAACCCATGTCAGCAGCAGAGTTCCGTTGTTGATGTTGTCTATAATGACGTTATTCACATCAGGGTAAGCATTGCCTGTAGATGTATAAACTTGTTCGTAGTCGTCGAGATAAATTTTCTCAATGTTAAGGTATTCTGCGCTGAATTCAAGTTGCGAGGCAATCATGTTTTCAGCATTGGTCTGATGTACAGTTTCGTTGTTTTCTGCATCGTCGGCAATTATTGTTGCTCTGTTTTTCCAACTTCCAAAACTGCTTGAAGAATAGTAGCTTTGAAGCTTGTTTACGGCATCTGTAGCTTCTTCAGAAGTCTTTACTGGCATACGTCCAATTCCCATGTCCATCTTTTCTTCGGCCATTATTTCCCCTTCGCCTTCGTCAAGGCATACAAAAAAGTCGTCGCTTACGATTGACATGGTGTTTGTCAGCGAGTTGACAGTTTCGTAAGTGAGTATGAAATTAGAAACGCTACCGTCCGATGTCTTGTTGTCGAAACTTCCGTCACCGATTAGTAGTACGTTTTGGGGCATATTTCCTGAGTTATATTTGTCATAGAACATTTTAATGTAGTTTCTCATGGCGCATATGTCAGGACATCCCGACGAAAATTCGTTGTATATTTTCTCTGGAGTTGTAATTACAACAGAAAAATTGTCGTGAGTTTCGTGTATTTTCTTTATTTCATTGGCTTGAGAAATGAAATTTGGATGGGTTATTATTATAAGATCGGCGTTTCCCGAAGCATGTAGATTCTGATTTGCGACAGCTCCAACATCTTCGGCGTTGCTATATATTGGCGACGGAAAAGAATACGAAGGAGAGAAGGCAACATATTCGCGCAGGGTATCTGCCTTTGCTTTGAATTTATATGTATTTGACGAGAATGTTCCTGATATGGCTAGCGCATTTGTACGGTCGCTTATATCCCATACGACGGTGTTGCTGCTGGCATTTGAAATTGTGAATTCAGCAGTATTTCCACTGCCAACTGATTTTGTGTCTCTAAAGTTTACATATCCATTTTCGATATATAGGTTTTTACGCATTTTTACTGCAATGTAGTCAATCCATCCATTTGATGTGGAGGTTGTCTTTGTGTAGTTTATGCCGAAATTTATTGTGCTTCCGCGAGGGACAAATTTTGTGGTATGGATTATTTCGTTGCCGTTGCTGGATGAAGCTGGTATTGTGGCTCTTCCGGCAGATGCTCCGTTTATTGTTATGTCGAAGTAGCTGTTCTGCAGCGATGCCGCAGCAAAGTGGAATTCAGCAATGGCCGAATCCGAAGTCATGTAGTTTTCCGATATGGAAGCTGTCATGCTGTTGTAATAGCTAAAACTTCTCCAGAAAAATGTTCTTCCCGATTTTATAATCGAAATGGAGTCTTTTTCGAGAAATGAGTATTTGTCGTATGTGTTTACCGATATATTTGATGTAGCCTCCGATGGCGTTGTTGTGGGGTTTTTCCATGTACCTTTGTCGGAAATAAAGTAGTAAGAGAAGTCGGAATAGTTGTGGAAGTCATGTGTTGAATTCAGGTTGGCTCTGTACCTTATGTTGTGAGGACCATCAGCGTAGAAAAGTATATAGTCACCAGAGTCGAACGTACCATTTCCGTTGGCGTCAACTTTCATAATGCTGCGTTCTGGCAGATCGTCTATATATTTGTCGGCAAATATTTCGGGAGTGTTGTCGCGTATTGTTTTCGATTCGGAGCCTCCGTATCCAAAAACACCAATCGAAGATAAGTTGCTGAAGCCCATATCCACTAATTGGTTGTAAGTTATCTTGTATATGCCAGATTGTGCTACTTTTATTTTGTACCAACGTCCCGAGGCCATTTTCGATGTGTTAGCGTAGTTTCTGCTTCCTGCAGCTCGTGTTTGTTTGATGTTTATTTCGCATTCAAAGTAATTTGCAATCTCTATGTCACCAGTATTAGGGTTCTTTCTCAGAGGCATAAGTTCGAAATCGATTAGAGGCTGTTTGCGTTCTATGCAAATATTGGCTTTTATTTCAGGTTCGCTTCCTATGTTCGAGATTGCGTTTATACCTTTTATTATATTAGCATCGACAGGAGAGTATGAGATTTTCTTAAGATTTATGCTTTTTATTTCTCCGATGCTGCTTATTTTTCTGCTGCATTTGTAAACTGGAAGGAAATCGCCGTCACGGTTGTCGCGATTTTTCAAAATAATTGCCTTTGTCTTGGTACTATCGGATGTAAAAAAGTATGTGTACCCTGTTATTGAGACCGAATCGCTGAAAAAAAATGTTTGTGAAAAAGCGATTTTGAACAGGCTGATAATCAATATTATACAAGTTATTCTCTTCATTCGTTAAAAAAAAATAAAAAAAAAAGTTCATTTATTTTTTCAAACGACAAAAATAATGTAATATTGTGATTTTTAATTTAAGGAGTAAAAAATATTTGTCATACACTAATAATAGATTATGGTAAGACGATTCTTTATATTGCTAACTCTCCTAATATTAGGAAGTTATGGTGTGGTAAAGGCACAGGATCCGCAGTTCTCACAGTTCTATGCGAATCCCCTGTATTTGAATCCAGCTTTCGCTGGTTCGGAGAGATGTCCGCGACTTTCGTTGTCTTATAGAAATCAGTGGCCGGCTTTTGGGTCAACTTATGTCACATATAATATAGCGTACGACCAATACTGGCATGCACTGAGGGGTGGAGTCGGAATATACCTTATGGATGATGTTCAAGGCAGTGGTGAAGGAAGGATAAACCTAGCTACAATTAATGCCATGTATTCATATACTTTGCAGGTTTCCAAGAACTTTTCGATGGCAGCAGGTTTCCAAGCTACGTTTGCTATGAGAAGGATTGAATGGGATTTTGTATTCCCGAACATGATACACCCGTTGTATGGTCCTATTTACGCATCTCTCGAAAATCCCGATATAATTAACACAAAGCGTAATTATGTTGACTTTTCTGCAGGTATTATCGGTTTTACTCAGAAAGTATTCTTCGGAGTAGCTGTACACCATCTTACAGAACCGTCAGAATCTTTCCTTAGAGGAAGCGATGCAGTTCTGCCAAGAAAATATACTGCACATTTCGGTACAGAGATACCTATTAATAGTAGTAAGTTCAAAAGAGGAGATTTGCTTATCGCTCCGCAGATACTTTTCCAGCAGCAAGGCGCTTATTTCCAGCAGTTCTACTGGGGTATGTACGTGTCGAGACGTGGAATCCTCGCAGGTTTCTGGTTCCGTCAGACTTTCGAATTCCAATACGATGCTTTTGTTATGATGGTTGGATACAAGTACAACAAGTTTAGAATAGCATATACATACGACCTTACTATATCTAAGTTGAGCAATTCAACATATGGTGCTCATGAAGTATCTGTGGCATACACTTTCGGATGCCACGAAAAGGCAAAGAAAATATCAACAATAAGTTGTCCATCATTCTAGTACTAATATAAAAATCGATTTTATGAAAAGGAATGGTTTAATTTTTATGGTAATTCTTGCAATAGCAGTAATGTTTGCTGCTTGTAAGAAAGATGTTTCGAATACCACAGGCTGGAGCTACAACGATCCGAATTTCGGTGGATTCCAGAATCATCCCGGATATGAGCAAGAAACTGGTCCTGGTTTGGTTTTCATCGAGGGCGGTACATTCGCTATGGGACGTGTAGAACAGGATGTGATGCGCGACTGGAACAATATCCCTAGGCGTGTAACTGTATCTTCTTTCTATATGGATGAAGTTGAGGTTACAAATCTCGATTATTGCGAATACCTTCACTGGTTGTCGCACGTTTATGCATCAGACTATAGATTCCTCTATACCCAGGCTTTGCCCGATACAGCAGGTTGGAGAAGTCGTATGGCCTACAACGAACCATTTGTTGAACTTTATCTGCGTCACCCAGCATACGAAGAGTATCCTGTAGTAAATGTTTCTTGGACTCAGGCTTCTAAGTACTGCGAATGGAGAACTGACCGTGTTAACGAACTCATTCTCCTCCGTGAAGGCATCATCGACAAATATCTTGCTCCGCAGGATCAAGCTAAGCACTTCAATCTTGATGCATATATGTTTTATGCAGATAACCTTGACCTTCCAGTTGATGAGACTGGTAAGAGCGGTCGTGATGGTAAAGTAGAAAACCTTTATGTAGATCCTTCTGTTCTTAAGGCAGGCAGAAAGGGCGGAAGTGCAAATACTGGCGACGACAGACGTTGGATCGGTATCCAGGATGGTATCTTCCTGCCTCGTTATCGACTCCCAACCGAAGCTGAATGGGAATTCGCTGCTTTGGCTATCGTAGGTAACCAGTACAAGGAAAGAATTTACGAAAGACGTTTGTATCCTTGGAATGGTCATTATATCCGTAACGATTCAAAGGGTGAAGAACGTGGTCGTATGATGGCTAACTCGATGAGAGGTCGTGGCGATGCTATGGGTGTTGCTGGAGCTCTTAACGATAAGGCAGACATTACTGCTCCTGTAAGAAGCTACTGGCCAAACGACTATGGTCTATATTGTATGGCTGGTAATGTTAACGAATGGGTTATGGATGTATATCGTGACCTCACTTTCGAAGATATGGATGAATTTAGACCTTTCAGAGGTAATATCTTCGAAGATTACCAGATAATCGTTGACCCAAGGTCGGGCGATATGGAATTGACTCCTGAAGCTGAAAACTATTTCGACTATACTGGAAAAATACTTAAGAAACCGGTACGCGACGAGTCGTGCTTCAATAGAGAAAACTACACAACTGCCGATAACAGAAATTATCTTGATGGTGACCTCGAATCTTTGGTCGCTCAGGGTGAAACTGCAGAATACTGGATTAAGGATGAACGTTTCAAACAGCAGTCAACTGTTAAAGAATACAACGACTTCCTTGATTCTACAATGATTACTGAGACAAATCTTGATACTCTTGCAAACTATATCGGTGAAATGTTTCCAGGTGCAACTCTTATCGGTGGTAACGAAATATTGTTGCCAAACGGTGTAAGAATTAATATGGAAGATCGTACATACACTTTGCCAACTGGTCATGAAAGAACTCCTGAAGGTAACGTTGTTATGCCTGATGGTTCAATGATTATGGAAAATGGTAAGATTATGCTTGCTGACGGTAGCGTAGTTTATCCTGATCAGATCTTTGTAAACCAGACAACCAATATGTATGAAGCTGGTAAATGGGGTTCGGACGGTACTGCCGAATGGGGTAACGCCGATTTCAATCCTGCAAACCCGAAGTTGAACAAGGGTGAAAAGATGACCTCTCTTATTACCGATAGATCGAGAGTGTTCAAGGGTGGTTCTTGGAAGGATAGAGCATATTGGATGGTTCCAGGTACAAGACGATTCTTGGATGAAAACAAGTCGCGTTGCGATATTGGTTTCAGATGCGCAATGATTAGAATAGGCGCACCTACTCAGAGCAAATAATAAAATATAAGTAAATAAATATAGCCTCCCCGCAGGGAGGCTATTTAATTTTAGATTGTATGATTGAGGATATATACAAGGTTTTTCAGAAGTGTAGAATTATATCGACTGATAGCAGAGCCGTGTCTCCATCGTCATTGTTTTTTGCAATAAAGGGCGATAATTTCGATGGAAATCAGTTCGTAGATGCTGCATTTGAGGCAGGTTGCGCTGCAGCAGTAGTCTCCGACAATAAGTATAGAGGACGCGAAAATGTATTCGTCGTAAAGGATACGTTGAAGACTTTGCAGCAACTCGCCAATTATCATCGTAGAAAACTCAATATTCCAATTCTCGCGATAACTGGTACAAATGGTAAAACTACTACCAAGGAGTTGACATCTGCCGTACTGGCAAAGAAATTCCGTATTTCTTATACTAGCGGAAACAAAAATAATCATATTGGTGTCCCACTGACTCTTCTCTCTATGAACCGTACTGTAGATATGGGGGTAGTGGAGATGGGTGCAAATCATCCCGGAGAAATAAAAACCTTGTGCGAAATCGTTGAGCCTAACTATGGAATAATAACCAATGTTGGCAAGGCTCATCTCGAAGGTTTCGGCTCTATCGAGGGTGTAATGAAAACCAAGGCTGAGTTGTATGATTACCTCAATACAAATGGCGGGACAGTTTTCGTTAATGATGATAACGAAAGACTCAGAACTATGTTGTCTGGTCATGACAATCTGAAAGTTATAAAATATGGCAAAAACAATAATTGTTTTTGCCGTGGAACATATTCCGAATATGCTTATCAGACAACTGTAACATGGAATACCGATTCTGTTTCTGGTTTTTCAAAATCAAACCTTATTGGGGCATATAATTTTGAAAACATATTGGCCGCAATAACAGTAGGTGCTTTCTTCGATATTCACCCTACTGCAATCGATGGTGCAATTTCTGACTATTTCCCGAAGAACAACCGTTCACAAATGACAAAAACTTCGCGAAATACTTTGATTCTCGATTTATACAATGCAAATCCAACAAGCATGAGGGCCGCAATCGATAGTTACAATACTATCAACGACGATTACAAGTCGATGATTCTTGGCGATATGCTAGAACTGGGAAAAGAAAGCGAAGCCGAACATAAGGCTGTATTGCAGTATGTTCATGATTGTGGATACGAAAATGCATATTTTATTGGAAAGAACTTTTACAAGTATAAGGACGATTATAAGTACAATTTCTTCGAAACTGTGGAAGACTTGTGTAAGTATTTTATTACGAATCCAGAGAAGAGTAAAATATTCCTTGTAAAAGGTTCTAGAGGTATTCGTCTAGAAAAAGTTATTGATTATTTATAATAGGTATGGTTTTCATTTTATCCGACAACGGTTTTCACGATAGGTTTAAGCCTCTGAGTTTGACACGTTCTATTGCAGATTTCCGCGTAGGAATTCTTACTATACGCGAAAAATGGGAAAAATACCTTGGCGAAAAGGTGTATGTACGTACCGAACAATATCTGCAGGCAAAATATGATGTCGCAGAGTGTGACAATTGCGTTGTAATTCCTTCTGTTTTGCTTCCCAATTATAACCTGGTAAAAGAAATAAAATCGCTTAAATCTGGACGCTTGGTCAAGGATGATTTTGTATTGGCTAGTGTTGAGACAAAAACTTCATTAACTGCCGATGTGGAATATTCGGGTAAGGTGTATGCTCTTAAATCGTTGACAGATATATTTTCGTTCAATGGAATGGAAATTGTCAGAGATTTCGAACTCATTACTTCGGGACGTTTGTCTCAAAATATAAGCAATACCAATGTAGTTTTCGGGAAATACCCTTTGTTTGTGGAAAAAGGCTGTTCTGTTGAATGTGCCACTTTCAACACAAATGATGGACCTATATATATAGGTGCGAATTCAGAGGTAATGGAGGGGGCTAATATCAGAGGCCCGTTTGCAATGTGTGAACATGCTGTGCTTAAGATGGGAGCCAAGATGTATGGCGATACTACTGTAGGCCCATGGTGTAAGGTTGGTGGCGAACTCAGTAATGTTGTTTTCTTCGGATATTCAAACAAAGCTCATGATGGTTTTCTTGGAAATTCTGTTGTAGGCGAATGGTGTAATTTTGGTGCCGATTCCAACAATTCCAATTTGAAAAACAATTACGCGGAAGTGAAGTTGTGGAGTTACGAAACTCAGCATTTCGAAAATACGGGTTTGCAATTCTGCGGACTTATATTCGGTGATCATTCGAAATGCGGCATCAATACAATGTTTAATACTGGTACGGTTGTGGGAGTTTCTGCAAACATCTTTGGTGCAGGATTCCCTCGCAATTTTGTGCCGTCATTCTCGTGGGGCGGGGCTTCTGGTTTCTCTGAATACAAGTTGGAAACGGCATTCGAAGTCATGGAAAGGGTTATGGCTCGCAGACATGTCGAATTCACTGAGACCGACAAAGCAATAATGAAGCATATTTTTGATACAAATCCTAATTGCAGGTAACATGCTAACTTCCAAACCATTGGCAGAACGTATGCGTCCCCATAGTTTCGACGACTATGCAGGGCAGCAGCACCTTGTCGGCAAGGATGCGCCTTTGCGCAAGTCGATAGAGGCAGGCAGAATTCCGTCGATGATTTTGTGGGGACCTCCCGGGGTTGGCAAGACCACGCTAGTTAACGTAATTTCACAGATAACCGAGCGAAACTTCATAACATTAAGCGCTGTGAGTAGTGGCGTGAAGGAGGTGCGCGAGGTTATTGAGCAGGCTAAGAAAGTAAATCTTTTCTCGACGGGAAATCCCATTTTGTTTATTGATGAAATACATCGTTTCAACAAGTCTCAGCAGGATTCTTTACTTGGTGCAGTTGAGGATGGAACAATAACATTGATAGGTGCCACTACCGAAAACCCGTCGTTTGAAGTTATTTCTCCTTTGCTTTCGCGCTGTCAGGTATATGTGCTCAAGCATCTTGAAGAAACAGATTTGGATAAACTGATAGACAAAGCAATATCCACCGATGTGGAGCTTTCTAAGCTCAACATACAGGTAAAGGAACGTGATGCTTTGTATAGGTTTTCCGGTGGCGATGGACGCAAGTTGTATAATATACTTGAAATTGTTTGTAGCAGTGGAGAACAGGATATTGTTATAACCAACGAAATGGTGCTTAGCCGCTTACAGGAGAATATGGCATTCTACGACAAGTCTGGCGAACAGCACTACGACATTATCTCTGCTTTTATAAAGTCTGTTCGTGGTTCCGATCCCGATGCTGCAGTGTATTGGCTTGCACGTATGCTCGAAGGTGGCGAGGATATTAAGTTTATAGCGCGCCGACTTATAATTTTGGCTTCGGAGGATATAGGTTTGGCAAATCCTAATGCTATGCTTATCGCAAACGCTTGTTTCGATGCTATCGACAAGATAGGCATGCCTGAGGCTCGTATTCCATTGTCCGAAGCGACAATATATTTGGCAACAAGTCCCAAGAGCAATTCGGCATATTTGGCTGTAGATGCTGCGTTGGCAAAGGTAAAAGAAACCGGCGATTTGCCTGTGCCTCTTCATCTGCGCAATGCTCCTACAAACTTGATGAAGAAACTCAATTATGGAGCTGATTACAAGTATGCTCACAATTACGAAAATCATTATGTGGAGCAACAGTATTTGCCCGATAAGCTTGAAAATACAACGTTCTACGAGCCTGCGCCAAACTCTAAGGAGGAGCAGATTCGCAAGTGGATGGATTTCATAAAGAAAAAATAAGCTATGTATTCGAAGGCTGAAGCATCACAGATAAGACGACAGTTCTGGGTCAAGTTCGACGATTTTTCGCGTCCATACCTCGGAAAGAACGGCAAGTGGATGACCTACAACACTGGCATCAAGGATTTGGTGTTAAAGTTCGATATAAACCGTTCGTATGCAAGGGTTATGCTTGCTGTAGAATGTAAGAGTGAGGATATTCGTTTCGATGTGTTCTGCAAGTTGCACGAGTGCGAGCTTGTGTTGAATAATTACCTTGGCGAAGGCTGGATATGGGACGAACTCCTTGTGCTTGAAAATGGTAAGCCAGTATGTGCTCTCTACAAGCAAATTGATAATGTGGACATTTATCGTCAAGAATGTTGGGAAACCGTACATAAGTTTTTTGCAGATGAAATGACCAAGCTCGAAAAGGCAATTGTAGAGATACGTCCGTTCTTCGAGGACTATGTGAAGAAAGTGATAAAGGGTTAGTCCTTAGTTATAATTAATAATCTTTAGCATTATTGTAACAATTTGCTAACTGACTTTCTTTTTTGTTTGTCGTCAATGCTTTATATTTGCAATCAAAAATTAATAATATGAACATACAGAAATTTTACTTGTCCGTTATATTGTTGCTTGCTACAATATTTACGGTAAATGCACAGAAAGAAATTACCGTTGACGACCTTTACTATTACGGAACGTTTAGACAGAACGGTGTTTATGGAATCGAATCGATGAACGACGGTGAACATTACACAAACCTTACAATCCGTCGCAACGGAATCGAGAAGTATAGCTACAAAACCGGCGAAAAGGAGGAAACTTTGATGATGGTTGCCGACCTTAAACTTGGTGATGATTTCGATTTTATTTTCGATTACGTGTTCAGTCCAGATGAATCGAAGATTATGTTTTCGACTAAGTACGAACCTATTTATCGTCATTCATTTACTGCCGAATATTATATTTACGATCTTAAGACTAAGGAAGTTATTCGGTTGTCGGAAAACGGAAAGCAGCAGTTGGCTTCGTTTTCGCCAGATGGCAAGAAAGTGGCTTTTGTTAGAAAAAACAATTTGTATGTCAAGGACATAACCGACAAGAATGCCAAAGAAGTTCAGCTTACAACCGACGGTGAATGGAATAAGATTATTAACGGTGCTCCCGATTGGGTATATGAAGAGGAATTCAGCTACAACAAGGCATACGACTGGTCTGCTGACGGAAAGAAAATTGCCTTTCTTCGTACCGACGAATCCAATGTCAAGATGTTTGGCATGACGATGTACGGAGAACTTTACCCCGAA
The DNA here is from genome assembly GCA_002310235.1 of Bacteroidales bacterium UBA1184. Classification (GTDB taxonomy): domain Bacteria; phylum Bacteroidota; class Bacteroidia; order Bacteroidales; family ML635J-15; genus Bact-19. The sequence goes on from DBYO01000020.1 coordinate 63,892, forward strand.
AACTACGAATACAAATATCCGAAGGCAGGTGAGGAAAACTCAAAGGTATCTCTGCATATAGTTGATATTGAAAGCGGTAAAATAACAGTTGCCGATATGGGCGATCTCAACGACATGTATATTCCACGTTTGAAGTTCACAAACGATCCCAATACGCTTTCTGCAGTAAAGCTCAACCGTTTGCAGAACAAATACGAACTTTTCCTTATTAATGCAACTAGCGGTTCTTCGAAGATTATACTGACATTGACAGACAAGTACTACTTGGAAATCAACGATGACCTGACTTTCCTTTCGGATAATAAACATTTCATAACTTCTCACGAATCAAATGGTTATCGCCATATTTACATGTACGACATGAATGGAAAGCTTATTAGACAGCTTACCGACGGACAATGGGAAGTTACCGAGGTTTATGGCGTTGACGATAATGGTGTTGTATATTTCCAGGCTGCAAAGAATTCTCCATTGCGTCGCGAAATTTATTCGGTTGATGCAGAAAAGGGAAAAATTAAGGAGTTGAGCAAAGGCAAGGGAACTAACTCGGCAACTTTCAGCAAAGGATTCAAGTATTTTATAAATGAATTCAGCGACGCCAATACACCACAGATCATAACCTTGTGTGACAATAATGGCAAAGTTATCCGTGAACTCGAAAACAATAAGACTCTTGCAGATAAGATAAAGGGCGACTACAAGTTTACCAAGAAGGAATTTTTTACTTTCAAGACCGAAAATGGTGACGAGCTTAACGGTTGGATGATTAAGCCGCAGAATTTTGACGCAAAGAAGAAATATCCTGTATTCATGTATGTTTATGGTGGTCCAGGTTCGCAGACTGTTGCCGATGTATGGGACGGTTCAATGCCTTGGTATCAGATTTTTGCACAGAAAGGTTACATAATCGTTTCGGTTGACAATCGTGGCACTGGCTTCCGCGGACGCGATTTCCGTCAGACAACATATGGACAATTAGGTAAGTACGAGGTCCAAGATCAGATTTCTGCTGCCAAGTATTTAGGTTCTCTCGATTATGTGGACAAGGATAGAATTGGTATTTTTGGTTGGAGCTACGGTGGATATATGTCGAGCCTTTGCATGACAATAGGTGCCGAATATTTCAAGGTCGGAATCGCTGTTGCACCTGTAACCACCTGGAGATACTACGATTCGGTTTACACCGAGCGTTACAATGGTTTGCCAAAGGACAATGCTGCTGGTTACGATGAAAATTCTCCAATTAACCACGCCAAGAAGTTGAAAGGCAAATATTTGTTGGTTCACGGTACTGCCGACGATAATGTTCATTTCCAGAACTCTGTTGATTGGGTTGACAAGTTAATAGAGGCTGACGTGCAATTTGATTTGATGTACTATCCAAACAAGGACCATAGCATCTACGGTGGAAATACACGCCATCACTTGTACACCAAGATGACCAACTATATATTGAACAACCTGTAGAATTTTTAGTTTTTATATTTTATAAATCCTTTTAATCGGTTTACGATGAGTCGCCTTGAATAGAGGCGACTTTTTTTGTTCATAATATTGCTAAAACATGATTGTAGGTTTGATAATAAAAACTTATCTTTGCACGCATTAAAGAAAATTATTAAACGAAATGATAAACAACAAATTATTAAATCCAAAAAGCGTTGTAATCGTTGGTGGTTCCGACGATGTTCATAAGCCCGGCGGAAAGGTGCTGAAGAATTTGCTTTCAAGTCCTTTCAAAGGTCAGGTGTATGTTGTTAATCCCAAGATGGATGTAGTTCAGGGCGTAAAGAGCTACCATACGGTAGAGGAATTGCCTGAAGTTGACTGCGCTGTACTTGCAATCGCGGCTAAGTTCTGCGCTCACGCTGTTGATGTTCTTGCAAACACCAAGAAGACTGGCGGTTTCATCATCCTGTCGGCTGGGTTCGGCGAGGAGAACGAAGAAGGCGCTAAGATTGAACGCCAGATTGTTGAATATATCAACAATGTAGGCGGCAGCCTGATTGGTCCTAACTGCACAGGTTTCCTCAACAGCAACTACTGCGGTGCTTTCGATACTCCAATCCCACAGCTCGATCCTCATGGCGTTGATTTCATCACTGGTTCGGGTGCAACAGCAGTGTTCATTAAGGAATATGGTATTTCCAACGGTTTGAAATTCAATAGCGTATGGGCAGTTGGTAACTCGGCTCAGATTGGTATCGAGGATGTTCTCGAACACCTTGACAACACCTTCGACCCGGTTAAGAGTTCGCGCGTGATAATGCTTTATATGGAAAAGATTGGCGACCCGCAGAAGATGCTCAAGCATTCACGCTCGCTCATCAACAAGGGATGTCACATTGCCGCCATTAAGTCGGGCGGTTCTGCTGCAGGTAGCCGTGCCGCTTCGTCGCACACTGGCGCTTTGGCAACAAACGATGCCGCTGTCGATGCTCTTTTCCGCAAGGCTGGTATAGTTCGTTGTAGCAACCGTCAGGAACTGACAACCGTTTGCGCTGTTTTCATGCATCCTGAAATTAAGGGTAACCGTTGCGCTGTTATCACCCACGCTGGTGGTCCTGCTGTAATGCTTACCGATGTTTTGTCGAATGGCGGTATGGAAGTTCCTCCTCTGAAGGATCATCCAGCAAGCGCACCTCTGCTTGCAAAGCTCTTCGGTGGTTCGTCTGTAGGTAATCCAATCGACTTCCTAGCAACTGGTACGGCTGAACAATTGGGTTATATCATCGACACTGTTGAAAACGAATATGAAGATATTGATTTCTCAGTTGTTATCTTCGGTTCACCGGGATTGTTCAGCAACAGAGAGGTTTACGACCTGCTTGGCGAAAAGATGAAGACCTGCAAGAAGCCGATTTTCCCAGTATTGCCATCAATCATCAATGTTAAGGACGATATTGACGATTTCATTGCCAAGGGACATATCAACTTCCCGGAGGAGTGCGTGCTTGGTAATGCTTTGTGCAAGATTTACCACACACCTAAGCCACAGCCAGAAAATGTTGAGCTTCCGAAGATTGATGTGGCACGTATTCGCAAGACCATTGACCGCGTACAGAACGGTTACATGGAGATTGCCGACTACAACGAGCTTCTCGATGCAGCAGGAATCAACCGCAAGAAATCGGTAGAAGTTGACAAGAAGGAAGATGCGCTTGCTTTCGCAAAGGAAGTTGGCTGCAGCAAGGATGTTCCGCTGGTAATGAAGGTTGTAGGTCCGTTGCATAAGTCTGATGTTGGAGGTGTTGTTCTTGGCGTTAAGGATATGGACACCGTTGCAAAGGAATTCGACCGTCTTATTAAGATTCAGGATACCTACGCTGTTGAAATGTACCCGATGCTCGATGGTACCGATGTATATATAGGTGCTATCCGCGACCCGAAGTTCGGACATCAGGTGTTCTTCGGACTTGGCGGTATCTTCATCGAGGTTTTGAAGGATGTTCAGAGCGCACTTGCACCAATCACAGCTGCCGAAGCAAAGGAAATGCTTACCAAGTTGCGCGGCTACAAGATTTTGCAGGGCGTTCGCGGACAGGAACCTGTTAACATCGACATCTATGCCGACCAGGTTGCTCGCGTAAGCGCATTGGTGATGGCTGCTCCCGAAATTGCCGAGATGGACTTGAACCCGCTGCTCGGTAATCCGCGCAATGTCGTTGCCGTTGACGCTCGTATCAGAATTGAAAAGTAATATTTTCAAGGCATATAGGCACAGGGACTTTCGTAGGAAAGTTCTTGTGCTTTTTTGATAAAAAAGAATGACATTAAAATATACAACTTACATTGTCATTCCGCAAATCAGAACATACACGCGATACGGAACGGGGAGCGTTGTAATGTTCGATTGTGCGGAATCTCCTAAATAGGTACAAAATGGGGATTCCGTACAAACAGGCTCACAAGGCTCGTGCCTGCGCCTGTTCGCTTTGTTTTACGGAATGACGGGTAATGCTAATAAAGAACAACTTATAAAAACAAAATAATGAAAAAACAAGACTTCATATTTATCATCTGCGTGATTGTGGTGCTTACACCGTTTTTCATTCCGCAGACACACTTTCTCGAATATTTCAACCTATGGACGGCGACACATCCGTTCATAATGAGCTTCTTCAAGTTCGCCATATTGGCGACGGTAGGTGAGATGCTCGGTTTGCGCATATCAAAGGGAGTGTACAATCAGAAAGGTTTCGGCGTACTGCCACGCGCAATTGTGTGGGGAATACTCGGTATGGGAATCTGCATGGCAATGATAATCTTCAAGTCGGGCGTACCGACATTCCTTGACATTGTCGGTGGATGCGAAAAAGGCACGATGGCTGGTCTGCTTGCTGGCGAACTGTCGTGGGGTAAGGTTGGCGTAGCTTTCGCTGTCAGTGTGGCGATGAACTCGATTTTCGCTCCAGTATTTATGACTTTGCACAAGATTACTGATACTCATATACTTAACAATGGTGGAACTCTCCGCGGTTTCTTCCGTCCCATAAAGATGGAGCAGATTATCGTCGGCCTGAACTGGAAAGCGCAATGGAGCTTGGTTTTCAAGAAGTACATACCGCTATTCTGGTTCCCTGCACATACGATAACCTTCCTGCTTCCCGCCAACTTGCAGGTGCTTTTTGCAGCGTTGCTCGGCGTGGTATTGGGCGTGATGCTGTCGATTGCAAATTTAAGGAAAGGGTAAAAAGTCTGATGGTCTAACAGGCTTACAGTCTAACAGTCTAGTTGTCTTTTAGTCTTCAAGCCTGTTAGTCCTAAAAAATATTTGCACAATCTAACCAATATTGTTACATTTGTGCTTCACAATTCTGGCTTTGTGCGGTTAATGCAGGTCGCCGCCAATTGCCAGACAAACATAGTAAAGAGCCTGCAACATAAATGATTTGCCTATGTAGCATAAGTGTAATTTTGATACACACATTTTAAAATAGGAAAAAGCTAAGTAGCTTATCTGGAGTCTTTGAAACTTGGACAATTTCAAAATTCCTACCGGATTAAAGTAACTGAGTTCCCGCCGTAAGGCGTGGTATTTATTAGTTGTAATTGGTAGGAATAGGTAGTCCAAGACCTCAAAGATTCCGATGAAAACTTAAATGTACCACGCTTTTTTTATGTGGGTATTTGAAACTTAAAGGTACAGGCGGATAATTCCCGAAAAGCCAAATGAGTAGGGAAATGATAAAAAAACTAAATAAGATGAATAAATTAATAGTATTTTTCTCAATTCTGGTTATTTTTACCACGCTCTCATCGTTTTCTGTAAATCCAAACGATACTTATTTAATTTGTGAATCTAATCAGCAACAACGTACGGTTAAGGCATTTCTAGATTGTGGAGGTGCGTTTTATGAAGGATCTATCACATATGTAAACACAAATCAAGGTTATGTTCCTCTTCGCTATTCTTTCAGTCAAAGTTGTTTGGGCAGTGCATGCTGTGGTAGTTTTATGGAAAATGATAGTTTCGTTCCGTTGAATCCCAATAATAGATATGCGGTGCAATACAATTGGACTCATTCTATTAGTGTTTTCTGTGGTTATGGACCTGCTACTGCATATTTGATATTATACTAAGTCGAATTTGTTTTTTTTATGGCCGCAGTTTTGCGGCTTTTTTGTTTTCATAATTCAAAACCAAATATCCGACAGCGATGAATAAAATTTATTACCTTTGCAAAAAAAGAAAGTATGTGCAGTCCAACGCAGTCTGTGAGACTGTTGGACTGCAAGACTGTTAGACATAATAGGTATGGTAGAAATAGTAAAAAATATCGAAGGAATAAGGTCGCGTCTGCCGATGTCGGTGGAATTGGTGGCCGTGTCGAAGACTCATCCCGTGGAGTACATTGTTGAAGCGTACAGCTGCGGGCAGAGGATTTTTGGTGAAAACAAGGTTCAGGAAATGGATCAGAAGCACGAAGCTCTCAAGGATTCCTGTCCCGACATAAAGTGGCATCTCATAGGTCACTTGCAGACCAACAAGGTGAAGTACATAACTTCGTATGTCGATATGATTCACAGTGTTGACAGTCTGAAGCTGCTTCAGGAAATCGACAAGCACGCCAAGAAGGACGGTCGCGTGATAAAATGTCTTTTCGAGATGCACATAGCTTCGGAGGAGACAAAATTTGGCCTTGATAGGGACGAACTTGTGCAAATTCTTGAGTCACCAGAGTTCAAGTTGCTGCAAAATGTGAAGATTTGCGGACTTATGGGAATGGCTTCCAATACCGACGACACCGAAAAGGTTCGTATGGAGATGCGTTCGCTAAAGGAGACTTTCGACTTTGTGAAGAAGAATTATTTTGCTAAAGATTTGGATTTCCGCGAGATAAGCATGGGCATGAGCAGCGACTGGAAGATTGCCATCCAGGAAGGCTCGACCATGGTTAGGATTGGAAGTACAATTTTCGGAAAGAGAATTTATGCTGTAAATTCAAAATAAAGATTTGCGTTGACTCAGCAAATGCTTATTTCTGAACGATGTACGACATTTGTGGTATTGCAAATTCTGCCGATAAAGGAACCGGTATATCGGTAAGAAAATCATGTTTTCGCAAATAATTGTTTGAAAAAAAATCAAAAAAAGTTGTCATAATGACGGCTTTTTACATTTTGCAAAAACGGATTTGACTTTTTGAATTCTCGTGCAACACCAATAAGAAATTTTGTTTAATTTTGTGGCACGAAATTTTTAACGTATATGAAGAGAACTAAGATTAGTGAAGTGCTGAACTCCACGGAATTTGGAAAAGAAACAACCGTAATGGGTTGGGTTAGGACTAAGCGTGTTAGCAAGAACGTATGTTTCATCGCATTGAACGATGGCTCTACTATAAATAACCTTCAGGTGGTGTTGGATGTAAATCCAGAATTGGAACAAAAACTGGCTGGTGTTCACACTGGTGCGGCTTTGTCGATAGACGGAAAGACCGTTGAGTCGATGGGTAGCGGACAGAAGGTAGAACTGCAGGCAAAGGACATTACTGTTTTCGGCGATGCAAATCCCGACGAATATCCTCTGCAGCCAAAGCGTCACAGCCTCGAATTTCTCCGCGAAATCGCCCACTTGCGTTTCCGTACCAATACTTTCGGAGCAATTTTCCGCATCCGTCACGCAATGACATTTGCAATTCATAACTTCTTCAACAGCAAGGGGTTCTACAATGTTCACACTCCGCTTATCACTGGTTCCGACTGCGAGGGTGCTGGCGAAATGTTCCAAGTTACGACTTTGGATTTGAACAACTTGCCACGTACCGAAGAAGGTAAGATTGACTATTCGCAGGATTTCTTCGGCAAATCGACCAACCTGACGGTTTCTGGTCAGCTCGAAGGCGAACTTGCAGCAACGGCATTGTCGCAGATTTACACTTTCGGACCTACTTTCCGTGCCGAAAATTCAAACACTCCGCGTCACCTTGCAGAATTCTGGATGATTGAGCCAGAAGTTGCTTTCTTTGACCTCGAGGACAACATGAACCTCGCCGAGGAAATGTTGAAATATTTGGTTAAGTATGCTCTCGACAACTGCCGCGACGACATCGAATTTCTCTGCAAGCGTCGTGAGGAAGAGCAGAAGCAAAAACCAGCAAACGAACGCGACGAAATGAATCTTATCGAACGTCTTGAATTCGTACTTCACAACGATTTTGCTCGCGTAACATATACAGAAGCTATCGATATTCTTATGAACTCAAAACCTAACAAGACTGGCAAGTTTGTATATCCAGTTGACAAGTGGGGCGTTGACCTGCAGAGCGAACACGAACGCTACCTCGTCGAAAAGCACTACAAGCGTCCTGTAATCCTAATCAACTACCCGAAGGAAATCAAGGCTTTCTATATGAAGCAGAACGAGGACGGAAAGACTGTTCGTGCAATGGACGTTCTTTTCCCGCAGATCGGTGAGATTATCGGTGGTTCGCAGCGTGAAGAAAGCTATGAAAAGCTTCTTGCAACCATTGAAGAACGCAATATTCCAAAGAAGGATATGTGGTGGTACCTCGAAACACGTAAGTTCGGTACAGTGCCTCATAGCGGTTTTGGACTTGGTTTCGAACGACTTATACTTTTCGTAACAGGAATGTCGAACATCCGCGATGTGATTCCGTTCCCACGTACACCTAAGACTGCTGAATTTTAAAAATCCCGACTATGCTCAAGACGTCGCTCGAACAGAAACTTACGCAAAAGTTGGCTCCGCAGCAGATTCAGATGATAAAGCTGTTGGAACTGAATACTTTGCAGCTCGAAGAACGTATCAAGAACGAGATCGAGGAGAATCCTGCTCTCGACGATGGAGGCGAAGGCGACTACGATGATAGCGATAGTATAGTGGAAAACGACAGCGATGTGCTCACCCATGAAGAGGAGCGCGATGATGGCGATATGGATTCGGATGATGAATATACTCGCGAGGATGACTATTCGTTTGACGATGACTACGGAGCCAATGATGACGATGAAATTCCAAACTATCGTTTAGAGGTAAACAACACTTCGAAGGATGACGATAGGGTGGAAATGCCTTATTCTGCTTCAAAGTCGTTCAATGAGCATCTTTTTGAACAGTTTATACTGAAGGATGTAACCGAAAGACAGAAGTTTATAGCTCCATTTCTTGTTGGAAACATCGACGAGGACGGCTATCTACGTCGTGACCTTGATGCTGTAGCAGACGATATTGCATTCTCGCAGAATGTTGATGTGTCAGAGAAGGAACTTGAGGAAGTGCTTTCGGTTATTCAGGAACTCGACCCTGCCGGTATCGGCGCACGTAGCTTGCAGGAATGCCTTCTTATTCAGCTTCGTAGAAAAGAGGAGCAGACTCATGGCGTGAAGGTTGCGATAATGGTACTTACGGATTGCTTCGAAGAGTTTACTAAGAAGCATTATGAGAAGATAATGCAGAAATGCAATATCGACGAGCAAGACTTGAAAGATGCAATTGATGTTATCGTCAAGTTGAATCCCAAGCCAGGTAATTCATACGGAGAGCCGCAAAGAGCAAATATACAAGCTATAATTCCCGATTTTATTGTCGATGTTGATGAAAATGATGTCTTGGTGTCGCTTAATAGTCGAAATGCACCTGATTTGCGCATAAGCAGATCGTTTTCGCGAATGATGGACGATTATTCGTCGGATAAAGCAGGAAATCGTGAGGTAGTAACTTTTGTAAAACAGAAAATCGACAATGCCAAGTGGTTTATTGATGCTATAGAGCAAAGGAAGCGTACATTGTTGCTAACCATGGAGGCAATTGTCGGATTCCAGAAGAAGTTTTTCCTTACAGGTGATGAAGCAGATATACGTCCGATGATATTGAAAGACATTGCCGAAATTACTGGGCTTGATATTTCAACAGTATCACGAGTAGCAAACAGCAAGTATGTTTCTACGCCATACGGCAATTTCTTACTTAAATTCTTCTTCAGCGAAGCTATGCAGACAGATTCGGGTGAGGAGGTTTCTACTCGTGAGGTAAAGCAGATTCTTAAGGAATGCATCGATGCCGAGGATTCTGCAAAGCCGCTTACCGATGACCGTCTGTCGGAAATATTGAAGGATAGGGGCTATATAATAGCGCGTCGTACCATTGCTAAGTATCGCGAACAGATGGGTATTCCTGTTGCACGTCTCAGACGAAAAATATAAACATGCGCGGCATCCTTGACATATTTTTCAAGATTGTGAGCGTATTAGGGCATCCGATTCTATTGCCAACATATTTTGCATTGACAATCAATAGTATATACTATTTGAATCCATTTATGGTACTCGGAATTACTTTTGTTTTCCCGATGTTGGTAATGTTGTTATGGTTTTCGATAAGCCAGTTTCGTGGAAAAAGAGTTGTTCCTGGAACAAATGTAGTTTTGAATCAGGATGTTGTATCAGAAATGACAGAGAGCCTTTTCGAAAGGATTGATGCTTTTTTCGATTCAACACGCAACCGTACATATTCCATGTTGATTGTAATAGGCTTTGCCTTTTTGGGTTATTTTGTATATAGGTTGCCGATGTGGAGCCTTTTGATGTTGTTGATAATAATATCGTCTCTAGTGTGTATGCTAATCAATAATTTTTGGAGGATTAGTATTCATGCGTATGGTTGGGGATTTGCAACTTATCTTGTAGTTTTTCAGTATTCGTATGTTTTTGCCAGCGGCATTGTCGTGTCAATGATTGTAATGTTGTTAAGTGGTCTTGTTTTGTCATCTAGACTCTATTTTGGCAGGCACAACAATCTACAGGTGCATCTTGGCTATGCAATAGGAGTAGCAATTCCTGCTTTGCTTTATTTTGCTTTATCTTTGTAAAAATGGAAGTGTTTTTGAACATAATAATATTCATAGTCCTTGCGATGTTGCTGGCTAAATTGTTGTTCCGCTATTTGGCCCCATGGCTTTTAAGACGATATGTGGAACGCAGGATGAAGAAATTTGGTGAGGGGTTCCAGAATTTTGAGGAGCAAAGCCAAAACCGGGAAGGAAAAACATATGGAGACATCAGGGTTGACCATATTCCACAAAAGGAAGAGCCGCAGAATTGCAATGTTGATGAGGAGTATGTGGATTTTGAGGAAATGAACGAAGACGAACAGAAGTGAATTACGAATTTTTCATAGCAAAGCGGTTGGTACTTAAGCAGCGCAAATCGGGTGGATTTAGCCGTTCGATACTTGGTATTGCTGTAGCTGGTATAGCCGTGGGGCTTGCTGTGATGTTGGTATCTGTTGCCATTGTTACTGGTTTTAAGAACGAGATTTCGCGCAAGGTAATAGGTTTTGGCGCACACATAAGGATTACAAACTACGACAGCAATTCGTCATACGAAACTGTTCCTATTTCGGGAGAACAGATTTGGCTTTCATCGCTGCGCGAGATGGACGGTGTGAAATCGGTTGATCGCTATATTGTAAAGGCAGGTATCGTGAAGACAGCCGACTATTTGCAAGGTGTCGTGTTTAAAGGAGTTGACGAGGAATACAACTGGTCGTTCTTCGAGGAATATCTTGTCGATGGAAAACTGCTTGAAATCAATGATACAGCCAGAACAAACGGTGTACTTGTGTCGAAAAGCATTGCCGATGTGCTCAATCTGAAGGTTGGAGACAGTTTCGCATCCTATTTCATACAGAATCCGCCACGAATGAGGAAATTTACTGTCGAGGGTATCTACAATACCCAGCTTGAGGAGTTTGACAAGATGTATATCATCGCCGACATCAAGCATTTGCGCAAACTTAACGATTGGGCAGACGGACAGGTTTCTGGTTTTGAGGTAAAGATTGAAGATATTGACAGACTTGATGAAATTGAACGCAAAGTATCCAAGACATGCCGATCTTACAATCCTGACAGTGAAATACTTCAGGTCTCTAACATCCGGCAGGAGTATCCTGGCATTTTCGATTGGCTGTCGCTTCTCGACATGAACGTGTGGATAATTCTCGGACTTATGGTTGCTGTTACTGGTTTCAACATGATTTCGGGACTGCTGGTTTTGATTCTCGAAAGGGTGAATATGATAGGCATACTGAAAAGTATGGGAGCAACTAATGTCTCGGTACGAAAAGTTTTCCTGTATTTTGCTTCCTACCTTACAATCAAAGGGTTGCTGTGGGGCAATGTGATTGGAATATTGCTCTGCGTTTTGCAGTATTATTTTGGTATTATCCAGCTTGACCCTACGTCGTACTATGTTTCAACAGTTCCAATAAATTTGGACATTGTGAATATTTTGCTGCTAAATGCAGGAACGTTGGCAATAATAGTGGTAATGATGATTCTTCCGTCGTTTATTGTGTCGAAGATTACTCCGGCCAATTCTATGAGGTTCGATTAGTCGTATGTTTATAATTAACAATATAACATCAATTGCAGTGGCTTTTATTGCTTTTGGTTGTTCATAAAAAATAAATGACTTGTGCTGATATGAGGTAAAAAAGCCGTAAGTTTGAAACTTGTTTTTTTGCTCAAGATTTGAGTTCTTTTGATATTTTTTGGATAAAAGATGAAGATAAAATTTATAGGTGCCACACGAGAGGTAACAGGAAGTAAACATCTGATAATAACAGATTCTGGTAAAAAGATACTTCTCGACTGCGGAATGTTCCAAGGAAAAGGAATGGAGACAGATGCCGCCAACAGGGATCTCGGATTTACTCCTTCGGAAATAGATTATGTACTTGTGTCGCATGCTCATATCGACCATACTGGACTTATTCCATATATCTACAAAAACGGGTTCAACGGTAAGGTTATATGCACACCTGCAACCAAGGATTTATGCTCCATTATGCTTCCTGATTCGGGTTTCATTCAGGAACTTGATATCAAGTGGTACAACAAGAAACTTTTCAAGCAGGGACTTCCGAGAGTGAACCCTATATACACCCACATGGATGCCGAGCAGTGTATGAAGATTTTTGTTTCTGTGCCATACGACGAGGATTATAAAGTTGATGAAGGAATAACCGTACGATTCACCAATAGTGGGCACATGCTCGGAAGTGCTGTTGTAAACATTACTTTAGAAGAAAACGGCAAGGTGACACGCATTGCCTATACGGGCGATGTCGGTCGTCCACATAATAGAATTGTGAAGCCGCCAGTGCCGTTTCCACAGGCCGATATCCTTATTACCGAGGCAACATATGGTAACCGTATTCACGAGCAGGATAGGGAAACCGAACTCGACCTTTATAATGTGATTAACAATACCTGCGTGCAGCGCGGTGGAAAACTGATAATACCTTCGTTCAGTGTTGGTCGTACACAGGAAATCGTGTATATGCTCAACAACTTCTACAACGAGGGCATTCTTCCAAAGATTGACATTTATGTTGATAGCCCACTTTCGGTAGATGCAACTGAAATTTTCAAGATGCACCAGGAATGTTACAACGACGGCATTATAGAAACAATGAAGGACGATCCGCATCCGTTCTATTTCGATACCTTGCATTATGTGAAAAGTGCAGAGGAGTCGAAAACACTGAACTCTACCAAGAAGCCGTGCATAATAATTTCGGCTTCGGGAATGGCTGAAGCTGGTAGGGTTAAGCATCATATTGCAAACAGTATCGAGGATTCTCGTAATACCATAATGCTTGTGGGATATTGCGCTCCAGAGACTTTGGGTGCAAGAATCCAGGAAAAAGGATTGCACGAAATATCAATATTCGGAAATGTGCATCCGCTGAATGCCGACATCGAGAAAATTGAATCCTTGAGCGGTCATGGCGACTACATCGAAATGGGCGATTTCATTTCGTGCCAGAATCCCGAAAAGTTGCGTAACATTTTCCTTGTACATGGTGACTACGATGCGCAGAAGTTTTATCGTGAATATCTAATGAGCAAGGGATACAGCAATATTCAGATTCCAAAGCACGGAGACGAATTTTACTATTAAACATGATGGACGATAAAAGGCTTTCACCACACGATATATTGAAGAATTACTTGGAAAGCAATTCGTTACGTAAAACGCCAGAACGTTTTGCTATTCTCGACGAAATATATTCAAGTTCGGGGCATTTCGATATTGAAACTTTATATGAGTCGATGAAGAACAAGAATTATCATGTAAGCCTTGCAACCTTGTACAACAATATAGATATTCTGATAAATGCAGGTCTTCTTGTAAAGCATCGTTTCGAAAAAGGTAATACCTACGAGAAGACTATGGACAATATAAAGCACGACCATTTTATTTGTCGTCAGTGCGGAAAGATATACGAAGTGACTCTGTCGAAGGTTGAGGATGTGAAGGAGGAGGTTTCGCAGAAGTTCGGCTTCGATGTTTATTCGCATTTTCTTACCATTTATGGTATATGTAGCAATTGTAAAGATTTAAATAAATAGAAAATAGAGTAACAAATGAAAGTAGATGTCTTATTAGGTATGCAGTGGGGCGACGAAGGCAAGGGAAAGATTGTCGATGTGCTTACGCCGCAGTATGACATTATTGCCCGTTTCCAGGGCGGTCCGAATGCCGGACATACGTTGGAATTCAACAATATAAAGCACGTGCTTCACACAATCCCGTCGGGAATTTTCCGTCCGAAGGCAATGAACGTCATCGGTAGTGGCGTTGTGGTTGACCCGGTGATTTTGCGTGAAGAGATTGAATCGGCTATGAAACTTGGTGCCGACTTGCACAACAATTTGTTAATCAGTAAGAAGGCTCATCTAATAATGCCGTCGCACCGTTTGCTCGACAAGGCTTACGAGGAATACAAGGGCGCAAGCAAGATCGGCTCGACGCAGAAGGGCATAGGTCCTACTTATACCGACCGCACAGCCCGTATAGGTTTGCGTATGGGTGAAATGTTCTCGCCTGACTTCGTGCAGAAGTACAACACCACAAAGGCCCATCACATGAAAGTGATGCAAGGCTACAACTTCACCGAAACTAACGAGGAATACGAAAAGCAGTGGTTCGAGGCTATAGAATACCTTAAGACATTCAATTTCATCGATTCTGAAATTTATGTCAACAAGGCTTTGAACGATGGCAAGTCGATTCTGGCCGAAGGCGCACAGGGTTCGATGCTTGATATTGATTACGGTTCGTATCCTTTTGTAACATCGTCGAATACCTTGGCATCGGGCGTATGCTCGGGCTTGGGCGTAGCTCCGTCGAAGATTGGCAAGGTTTACGGTATTGTAAAGGCATATTGCACACGCGTAGGCAGCGGTCCGTTCCCAACCGAACTTTTCGATGCTACAGGCGAAACTTTGCGCAAGATTGGCAATGAATTTGGGGCAACCACTGGCCGTGCTCGTCGTTGCGGTTGGCTCGACCTTGTGGCTCTCAAGTATGCCGTGATGCTCAACGGTTTGACCGATATCATAATAACCAAAGCCGATGTGCTTAATGATTTCGATAAGTTGAAAGTGGCCGTAGCATATAAGATTAACGGCAAGGAAGTTGATTATGTTCCTTTCGAGATGAACGACGATATTGAGCCTGTATATGTCGAGTTTGAGGGGTGGAAGCAGGACATTTCGAAATGCCAGAGCGAAGAGGATTTGCCAAAGCCGCTCAAGGATTATTTGAAGTTCATAGCAAAGGAAACAGGCGTGAGAATTTCGTATCTGTCGGTCGGTCCCGACAGGGTTCAGACACTTAAAGTAAATATAGAATAATGGAAATAACTGAAGATTTTTTGAGGGAAACTCCGTTTGCAGTAACAGTCTGCGACAACGAGGGTATAATTGTGTATATGAACGATAAGGCCGCAGCTACTTGGGAAGCTCGTGGTGGAGCATCGTTAGTTGGTAAGTCGCTATACGATTGCCATGGCGAAAGGGCGACTGCTATGATTAAGAACATGCTCGCAACTGGTAGCACCAATGCATATACCATATTGAAAAACGGGCAAAAGAAACTGATTTACCAAAGCCCTTGGCACAAGGGCGGTAAGGTCGCAGGACTCGTTGAACTTTCGATAGTTATACCCGAGAATATGCCGCATTTTGTAAGAGGATAAATAATGATGAAATAAAAATGGCACAACATAGAGTGCCATTTTTTGTACTAAAAAACTATTTGTATAAAATAAAAGTTCTATTTTTGGCGTTTTATGTATATAGTCATGCGTAGGGCAAGGCAAATATTATTAATGATGATGTTTCCGTTGTTGTTGACGGGGTCTATGATTTTTGCGCAAGATGCCCCTGTTTATGAGCAATATGTGTTTGATAATACATTGCTCAATCCTGCTTTTACGGGCATAGTTGATCTCATAGAGGTAAAAGCTGCACATCGCCAGCAATGGATGGGTTTTGGCCCTCATAATACACCTAGCACTACCTTTTTGATGTATCGTTCCAGATTAAAAAATAGAAATGGTGGTATTGGTGGCTTTCTATATACCGATAAGAATGGTGTAAATTCGCAAACTGGTTTGCAGTTGAATGGATCGTTCCAGTTTTTGATACATACAAATCGCAAAACCAGAACAATACTTTCGTTCGGATTCGGTGCGACAGTTTTTATGCATACTTATGACCAAACTGATTTCGAAACCGATATTTATGATCCAGTTGTAGATTATAGTCGGAGAAATTATTATGGTTACGATGCAAATTTTGGCGTTCTCTTTACTCATGGCGGATTTTTGACTGGCGTAAGTTTCGATAATCTGTTGCAATGGACTTGTCCTGCATATAATCAGGCGTTGGAACGTGCTACTCGTATTAATATGAATGTGCATGTGGGAAAAATATTTTGGTTGACCAATCACATGCAACTTTGTCCTTTGTTGGTTTATAAAACAAATATAAAGAACATGAATCAAATCGATATAGGTTTAAAATATAAGCTTATGTCGGGTAAAAAGATTAGGACTGTATATACAAAGGATGAAAACGAAGTAATAATAGGACTTACATACAAGCAGACTCTTGATGTTGGCAACCTAAGTCCGCTATCCATATCTCCTATGGTAGGTTTTACTTTCAAAGGAATCACTATTTCATACCTGTGTGAACTTGGTCTTACTGGAATTCAGAGGTATAACTATGGTTCGCATCAGATTGCTTTAGGTTATAGGTGGTATCGTGACAAGTTCACTTCTTTGGGAAAACATAATGTTGCATCAATGGTTTATGACTTTTAGAATATGAGTATGAGGAATTTGTTGTCTTTTATATTGTTGTTTTTATGTTGTGCATCGGTTATGGCACAGCATCGTGGTGACAGCATAGACTGCAGCGACCGTATAGGATACTCGTGGATGAAAGGTTACGGTAATTCAAATTCCGAATATGTGTCGGATGTTGCTGTTGACAATGATGGCAATATTTATGTGACTGGAACATTTTCGGGAACGCTCACTATTGATGGACAGTCTGTTGTTTCGGCAGGTTCTAGCGATTTCTATATCATGAAGATGACGCCAGATGGCTCTCTTATATGGTTTAAGCGCGGCGGTAGTTCCGCTGTGGAACAGGCAAATGCAATAGCTTTGGATAATAATGCCAATGTGTATGTTGTAGGTATGTCGAACGACAATACTTCTTTTGATGGTAATGCCTTTCCATCGCGTGGTGCCAAGGATGGTTTCCTACTGAAACTCGATACTGATGGCGATTTTCAGTATGTGAGGACCTTGGGCTCGTATATGGACGATAATGCACTTGATGTTGTTGTAGATGGTGCCAATAATGTCATAGTTACAGGTTTCTTCAATTCAATGTTGCAGATTGGTCCATTGTCGTTTTTCCAGAATGGTAGGGGAGGCGACGATGCATTTCTTGTAAAGTTTGACACATCCGGAAATGTTTTGTGGTCGATGACTTATGCGTCAACTTTGCCAGACTATGGACGCCGTATTGCATGTGATGTTTCTAACAATGTTTATCTTGCTGGAGAATTCAAGGGTACATTGAATATCGGCGGAAGCAGTCTGCAGTCGGCAAACGACAGGGATGTTTACTTGGCTAAGTTGAATTCGTCAGGTTCTGCTCAATGGGCAGTGCAGCTCGGTACAACTGGGAACGACAGCGTAAGGTCGTTGGCAGTAAGTTCTGCTGGCATAGTGTATATGGCATACAAGCAGGAGTCTGGTAATCCTATTGTGGCAAAGTATTCTTCTTCTGGAACGGATGCTGGAACAATGACTTTTGCGGGAGGAAATGTCGTACTCAATGATATTTTGTGCGATACATACGGAAATGTTTATTATACTGGTAATTTTACTGGTTCTGTCGATTTTGGAGATGGTCAAGTTACATCGTCGGGAAGCGGAAGCGATTACTTTATAGTTAGATATGGTTCGGACGATGTTATAAATATGCATTTATACGGAAACCAGTCATCGCAGAATTCGTTGAATGCACTTGCTATCGACTATGCTAACAATGTTGTTGCAGGAGGATCATTTAGTTCTTCGATTACCATAAATGGAGACACAGAAACTTCTAACGGTCAAACTGATGCTCTTGTCATAAAGTTTGAGCGATATATGAGTTTTGGACAGACTAACATATTGAGTCCAGATTGTGATGCAAACAATATGGGCATTAGCGTTGATGTAGTTGGTGGAGAAACTCCGCTAATGTATTATTGGTCGAATAATTCCACAAGTGAGTCGCTCAGTGGCGTTTCGGCTGGAACATATAGTCTTACAGTTGTTGATAATGCACATTGTTTTATTACTCAATCATTTGTACTGACAGCTCCACAGGCACCTATTATATCTTTCCCAAGTATTCCGACATTGTGTCCTGCCGATACTGTAACTATAGATGCTCCAGAAGGTATGTTATCGTATGTTTGGAATACTGGTTCTACCGAAAGTTCAATACAGGTTCATTCGGCAGGAGTGTATTCCGTGGTTGTAACAGCGCAGAACTCATGTTCGGCATCTGCATCGTTTAATATTTCACAATATCCAAACATAGATGTTCTACCCGAAACAGATTATTATTTCTGTCCAGGCGAGTCGCTTGTAATAAACGCTAGCGGATTCTTGTCGTACTATTGGTCTAACGGATCCAATTCATCGACTTTTACAACACCTATGGAATATACCTACTGGGTTCGCGCATACAATGGAATATGCTATTATTACGATACAATTACTACCCACAAATATCCGCAACCGACAATCGAACTTGGTAGCGATACCTATTTCTGTGCAGGTGATAGTATAATGGTCACAGCTCCCGATGGTTTTGTTTCTTATTCGTGGAGCAATGGGGCAGAAGGACGTTCTGTTTGGGTAAAAACAGATGGGGTGCTACAGGTTGAAGCTACTGATGCAAATACTTGTAAAGCTATAGATTCGATAAATGTAGGAGAAAGGGAAGTTCCGACGGTGGATTTGGGACCCGATAGTACATATTGTACCGAAGGAAAGGTGATCATTGGATCTCAGTTGTCGTATCAGAACTGCAGTTTTTTGTGGAGTACAGCTGATACAGATGAGACTATTGTTATTATGGTGTCGGGAACATATTGGTTGCGAGTAACAAACGAATATGGTTGCGCAGGGTCAGATACCATAAATGTCAATATTATAAGAGTGGCACCAATAGGATTTCCCGATGTGATTGATTTTTGTGACGATTATGTGACGCTTGCACCTGTAAGCACTTTTGAGTCGTACGAGTGGAGCACAGGAGAAACATCAGCAACTATTGATGTTTCTGTATCGGAAGTCTATTCGCTTACTGTAACCGATGTAAGTGGTTGTACAATAAGCGATGAGGTATATACTATAAAGCATAATATAGTAGAGCCATTCTTTGGAAACGATACCGTATTTTGCGGATTGGAGCAACGCAGGCTTTTCCTAAATACAACTTACGAATCATATTTGTGGAACAATGGTACAACAAATTCGTATATAGATATTGCAAATCCAGGATATTACTCCGTTAGCGTTACAAACGCAAGCGGATGTACTGCAAGTGCGGCTATGAATGCCGATTTCTCAGATAATTTCCCGCAGATTATAAAAATTACATCGGGAAAGGGTCTTATAGTTGTTGAAGTGGAGGGTGGTGTGCCTCCGTATTATTATTCTGCTGATGGAAAGACATGGCAGGCCTCTAACATATTCGACAATTTACCATCCGACTATTACAATATTTTGGTTCAGGATAATAATTATTGTACAGACCAGATGCGCACATATCTTGATGCTTCAATTGGTATCCCATCGTTTTTTACTCCTAATAACGATGGATTTAACGATACTTGGATTATAACAGGACTGTATCTGTATCCCGATGCAAAGGTGGCTGTATATGACCGATTTGGCAAGCAGGTATTTTCGTCGAAGGGTGCGATTTGTGAATGGGATGGAATGTATGGCGGATATAAGCTGCCAAGCGATTCGTATTGGTACGTAGTGTATTTGGGGGCAGAATATCCTCCGTTTAAAGGTAGTGTTTCGATTAAGAGATAGTAATGCATAAACAATAGGGGCAGGTTTACCTGCCCCTATATTTTTTTTGCCTATTTAATTCATTTCCATTATATTTGCCGTGAAATTATATATGAAGTTATATGTTATGAGGAATTTATATACATTAATAATTTTGTTCTTTGCAAGTTTGTTGGCAAACTATGCAATGGCATACGATTTTTCGGCAGTATGTAGCAGCGGACAAACATTATACTACAGCATTACATCTGAGACTGCGCCTTATACGGTGCAAGTTGTAAGTGAAAATTCTTCGTCGCCATATTATACGACCAATCCTACCGGCAACCTTGTGTTTCCCGAATCGGTAGTGCATAATGGTGTTACATATTCCGTAACAAGTATTGGCGATTATGCGTTTTCTGAATGTACAGGACTGACTTCCGTTACAATTCCGACTACAATTACCGCCTTTAATTATTGGTCGTTTTATAATTGCAGTGGACTTACATCAGTATATTATAATGGAAGTCTGGAAGAGTGGTGTGCTATTAATTTCGGTAACGAAGCAAACCCTCTTCGCAGTGCTGGTAGATTGTATATTAACAATGAACTGATAACCGATTTGGTGATACCAAGTACTGTAACCGAAGTGAAAGCTCGTGCTTTTAATGGATTGTCAGCAACATCGCTTACAATTCATGCTTTGGTTACAAGTATTGGTGAATGGGCATTTCAGGAATGTAGCAATTTGCAGTCTATAATCGTTGATTCAAACAATCCAGTTTATGATTCTCGAGACAACTGCAATGCAATAATTGAAACAGCTACAAATACATTGATTGTAGGTTGCAGAAATACGGTTATCCCCAATTCGGTAACGAGTATTGGGAAATATGCGTTTTTATGGTGCACAGGACTGACATCAATTATTATTCCTGATTTGGTCACAAGTATTGGAGCTAATGCGTTTTATGGTTGTACGAGTCTGTCATCTATTACTTTTGGTTCTGGAATAACAAGCATTGAAAATTATGCATTTTCAATGACACCTTGGCTTAATAATCAGCCAGAAGGTTTGCTGTATGTGGGACCTTGCTGTATAGGATACCAAGGCACTCCGTCGGGAGAAGTATCCATACAGGAAGGAACATTATATATCACACAAAGTGCGTTTGTGTCTAAAAGTGGAATTACGAATTTGATAATTCCTAATTCGGTAATAAGCATCGGGGAGCGGGCTTTCTACGGTTGCGGAATGGAAACTGTAACAATAGGAGAATCGGTAGATAGTTTGGGGTATTTATCTTTTTATAATTGTCCTAATCTGACTACTGTCAACTATAATGCAATAAATTGTGTATCAGTGGGAAAGTACAGCACTTCTCCGTTTGAAAGATGTTCATCGTTGACAACGCTGAATATTGGCGAAAAAGTGAAAAACATTCCAAGTTATCTTTTTAAAGAGTGTAGCAGTCTGACCGGGAATTTGATTATTCCAGATTCCGTAACGAATATTGGTTCATACGCTTTTTCGAATTGTAGCGGACTGACCGGAGATTTGATTATTCCCGATTTTGTAACGAACATTTCTTCAATGGCTTTTTCGAATTGTAGCGGACTGACAACAGTAACCGTAGGTAGGTCAGTTATTAATATTGATGGTTTTTGGGGGTGTTCAGGATTGACCACCATTAATTTTAATGCGACAAATTGTACAGAGGCTAGGTTTTATAATAGTGCATCGTTGACTAACTTGAATATCGGAGAAAATGTAACAAATATTCCTGAATATACATTTTATGAATGTGCCAATCTGTCAGGAACTTTACAAATTCCAGATTCTGTAACCAACATTGGAAATCGGGCATTTTATAATTGCAGCGGTTTTGATAATATAGTATTGGGTAACCAGATTGAAAGTGTTGGTTATGGTGCATTTTCTGGATGTAGTGGACTGACTGAGATTACAATCCCCAGTACTGTCACAAGTATTGGCAGTTCTGCATTTTCCGATTGTAGCAATCTTACGACAGTTAACTTTAATGCAACAAATTGTGCCGCAATGAATTCTAGTTCTCCAACATTTGATGGTTGCTCGCTCTTTACTACCTTGAATATCGGTGAGAATGTAACAAATATTCCGGATTATGCATTTCGGGCATGTGATAATATAACCGATATATATGCTAATTCAAATACGCCGCCAAGTCTTGGCTATGGTGTTTTTACGTCGTCAGCTTATAATTCTGCGACTGTTTGGACACCTTGTCCTGCCGCAACAACCTATAGAAGCGACAGCCAATGGGGACAATTCACAAACATTCAGAATGAGCAAACGTCCATTTATAATATAGCCGTGCAAACCGCCGATGCAAACATGGGTGATGTTACTGGAGAAGGCAGTTTTACATGTGATACAGAAGTGGAGCTTACCGCCACTCCAAACGATGGCTATCGTTTCCTGTCGTGGAACGATGGTAACGAAGACAATCCAAGAACAATCACCGTAGGTGGAGATAGCACTTTCGTGGCAAGTTTCAGAGCGATATATACTATTACGGCATCGGCAGGCGAACATGGTTCAATATCTCCCAGCGGTGATATAACTCTTGATGAAGGAGCAAGCCAGACGTATATAATCACTCCTGACAACTGCTATCAAATTGCAAGTGTGTTGGTCGACGACGTGGAGGCAATAGACGAACTGGTAAACGGAACCTATACTTTCACTGGACTCGCTGCAAACCACACTATAGTTGCTACTTTTGAGAATGGTTTACAAACAATTACAGTTGTAGCTGGTGAACATGGTACAATCACTCATGATAATACGGACGGTGATGCAGTTGTTACATGCGGCGGTAGTAAGAGTTTTACAATAACTCCGGATGATTGCTATGAGATTGTAGAAGTAATTGTTGATGGAGTTACCGTAAGACTTGATGAAAACAATACATATACTTTCCCAAATGTTACAGAAGACCACACAATAGAAGCTACATTCACGATTTTGACATACACTGTTTCGGTTTCTGTAGGAGAGCATGGCAACATAACTCATAATAATGAAGATGGAAACGCCGTGGTTGACTGTGGCGATAACCAGAGCTTCACGATTACCCCCGAAACCAATTACCGCATAGTAAACGTAATTGTTGACGGGCAAACCGATGTTACCGACTTGCTTGTCGATGGAGTTTACACATTTGAAAATGTAACAGCCAATCATACTATAGCGGCAACATTTGAATTGGTTACATATACGATTACAGTGTCGGCAAACAACGATGAGTATGGCTCTGTTTCTGGTGACGGAACTTATACAGTCGGAACAGAAATAAGCCTTACGGCATCACCAAACGACGGCTATCGCTTTGTTTCGTGGAACGATGGCAATACCGACAATCCACGCACATTGATAGTCACAAGCGATAGTACGTTTGTCGCAACATTTGTACGAAGCCAGTTCGCAATCACGGCGATTTCATCTGATCATGATGGCGGGTCTGTTATGGGAGGAGGAACATATTCCGAAGGCGATACTGCAACGCTTACAGCAACTCCAAGCATCGGCTATTGCTTTATATCGTGGAGCGACGGCAATACCGACAATCCGCGAATGGTTGAAGTTGTACAAGATAGCACATTTGTAGCCGAATTCAGTGCAACCGTGCATCGTGCAGTCGACACCACGGTTACAAGCTACCTCTCAGTCGACGAGCATACATTTTATGTAAGCGGAGTCTATTCGTATATAATTCCGTCGGATATAGGCTGCGATACAATAGTCGACCTTACGCTCCAGGTACTCGACGAGCCGAAGGTATTCGAAATTAGTCCTAATCCAGCGAAAAGTTTAATCAACATTTCGTCGGAAGATTATATTTCGATGGTTGAGATTTATTCAACAGCAGGAAGGCTTGTAATTCAGAAGCAAATTGATGCAAATATGGCAGAAGTGAACATTGAGTGGCTTGTTCCTGGCGTATATTTTGTAAGGTTGTTCTGTGAAGAAGGTGGGCAGCCAGTTGTTCAAAAATTTATTAAAGAGTAATATGAAGAAGTTATTAACATTTTTCCTTCTTTTTAGTTTGTTGGGCTTCAATGCAAAGGCCTACGACTTCACGGCAATCTGTGCTACAGGACAAACACTAGCATACTCCATTACTTCCGATACCATGCCTTATACAGTGTCGCTTGTAAGAGGTGACGCTTCTTTGTCGGGGGATATTGAAATTCCCGAATCGGTCGAATATAACGATATAGTATATTCGGTTACTGCTATTGGCGATACAGCGTTTTTTCACGAAAGTTCGATAACCTCGATAACTGTTCCTAATACAGTTACAAGTGTAGGAGAAAGAGCATTTTATGATTGCAGAGGAATTCGTGGTCTTGTTTATAATGACAACATTTTAATGTATGTGCCGTATCTTTCGTCGTCGGTAATTTCTGTCCCTGAAGGAATAAAAACGATACATCGGGATGCATTTATAGATCATTACAATCTAAGTACCCTTACGATACCGTCTTCGGTAACAGATATTGGCTCTTACTCATTTCAATATTGTACTAATTTGTCAACGGTAAATTTTAACGCGATAGACTGCAATGCCACTAGTGCTTTTGTTTCACTAGAATCATTGACTACGCTGAATTTCGCCTCAAATGTGACTCGTATATCTGACTCTATCTGCTTTTTTTGTTCTAATTTGGTAGATTTAGTACTTCCTGATAGTTTGACATACATTGGAAAATGTGCATTTTTAAATTGCGTATTACCTTCGACAATAACAATTCCAGAAAATGTAACATACATTGGTGAAGGCGCGTTCCATCAGTGCACTGGATTATCGACTCTATACTTCAATGCGACAAATTGTACGTCTGATTTAATTGAAGGTTCTTCGAGTGCTACTATATTCGGCGGAAGCTCATTATCAACCGTGATTATCGGTGAAAATGTAACCCGTATTCCTAATTCATTTTTATGGGCATGTCAAAATGTGCAATCGTTAACAATTCCAGAAAGTACGACAATTATTGGAAATAAAGCGTTTCTGGCTAGCGGGCTTACAGAAATAACAATCCCAGAAAATGTAACAGAAATTGGAGGCCTTGCATTCTGGAGTTGCACAAACCTTACTACAGTTAACTACAATGCAATAAACTGTACTTCTGCAGGCAGTTCTAGTCAATATATATTCAAAGATTGTTCTGCGCTAACGACCGTGAATATAGGTGAAAATGTAACCAATATCCCTGATTATCTGTTTTATAAATGTACCGAACTGACATCTGTCACATTTTCTAATTCGGTAACCCGCATTGGTTACCTAACATTTGGCAGTTGTAGTGCACTGCCTTCTGTTACTTTGGGTAATTCTGTAGCTACTATTGATGATTATGCATTTAGTGGATGCATTATGTTGACAGAACTAACCATAAATTCAGCTCCAAACATTGGCGATTATGCATTTAGAATTTGCGATAGCATCACAGAAATAAATGCAATGTCAATAACTCCTCCGACTATTAATTCCCTAAGCTTCCCATCAACATTGTATGAGGCCGCAACGGTTTGGACTCCATGTCCATCGGCTTCAATATACAGAAGTAATAGCCAATGGCGCAGATTCACGCATATTCAGAACGAGCAAACGACCATTTATAATATAGCCGTGCAAACAGCCGATGCTAACATGGGAGATGTTTCTGGCGACGGAGGTTTTACCTGCGATACTGAAGTTACCCTTACAGCAACACCCAACGACGGCTATCGTTTCCTTTCGTGGAACGACGGCAACGAAGACAATCCAAGGACAATCACAGTCGCCGGTGACAGCTCCTTTGTTGCAAGCTTCAAGGCTGTACATACTATCACGGCTTCTGCAGGCGCAGGCGGTATGATAAGTCCGAATGGGGAAGTAACAATAGATGACGGCGCCGACCAGCAGTTCACTATATCGCCAAACACTCAATATCGCATCGTAAGCGTAATAGTTGACGGCACAACAAATGTTACCACTCAGCTGGTAAACGGTGTTTACACATTCGTAAACGTAACAGCCGACCATACCATAACAGCGACATTCGAGGAGATACCGTATTATACGATTTCGGTGTCGACAGGCAACCATGGATCAATATCACCAAGCACCGATGTTACTGTCATGGAAGGCGAAAACCAGACATTTACGTTTTCAGCGGACGCTTGCTACGAAATAGAGGATGTAAGAGTTGACGGAGCAACAGTAAGGCTCGACGAAAACAACACATATACGTTCACAAACGTAACAGCCAACCATACAGTTGAAGCTACATTTGATATTCTCACTTACACAATTTCCGTAACAGCAAGCGAGCACGGCTCTGTCACCCACAACGACGAAGAAGGTGATGTTGTAGTGAACTGCGGCGACAGCCAGAGTTTCACAATCGTGGCAGACGACAGCTGCCGATTGGTAAGTGTAATGGTTGACGGAGTGAATGTTACCAGTCAACTTGTCAATGGAGTTTACACATTCACCAATGTGACAGCCAACCATACAATAAATGTGACATTCGAGGAAATCCCGATATATACAATTGCCGTTTCTGCAAACAACGCTGAGTATGGTTCGGTAACAGGTAGCGGAACATATATGGAAGGCACTGATGTTACAATTACAGCCACACCAAACAACGATTACCACTTTGTGTCGTGGGATGACAATAACACCGATAATCCGCGTACATTCACGGCGACAAGCGACGGTGTATATGTTGCCAACTTTGCACGAAACCAGCACACAATCACTGCACTTGCTTCCGATTCAAACTTCGGATCGGTGTCGGGCGGTGGAACATACGATGTAGGAGCCACGGTTACCTTGACGGCAATTCCGAATGCTAGTTACCGTTTCTTGTCGTGGAATGACGACAATACCGACAATCCAAGAACTATTGTTGTCGATGGCGACAGCACATTCATTGCAAGTTTCAGGGCATTATACACAATAAGCGTAATTGCAAACAACGATGAGGGCGGTTTGGTTTCGGGTAGCGGAATATACGACGAGGGAGCTGAGGTTGTTATAACTGCAACACCGAATGTCGGCTACTGCTTCATTGAGTGGAACGATGCCAGCACCGACACCTTGCGTACGATTACCGTCACAAGCGACAGCACCTTTGTAGCCGACTTCAGTGCGACAGCATACCGAGCTGTCGATACCACGGTGACAAGTTACCTTACTCTCGACGAGCATACGTTTTATGCCAGCGGAGTCTATTCGTATGTAATTCCTTCGGATATGGGCTGCGATACTATTGTTGACCTAACGCTCCAGGTTCTCGATGTGCCCGAGACATACGACATAAGTCCAAATCCTGCGAAGAGCATAATAAGCATATCGTCGGAGGATTATATATCGGCGGTAGAGATTTATTCTACAACGGGAAAACTTGTCATTCAGAAGCAAATCGATGCAAATAGGGCGGAGGTGAACGTCGAGAGGCTTGTCCCGGGAGTTTATTTTGTAAAACTGTTTGGCGAAGACGTTGGACTGCCGTCGGTTAAAAGGTTTGTAAAGGAATAAAAATTTGTCTATTTATACCAAATATATTATTTTTGTCACCCAATATAGATAGAGTTTAAAACAATGAGGAAATTATATATAATACTCCTTCTGTTAGTTGCTTGCATGGTGACAAATTCGGTATTTGCATACGATTTTTATTCGGTATGTAGCACCGGACAGACATTATACTACAACATTTTGTCCGATACTGAGCCTTTGTCTGTAGAAGTTACATCATATAATACTTCGTCTCCATATTGGAATAATGGAGGGCCTAGTGGCGACATTGAAATACCAGAATCTGTTACATTTAATTCTATAGCATATTCAGTTACATGTATAGGAGATCATGCGTTTGATTTTTGCACAGAAATAACATCTTTAACAATTCCCAGTACAGTAACAAGAATTGGCAATAATGCGATTTATTATTGCACCGGACTGACTTCAATTACTATTCCGGAAAATGTTACATACATTGATGATTTGGCATTTTCATATTGTATGAATATGACCACCGTTTATTTCAATGCAACCAACTGCACCTATATGGGATCTGCAAGTAATCAGGTTTTCAATTATTGTAGAACGCTTGCAACCTTGATTATTGGAGAAAATGTAACCAATATTCCTGAAAATGCGTTTGCTGGATGTACAAGGTTGGAAACTGTTAATGTCCCAAGTTCAGTTGCAAGCATTGGCAGTAACGCATTTGGGTCGGTCAAGAATGTTGCATATAGCGGTACTGCTGAAGGTGGCGGATGGGGCGCGCTGACATATAACGGTTATGTTGAGTCACCTCTGGTATATTATGACGAGACTAAGACTAAATTAACTGGCTGCTATGCTTCGGCTACATCGGCGGAAGCTTCCAGCACTGTAACAGAAATTGGCAGCTATGCATTTCAGGATTGTGTGTACTTGAGAAATCTTACCTTGCCAACTTCGGTAACAACTTTGGGCTCTAATGTATTTAATGGTTGCACCTCTCTATTGGCTGTGTATAACGAAGATACTTATTTTTATGGCGGTCCGAACAGTACAAGTTATTCAGAATGTATTATACCCGATGGAATAAAAACAATTTATGAATATGCATGTTCCGGCCATTATTATATTACTACCCTTACTATTCCGTCGTCGGTAACATACATCGGGCAGCGTGCATTTTCTAATTGCAGCTCATTGGCAACTGTCAACTATAATGCGACAAACTGTACTCATGGCGGTAGTGGTACTGGTGCTGCGTTTTATTCATGTTCCAACATTACAACCATAAATATCGGTGATAATGTAGAGGTCATTCCGGAAAATATATTTAATGGTTGTAGCGGAGTTACATCGATAACAATGCCAAGTTCTTTGCGTGAAATAGGACAGTTCGCTTTTTATGGTTGCACAGGATTGACATCGCTAACAATTCCCGAAAATGTAACAAACATTGCTACTTGGGCTTTTTATGGTTGTTCAGGAATTACGACGGTAGATTTCAATGCGGTGAACTGCGGGTATATGGGTAGTAATAATTTCCCTGCTCTGCAGGGAGCAAATGCGTTGTCTGTCTTGAATATTGGCGCAAATGTAACTAATATTCCAAATTATGCTTTTTATTTATGCGATGGCATCGTAGAAATAAATACAATGGCAATAACACCTCCGAATTCTGGATCTAGCTTCACTTCAACTGTATATGGTGCCGCAACGGTAACAACACCATGCCCGGCCGCCGCTGATTATAGGAATCACAGCCAGTGGGGACAGTTTGCCAACATCCAGAACGAACATACAAGCATTTTCAATATCGAAGTTCAGACCGAAGATGCAAACAAGGGCGATGTCACTGGTGAGGGAAGTTTTCATTGCGATGAAGAAGTTACACTTACGGCAACTGCCAGCGACGGCTACCGTTTCTTTTCGTGGGACGACGGCAACGAGGATAACCCGAGGACAGTCATTGTTGGTGGCGACAAAACCTATGTCGCAAGTTTCAAGGCCGTACATACGGTTACAGCAAGTGCCGGAGATAACGGCTCAATAGATCCGAGCGGCGCCATAACCGTGGATGATGGCTCCAGCCTTCTTTTTACAATCTTGCCAAACTCAGGCTACCGCATTGCCAGTGTGATAATTGACGGGACAAACAATGTTACCGCACAGGTCTACAACAATGTATATACATTGGACAATATAACAACCGACCGCACAATCGCAGTGGAATTCGAGGAAATTCCTATTCATACAATAACAGCGACAGCCAACGAATACGGTACAGTCAGCCCCAGCGGCGACGTTTCGGTGCCCGAAGGTAGCAGCCAGTCGTTTACATTTGCTCCAAACACAAACTGCCGCCTTGTAAGCGTAGTGGTTGACGGTTCGTCCAATGTCACAGGACAGCTTGTCGACGGCGTATATACATTTGTGAACGTAGCGGGCGACCATACCATAGCGGCTACATTTGAGGCGTTACCAACATATACGATTTCGGTATTGGGCGCCAGCCATGGAACAATATCGCCAAGCAGCGATGTCACTGTCATTGAAGGCGGAAGCCAGACATTTACATTCTCTCCTGACGCTTGCTATGACATAGGGGATGTAAGGGTTGACGGAGCTACGGTAAGGCTTGATGCAAACAACTCATATACATTCACAAACGTAACAGCCAACCATACAGTTGAGGCGACCTTTGATATCCATGCATTCACGATTTCCGTAATTGTAAGCGGTCACGGTTTTGTAACCCACAACGATGAAGACGGTGACGCAGAAGTGAACTGCGGCGACAGCCAGAGCTTCTCAATTACGGCAGCCGACAGCAGCCGACTTGTAAGCGTGATAGTTGACGGACAGGATGTTACAAGTCGGCTTGAGGATGGCGTCTACACATTTGCCGATGTAAATGCCGACCATACATTAAATGTGATATTCGAGGTAATCCCGCTATATACGTTTACAGTGATGGCAAATAACGACGAGTATGGCACTGTCAGCGGTGGCGGCCAGTATATGGAAGGCACGTACGCTGTCATCTCGGCCACACCGAACGACGGCTACCGCTTTGTGTCGTGGGACGACGATGTCGCCACCAACCCGCGTTCGATCAGGGTTATCGGCAATAGGACTTATGTCGCCATCTTTGAACGGGACCAGAGCACAATCACCGTGCTTCCGGCAGATTCGAGCAACGGCTCTGTTACCGGTGGCGGCACATACGATGTCGGTGCCACGGTAACCTTGACAGCAAATCCGAATGCAGGTTTCCGCTTTTTGTCGTGGAATGACGACAATACCGACAACCCAAGGACGATAGTTGTCGATGGCGACAGCACTTTTGTCGCAAGCTTCAAGGCGATATACACGATCACTGTGCTGGCAAACAACAATGAATACGGAACTGTGTCGGCGGGCGGTACGTTCGATGAGGGCGAGGAGGTGACCCTGACAGCGGAACCCAACGCAAGGTACTGCTTCATCGAGTGGAACGATGGCAACACCGACAATCCGCGTACAGTTACAGCCACAAGCGACATTACCTACGTAGCCGATTTCAGCAGGACGGCATATCTTGCAATCGACACGACAGCAACAAGCTACCTTACTATTGACAACCATACGTTTTATGCAAGCGGAATGTTTTCGTATGTAAGGCCATCGGAATTTGGTTGCGATACAATCGTGAACCTCAATCTTCGCTTACTCGACGAGCCGAAATCATGCGACATCAGTCCAAATCCAGCAAAAAACATAATCAATATATCATCTGAGAATTACATATCATTTGTTGAATTCTATTCGCTAGGCGGACGGCTAGTGTTGCAAAGAGAAGTCAACGCATATCAGACACAGATAAATATCGATGAGCTTGTTTCTGGTATTTATTTTGTAAGAATGTATAGTGAAGATGGGATTTCGCCAGTGGTTCAAAAATTTGTAAAAGAATAAAGTTATGAATATGAAAAAGTATATCGGAATTTTAATTGTTGGAATGGTTCTCTCATTCTTTGCTACATCGTGCCATAAGGAAGAGGTTGAACTCGATCCTGTAGCAAAAATTGATTTGGAACTTATTCATAGTAACAATATTATTAACAAGGCCGCTGTCACTGAATTCGAGGCTAGAGTTCTTGTCGAATACGAGTACGATACTGCCGAATATAAATGCACATTTATAAAAAAGTCAAATGGTACTTATATCTACGATATTACCCGTAGTGATATTGTATATGCAAGTAGGGAAATTCCTTTCCGTATATATGTAGATGCTATTATCGGAAACGAGAGGCTTACCGGAGAGTCGGAAACTAGGACAATTGGTGTCGAAGATGGTGCTATAATTGTTACGTTTACATTGTGGGCATATATGGGCGGACATATGTATGTCGATTTGGGACTTCCAAGTGGTACGCTTTGGTCGGTATGCAACATGGGAGCAGACAAACCCGAGGAATTTGGGTCATATTACGCATGGGGCGAAACCTCAACTAAGAGTTCGTACAATTGGAATACTTATAGCATTGGCACAGAGTTGGATAGCCTTCCTGTTCTTGATGATGCTCACGATGCAGCCGCTGCAAACTGGGGCTATGGATGGCGCATGCCTTCAAGAGAAGATTTTGATGAAATTGTCACATATTGTACAAAGGCTTGGACTACCCGCAACAATGTTTACGGTTATTTGATAACAGGTCCTAATGGCAACAGCATGTTCCTTCCGGCATCTGGCGGTCGTGGCGATGGTAACATCTACGAAAGCGGTTCTTGCGGTTTCTACTGGCTCAACTCTGTTTATACCAGCGATACCCAGTTTGCATGGGGATTCCTTCTCGATTCCGATTCGTTCAGCGAAACAAGCTACTACCGCATGTATGGACAAACAATAAGACCTGTATGCAATAGGGAATAATAAGAATAATTTCGTTCGACTATACGTTGTTCTAAAAATACTAAAGTGTCTGGATTTCTAATTCAGACACTTTTTTTAATTTTTTCACATTTCCTATTTCTGGTCGAAAAAAATCATTATATTTGTCGAATTAACTATTAATGTCCGACTTATGAAAGAAATTATGCCCGTAAACGGGATTTTTGAAATGCCAGCTTTGCCATTCGAAGCATCGGCTTTAAATGGTGTTATAAGCGCAGAAACTTTGTCGTTCCACCACGGAAAACACTTGAAGGCATATGTTGACAATATGAACAAGATGTTGCCAGGTAGTGGACTCGAAGGCTTGTCGTTGGTAGAAGTTGTAAAGCGTGCCGAAGGCGGTATGTTCAACAATGCCGGTCAGGTGCTCAATCACACTATGTATTTCGAGCAGTTTGCTGCAAAGCGCGACAACAACAAGCCTGAAGCTAAGCTTATGTCGTTGATTGAAAAGGATTTCGGTTCGTTCGATGCGTTCAAGACCGAGTTTGCTCAAAAGGGCGTAGGTTTGTTTGGTTCGGGTTGGGTCTGGCTGTCGCTGAATGCCGATGGTAAGTTGGTAATCACGCAGGAACCTAATGCTGAAAATCCAGTACGCAAGGGTTTGAAGCCATTGCTGACATTTGATGTATGGGAACACGCCTACTATCTTGATTACCAGAATCGCCGTGCCGACCATCTCGCAGCATTGTGGGATATCATCGACTGGAAGGTGATTGAAGGAAGATTGTAGTTCAGACAAGATTATCAATTAATAGGATTCTAATAATTTAAATGATTTTAACTATGAAAAAGTTTACGTTTTTATTTTTTGCCATCATTACTATTGCTGGAATGTTGGCTATGAGTGGTTGTAAGAAGACATATACTGTTGTTTTCGATGCAAATGGAGGTACTGGAACAATGGCGCCTCAAGAATTTACCAGTGGAGAATCACAGGCGCTTACTCACAATGCCTTTTCGTACGAAGGCTACACATTTAACGGTTGGAACTCCGTCAAGGATGGCACTGGAACAAGTTACACTGATGGACAGGAGATAACCGTCTCCTCCGATATGACATTGTATGCGCAATGGACAAGCAACGGCACAAATCCGACTCCATCACCAACGGCATCAAATATGCTTAACGGACACGAGTTCGTTGACCTTGGATTGCCTAGCGGAACAAAATGGGCAACTTGCAACGTAGGTGCAACAACGCCAGAAGGCTATGGCGATCACTTCGCTTGGGGAGAAACTGCAATCAAGGAAAACTATAACTGGACAACCTATGCTCATAGTAATGGCGATGACCATAGTCTCACTAAGTATTGTGACGATTCGGATTATGGCAACAATGGTTTTACCGATAATTTGAATATCCTCGAAGCTTCCGACGACGCTGCTACAGCTAAATGGGGCGCTGGCTGGAGAATGCCTACCAAGGAAGAAATGCAGGAATTGTACGATAACTGCACCCATGAATATACAAGTCAGAACGGTGTAAACGGACGCTTGTTCACAGCAAGCAATGGAAAGTCAATTTTCCTTCCAGCTGCTGGCGGTTATAGCGATAATACTCTTAATAATGCAGGTGCGAATGGATACTATTGGTCAAGTACCCTTGCTACCGATAGTCCAGCAGGTGCGTTTAGCCTTTTCTTCTATGATAATTCAGCCTACCATTTGAACGACTTTGAACGTACAGAAGGCTTAAGTGTGAGACCGGTATGCAAGCCTCAAAATTAAAAAAAGGATTTACGATTTTAAGTTTTGATTCAATAATCTGTAGCGGCGCAAAATATTGCGCCGCTACTTGTTTATTTCCATATAATCATTATTTTTGCAGAAAATTTAATGGTTTAGTGATATGAGAAAACGGCAATACACATTGATGTTTGTGGCAATTTTTGCGATGGTTGCTGTGCTGGCAATTAGCGGTTGCAAGAAGAGGGAAACATATACGGTTACTTTCGATGCCAACGGTGGAACTGGCGAAATGGCAGAACAGATATTTACAGAAGGGGAGCCACGAGCGCTTACAGGTAATGTCTTCTCATATCAAGGTCATACTTTTGATGGTTGGAACACTGTGAAGAACGGTTCTGGCATATCGTATGACGACAGGCAGACCATAACCGTCACTTCCGACATGACCTTGTATGCGCAGTGGAAAAAGATTATTACTTTCGTAACAGTTACCTTTGATCCAAATGGTGGTACTGGCGAAATGCTACCGCAGCAGTATATTGTCGGTTCTCCGCAAGTGCTCAGACCAAATGCATTCTCAAACACCAACGCTCCTTTTGCCAACTGGAACACCGCCGCCGATGGCAGTGGAACAAGATACGGCAATATGCAGGAAATAACTGTTTATGGAAATATTACTTTGTATGCACAGTGGGGGAAAAAATATGTTGACCTTGGTTTGCCATCAGGTACGCTTTGGGCAATCTGCAATGTTGGGGCAGAGGCTCCCGAAGAATTTGGTGACCACTTTGCTTGGGGTGAAACTGAACCTAAAGAAACATATACTAAATACAATTATAAGTTCGGTAACGGTATATATTCAAAATATAACAATAATGACCTATTGCAGATTCTTGATCCATGTGATGATGCTGCTATTGTCAACTGGGGCGCAGATTGGCGTATGCCTACCTACAATGAATTGAACGAGTTGCTAAATTATTGTACTCATACATGGACAGTGCTGAATGGTATAGACGGGAGAATGTTCGTAGGTCCTAACGGCAACTCCATTTTTCTTCCTGCCGCTGGTTTTCGCTTCGATGACCAAGATGTGTTATATTATCCAATTGCTTCTGGTTATTATTGGTCGAGTAATGTCGGTTGGGGACAAAATATATGTGACGCCTATCTTCTTTATATTGATGAAGACGATATTGATGGTTACGGTTTTGAAAATAGTATGCATTGTCATTTCCGTCCTTGTGGCTTTTCTGTTCGTCCTGTTTACCAGCCGCATAACTAAAAGGGAAGGGGATTTACGATTGCACTCATGGCGTCATGCTGAATTTATTTCAGCTATTATTCCTTTTTTTTCTTTCAGATCCTAAAACAAGTTCAGGATGACTTTGGAAGAACCCTTCGGGTTTCAGCATCCGTAAAAAAGGACAATAATTTGTAACATCACAATGCATTGCGCCGCTACATTTTTTTGTTAATAAATATATTCCGTTTGTGTATGAGTCGCTTGTGATATATGCTTATCTTTGCTATTTGTAATTTTTTGAATTGCGTATGCGATTTGATGAACTGACATTGCACGATTGTCTTCACGAGGCTGTCGAATCGTTTGGATTTGACGAGCTTACAAAAATACAGGAGGAGACTTTCCTGCCGGTTGTCGAAGGTCACGACATTATGGCCTGCTCGCAGACTGGCTCGGGAAAGACTGTCGCCTTCCTTTTGCCGATTATGGAACGAATGCTGCGTTTCCCTAAAAACGGCATCCGTGCGTTGATAATTGCCCCTACACGCGAACTTTGCCTGCAAATCGAGGAACAGATTGAAGGTCTTGCATATTTTTCGGGTCAGTCGTCGATTGCAATCTACGGCGGAAACGACCAGCAGGGCTTCGGCGACCAGAAAAACGCGCTAGTCAATGGTGTTGACATCGTTGTTGCAACCCCAGGACGCTTGATTTCGCACCTTAACCTCGGGTATGCCGACTTTTCCACTCTCGACTTCCTTATTCTCGACGAGGCCGACGAAATGCTCGATATGGGCTTCTATCCCGACATTATGAAGATTGTCGCTCAGATGCCAAAGAAACGACAGTCGCTGATGTTCAGCGCGACAATGCCGCCTCAAATTAAGAAACTTGCCGAGCAGATTCTAATAGAACCCAAATTTGTTGACCTCAATTTTTCGAAGCCCGCCGCTGAAATCGACCAGAAGGTTTACTTGGTTTACGAAAAGGACAAGCTGAAGCTCTTGCTTCACACTTTGTCGGAACATAAGGGCGAAAAGGTGATAATTTTTGTCGGTAAGAAGCAGAGCGTAGGGGAGATTTCATCGTTTCTGCGGATGAATAATTTTCCCAACCGACCGATAAATTCAAACTTTACGCAGGATGAGCGCGAAAATGCAGTCCTCGACTTCAAGAGCGGAAAGACTAGCATAATCGTTACGACCAACCTGCTTTCGCGTGGTATCGACATCGACAATGTGAACTTGATTTTGAATTACGACATTCCGCATAAGGCAGAGGACTATGTTCACCGCATCGGACGA
Organism: Bacteroidales bacterium UBA1184; assembly: GCA_002310235.1. Classification (GTDB taxonomy): domain Bacteria; phylum Bacteroidota; class Bacteroidia; order Bacteroidales; family ML635J-15; genus Bact-19. Next base: position 100,526 of record DBYO01000020.1, read on the forward strand.
ACAGCACGTGCAGGGAAGGACGGTCTGGCGATAAGTTTCATCGGCGAAAAGGAAATTGAGCATTTTGCGCGGATTGAGAAACTTCTTGAGCGCGTTGTCGAGAAGTCGCCTTTGCCCGATGGTTTTGGCGAAGCACCCGAATATGCACCAGGCAAGAAACCATCAAGACGCAGACATGGCGGTTCGCATCGTGGTGGAAGGCGGTTTGCTGGACAAAGGAAAACTGCACTGAAGAATGCAGAGGGTACTGCAAACGAGGCAAAAACGCGCAGACCGCATCGTCGCAGAAGACCGAATAAGGAAGCGGTACAGAAATAAGGTTTCCATCTGAAATAACAAAGCGCATAATGAAGCTTGTCTTCGCACGGATTCGTGGCTACCAAAGATTCATTATTGGATACTCAACTAAATCCACTAAAATTTTAGCTATTTAGTTGGCTATCTTGCAATTTTTAGAATTTTTATATAGATAGCCAACTAAATCTTGTTTGAATAGTGTAGATTTAGTTGAAAATATAAGTGTCTTTGCTTTGCGATTTTTAACCCAGACCAAACAAGTCGTCCATAACAACCTGCCCCTGAATGTCACTGGCATACGCATTCTTTGTAAGTCCGTAAGTGCTTATCACAACGATATTTACAGCCTTGCGAGTTCCTGTTTTGGTTTGGAATACACTCGACTTGTGGCGCAACTCTTCATCGTAGCCCTTTTTGATTTCGTACTTGTCTGAGGCAAATTTCATCTCGCAAAGGTCAATTACATTGTCATCGCGGTCAATTAGCATATCAATTTGCACACCAGTTTCATCCTTGCCTTGAGCCTTGTATGTCCACGAGTAAACATTGCTAATTACACCAGCAATGCCAAGAGCTGCCTTTATCTGTTCAATGTGCAGAAGGCACACCCGTTCGAATGCCAACCCACTCCATGCTGAATAAATCGGTTTCTTTAACGACCGAGACCAGAACTTTACATCTTTTTGCCTGTTTCCTTGTATAAACTTGAAATAAAACAACGTATAGTTGTCAATTAGTTGATAGATTGTGTCTTTTCTACGTTTGCCAATCGAATTGTAGGCTCTAATAAATCCGCATTGCTCAAGGTCGGAAAGGGCGTGCGAAAGAGTTCCACCGTTATCTTCGCCAAGCGCCTCGGCGATTCCCCCACGTGTCATACCGATTTTTTTGCTACCTAACGCATTGACTATCTGTATGTATATTTGCGGATTGCGGAAAAGTGATGAGTATAGGGCATCAAACTCGTTTCTGAGTTCTGCAGTTTCTGAAAAAAACAGATAGTCGATGTTTTGCGCCCAGCTAAGTTCACGTTGTAGTAAGCTCCAGTAGAATGGGACACCACCAAGCACCATATATGTTTCGAGGATTTGTCGGCGGTTCATACCAAGTTCCCTTGCCTGAGCATACAGTTCACATTCGTGCAAAGAAAACGGCTTTACCTGTATTTGCCGCGTAAGCCTATTATGCAAGCCACCATAGTTATTTGCTATCTTGCTTACTATCCACGAAGTAGCGCTTCCGCATACTACAAGGACAATATCTTTGCGTGCCGATGCCCAGCCGTTCCAGAAATGTTCCAATGCCGATACTAAATCCGCCTTTGGCGTGTCCATCCACGGCAGTTCGTCAATGAATACTATTTTCTTGCCAGTTGGAAGTGTGCCGAGAAAGTTTTCCAATGCGTGGAAAGCATCAAACCAGTTTTTTAGTTTTCTCACTTTGGGTATTCCCGCTTTTTTTAGCGAGTCGGCGAATTCTGACAGCTGTCGCGATTTGTCGGCATTCTGCACCCCGGTATGCTGAAAAGCAAAGTGATAGTTGAATGTCTCTCTTACGAGGAAAGTCTTTCCTATGCGTCGTCTTCCATACACAGCCACGAATTCTGATTTGTCGGATTCGATGGCTTCATGTAGCAGTTTTTGTTCGTTGCGTCTTCCAATAAGCATACGCATATATATTATATCGTCCGCAAAGATAATTTAGTTTTTCACAATAGCCAACTAAATCCACAAAAAAAAATGCGATTTAGTTTGCTATCGTGCAATTTTTAGAAATTTTGTTTAGATAGCCAACTAAATCTTATATCAAAAATAGCGATTTAGTTTAGAATCGCGACTATGTCCTTTCGGATTTGCAGCCTTTAGCTCGCTGCCCTAAGTAGTAATCCGAAAGGTTTGAATATTAGGATTTGCAACCTTTAGCTCGTTGCCAATGGCAACAATCCGAAAGTCTTGAATATAAGGATTTTTAATCCGCAATAATTCAGTTTTCTACTCCTAAAAACAGCGTTATAATTTGCGGTGAACGCATAAAAATATCGACTCACCGCAAAATAAAAGCACTATGTCCTTTCGGATTTGCAATTCTATGTCCTTTCGGATTTATAATCCGAAAGACTTGAATATAAGGATTTGTAATCCGAATAATCCAGTTTTATCACACCTAAACATCTCGTTATAATTTGCGGTGAACGCATAAAAATATCAACTCACCGCAAAATAAAAGCACTATGTCCTTTCGGATTTATAACCTTTAGCTCGTTGCTTAAGCAACAACCTTTAGCTCACTGCCAAAGGCAGTAATCCGAACTATGTCCTTTCGGATTTGCAACCTTTAGCTCGTTGCCCTAAGGCAACTATGTCCTTTCGGATTTATAATCCGAAAGTCTTGAATATAAGGATTTTAAATCCGAACAACCATCTCAGCACCTTACAATTCTACCGACAGCTTAATCCTATATTACTTTAACAAAAAAACTACCCACAATTTTGCATTTTTTGTTTAGATTTATTATCTTCGCAAGATAAATTTGACAAAAATTAGCAGACTGATGGACACGCAGATAAAACTTTTTGAAAACAAAAAGGTACGCACACTTTGGGATAAGGAAACTGAAGAATGGTTTTTCTCGGTAGTGGATGCAATTGAAATTTTAACCGATAGTCCCAATCCTAGGAAATACTGGAGTGTGTTGAAAACTCGTTTAAAATCAGAAGGAAGTGAGTTGACTACAAATTGTAGTCAACTGAAAATGCCTGCTGCAGATGGAAAGATGTACAAGACTGATTGTATGAATGTTGCACAACTTTTCCGTCTTATTCAATCCATTCCTTCCCCCAAGGCAGAACCGTTTAAACTATGGATGGCGCAGGTTGCAAAAGAACGCATTGACGAAATGCAAGATCCGGAACAAGGAATACAGCGTGCATTGCTCGAATATAGGGCGTTGGGGTATTCCTATGCTTGGATTAACCAAAGGCTCAAATCTATAGAAATACGCAAAGACCTTACCGATGAGTGGAAAAAGCACGGATTGAAAGAGGGTGTGCAGTTTGCAACACTTACCGATATAATTTATAAGACATGGGCAGGTAAAACCGCCAAAGAATACAAGGAATACAAAGGTTTGAAAAAAGAAAATCTGCGTGACAATATGACTAACAAGGAATTAGTCTTAAATATGCTCGCTGAACTTTCTACAAAGGAAATATCGGAAAATTCAAATCCGCAAGACTTTAACGATCATATACAAAATGCTGTGGATGGTGCAACAATAACTAAAAATGCCAGAATGGAACTAGAACAGAAAACGGGTAAAAAAGTTGTAACGAGTCTCAATGCCCGAGATGGAATAATCTTATCCATAGACGCAAACGCATCGGAAAATAATAGTGATGAAAATTAAAGATGAGTAAGGAACCACTATGTCCTTTCGGATTTTCAACCTTTAACTCGTTGCTTAAGCAACAACCTTTAGCTCACTGCCAAAGGCAGTAATCCGAAAGACTTGAATATAAGGATTTGTAATCCACAACAAGCATCTCACTGCATTACAACCCCACCAACCTCTTAATCCTAGATTTCTTTCACAAAAAAAAGTCCCATTAATGTTTTTCGGGTAGATAATTTTTGTACCTTTGTCCCTGTCTCTCGCCGGTAAGTCTCTTGCGACGGGTGGGCGGGGACGAACTTGATTGGAATATATTCTCATCGGTTTTGCAATATTAAAATAGTACATATATGAAAGCTATAAAGGAAACGATTCATGCGCAAGGTCTAGAAATCAGTATATATACGACTGATTTTGAGAATGAGTACATATCGCTTACTGATATTGCAAGGTATAGGAGCGCAGAACCAAGATTTACCATACATTCATGGCTTAAAAGTCGTGATATTGTAGAGTTCCTAGGACTTTGGGAGTGTTTGCACAATCCCGATTTTAACCGTGTCGATTTCGATACGTTTAAGCAGGATGCTGGAACAAACGCATACACATTTTCTATTAAGGACTGGAATGAAAAATTACATGGGAAAGGTATTGTTACCAAATCGGGACGGTATGGCGGCGGTATTTTTGCACATTCCGATATTGCTATGGAATTCGCTTCGTGGCTCTCTGCAGAATTTAAACTATATATTATAAAAGATTATAAGCGATTGAAAAACGATGAAAATAGTCGTCTTTCGCTAAATTGGAACTTGAATCGGGAAATATCAAAACTCAACTATCGGATTCACACTGATGCTATAAAAGACAATCTTATTTTGCCTGAACTTACGCAGCAGCAGAAATCTTTTGTATATGCAGATGAAGCCGACATTTTAAATGTAGCCCTTTTTGGAAAAACAGCAAAAGAATGGCGCGAAGAAAATCCCAAACTAAAAGGAAATATACGCGACAATGCCAGTATTGGACAACTTTTGGTGCTTGCAAATTTGGAAAGTTACAATGCCATTTTGATTGAACAGAAAGTTGAGCAGGGCAAAAGGCTTGAACTTTTACGGCAGACAGCCATAGGCCAACTTACAACAATTGCAACCTTGGAATTGCCGATTTCAAACTTGCCCAAATTGATTTCTGGCAATAATGGAAACAATCAGTAGTAGTGCAACGCATAGCACAGTTTTTGCAAATATTTTCTCGTAAATTATTCCACCAATACATATTTTTTGTACTTTTGTCCTGTCTCTCGCCGGTAAGTCGCTTGCGACGGGAGGGCGGGGACGACATATAGAAAGACGTTGTGCTAACGTTTTATCTGCGGCTTCTGTGAACTTCGCAACTTCATAATCCTGCTGCATGGTAAAGCAAGCGCCAATGTCCATTAGTGTGTATCATATATCAATCAATAGATATATACATACGGCGTGGGCTTCGGCATTGCTTATCCTCGGCAGGAAGGCAATGCGAAGGCCTACAGGAGCGGGATAAGTAAGCAAGATACCCGCGCTTCTTTTTTATATGCCTTAAATCTTTTTTTGAAATAATGCCTTACGGGTATCGGGCAAGAAAAAACCGATGTGCCGAATGGGATATAACTGGCACAAATGAAATAAGGGAAACTTTATTTGTTAATGTGGTTTATAAATAATTAATCGTGCTTAGATTATTCAATGAGAAATATATTTAAACTACTCGGATACATATTATTGATTTTCTTTTTTTTCTTGGGCATTTCTAAGCAATTAAGTGCACAAAAGATATATACTGGAACTGGATTTGCATTGAATAATGGGTATCTTGTTACAAATTGGCATGTTGTAAAGAATAAACAAACAATCCATGTTTATGGAATAAGGGGCGATTTCACAAAGAAATACATTGCAGAAGTGGTCGCAAAAGATGAAGATAGTGACCTTGCAATACTGAAAATTTCTGGCAATGGATTTCCTGGATTCGGTACAATACCCTACAAAATCAAAACAAACACAGCCGAAGTTGCCGAAAATGTTTGGGTTGTGGGATTTCCAGAGGCAGATATAATGGGTGAAGAAGTTAAATATTCAGAAGGTGTAATAAACTCAAGATCTGGTATTGGAGGTGACAAGTCAACCTATCAGATTTCTGCTCAGGTGAGTCATGGTAGTAGTGGAAGTCCCGTATTTGACGATTATGGCAATTTAATTGGTATAGTATCTTCCGGACTTGATGCAAGTGTTCAGCAAAATGTATATTATGCCATAAAGACATCGTATTTGAAAAATTTAGTTGAAACAATGTATGTTAGTAATATATTGCCAACTAATTCATTGATGGGTAATTATGCAAAACGACAAGATAAGTTTAAGGCGGTAAAGAATTTTGTATTTTACATTGTATGTTACGATATAAAAATGCCATTGGATGATGTAGCTAATCGTCCCTCATACATAAATGTGTCACCGACTAGCCTATACTTCTCTGAAAATCAGGAAAGCGAAACCTTGTCTGTTTCTACCAATGCACCATCGTGGAAAGTTTCTTCCAAACCTGATTGGTGTACGGCTTCGAGCAAGACAGCAAAATCGGTAACGATAACCGCGACAATGAATACGTCGTATGAAAACCGTAGCGGAACCATAGTGCTGGAAACAAATGATGGTAAAACAGTGTCTGTATATGTGTCACAGTCGGGCAAAGAGCGACCATATATTAAAGCAAATCCAACAAGCATAAATCTCAACTATATTGGCGGGGAAAGGGAAATTTCAATTTCAACAAATTCTGAATTTTGGAAAATATCATCTAAACCTGATTGGTGTACAATATATAAGGCTTTAGAATCTGTAACAATAAATGTATCGAAAAATGATTCGTATGAATCTCGTAATGGTGTAGTTGAGTTGGAAACAAGTGATGGAAAATCAATTTCTATATATGTTTTGCAGTCGGGTAAAGAACGCCCCTATATAACAGCAAATCCCAAAAGCATAAGTTTTGACGAATACGAAGGGCAGAAAACAATTTCAGTTAAAACAAATTCTGAATCATGGAATGTTTCATCAACACCTAACTGGTGTACAATATCTGACAGGTTTTCATCATCAATAGTAATAAAAGCAAAGAAAAACAAGTCTCACAAAAATAGAGTCGGAGCAATTGAACTTGTAACTAATGATGGAGCAAAATCTTATATAAATATGTTTCAAGGAGGAAAACCATCTGTTACAGTAGGTTTAAATTTTGGAATAGGCTACCAGAGCAACAATGCATTCAAAAGCCTTACTGGTTCCGTCGGCCTCGATATGGCGTGGGGAAGAAATAACGCATACGGATTATTTCTATCATACAGGACTATGGACAACATATCGGTTGGACCTTTGTTTGTATTTGGCAACTTTATTTTGGGTGCAGGTGTAAATCTTAATGTAGGCAGAAATATTAAATCTGGGTTGCCTGCTAGTGTTCAAAGCCGTCGCTTGAATATGGGTTGTGATGGAATTCTTAGACTTGGAGTAAAATTGGGGAAAAAGATGTATCTGTTTGTAGAAGGCGGAGCAGGAAGAATAAACGGAGTTGACTATTTATGTAATGAATCAGCACAAAGCACTACAGAGATAAAATGGAGTAGAAACAATGGTACAATATCTTTGGGATTAGGCATACGATTAAATGATGGTAACAAAAACGTATGGTCATGGAACTGATGCATTCACAATGGAAGGATAGTAACAAATAAGAATCTTTTTTAGTTGAATTTTAGCAGATAAGAAATTAAAAGACAATAAGTTATGCGCAAATTGTTAGGAATAATAATTTCTATTATAATATTCTCTTCGTGCGAGAAGCAGAATGAAATGTTCTTTCCGCCAGAAGTCGGCGATGTCACATTGTATGGGGTAACTGCAAAAACTGTATATGCCGAATCATATATTGAGGATTCTAAAAATATTGATGTTGACGAATGTGGTTTTTGTGTATATCCAAACGATGATAAAACAGATGTTAGATATGTAAAAGCGGTTTTGTCGAATGGAATGTTTTCTGTAAAAATTGACAGTCTGAAACCAGGGACAGATTACAGTATAAAATCATACGCTCGTAATGCTGTGGGTGTCGGGTATAGCGATTTTGAAAAAATATGTAAAACATCGCTATCTGTGGCAGAAATATCAACTAACAATGTATTTGATATAACGCCAACAACAGCAGTATGCGGAGGAAATATAACATCGGATGGTGGTTTGCAGGTAATTGAGCGTGGCGTATGCTGGAGTACTTCCCACAATCCAACAATAAGCAACAATAAAACAATAGATGGAACTGGTGTAGGAAGTTACACAAGCAATATTACCAATCTGACCAATGAAACAACATATTATGTGCGAGCATACGCTACAAACAGTATGGGTACTGCATACGGAGATGAAAAATGTTTTTTAACAACTGCAAAAGCAACTGTAATGACTAGACTAGTAACCGATGTGTCGGATACATCTGCCGTATGCGGTGGCAATATTACTTCTATCGGCAGTTCACCTTTAACTGCGAGAGGTGTATGTTGGGCTACGCACCATAATCCAACAGTAGATGACAATATAACGTTCGATGGTGTTGATGTAGGCGAGTTTATTAGCAATATTACAGGATTAGCGGAAGGAAATGTATGTCATGTTCGTGCATACGCAACTAATGAAGTTGGCACTTCATACGGAGAAGAAATAACATTCAGGACATTAACATTGCCAACTATTAGTACAAATGAGGTAACTAATATTTCTTTCACCACCGCAACCTGCGGTGGAAATATAATATCAGATGGCGGAGCAGAAATTACCGCTTGTGGCGTATGCTGGAGTACATCCATAAATCCAACGACAGCCAATAGCTATACATTCAATGGAACAGGCACTGGAAGTTATCTTAGTTACATTACAGGTCTTACAGCAGGAAGAATCTATTATGTCCGTGCATACGCAACAAATAGTGTTGGAACAGCATACGGTGAGCAACGAATATTTACAACGGCAACGACTGTACTTCCAACGGTAACCACATCGGCAGCATCTAATATTACAGAAACATCGGCAGTTTGTGGTGGCAATGTAACATCGGATGGAGGTGCTACGGTGACTTCTCGAGGTTTTGTGTATGGAACGAGTTCAAATAATTTGTCGCAAACCGTGCAAAGTGGTAGCGGAACAGGTAATTTTACAACAACACTATCAGGACTATCCGCTGGAACTCCCTATTATTATAAAGCATACGCAACCAATAGTATAGGTACAGCATACGGAGAGGTAACGATGTTCAACACTCCTGTAAATGGTCATGACTGGGTTGACCTTGGTTTACCAAGTGGAATACATTGGGCAACTTGTAATGTTGGAGCAAACACACCGACTGAATACGGTTCCTATTTCGCTTGGGGAGAACCTACGACTAAGAGCACCTTTACAAGTAGTAATTATACATATTCTTCGAATCCTAGCACATTACCGGCTAGTGCTGATGCTGCTACTGCCCAATGAGGAGCTAGCTGGCGTATGCCAACTTACAATGAAATGAACGAATTGATTTCTAATTGTACAGTAACTTTGACTGCACAGAACGGAGTAAGTGGACGCTTATTCGTCGGGCCTAACGGTAACTCTATCTTCCTTCCCGCTACTGGTTACTACGAAGGTAATGGCCTTTACGATGTTGGTTCTGGCTACTACTGGACATCATCTCTTTACACAAATATTATTTTCGCAAGATATTTATTTTTTGATTCAGTTGTTTGCTACATTAAATATTGTAATAGGTATTTAGGGTACTCTATTCGCCCAGTATGTACACAATAGGTTGACACTATCGTATAATGGTTTCAATCAAGCGAATTGCCAAAAATGGTGGCTCTTTTTTGTTCTTTTGTTTATAAATCTTTTCATAGCCATGCATCTTTCTGAAAAAGAAAATGTAAATTTGTCGCCTTAATTCTTTTATAAGAACTATGGTTGTAATATTAAGTTTTTTCTGATAATGATTCAAAGGCAAGAATGAAAATGAAGAAATTTTAAAAAAGTTTTGAAGTGAAGCGTGTTGCGCAAAAAAATACAATATATATTATGGCAAAAAAATCTTGAGAAAAAAATATTCAAACGGCGAAGAATAATTCTCAAGAAGAAAAAGAGGAAAGTCTTCTCATCATATAAATTTAATGGTGGGAATATTAATCGTATATTTTTTTCGTGTGAATTGAATATACTGGATAAAGCTGGTTTCATTCAAGATAATCATATTGCTCGTGTTATAAATTCTCCAGAAACATTTTCTCTAAAAGAAAATTTTGATGGGTGTATTCAATTTTTTAAGAATATAATTTCGTCGTATATTCTTGGAAACGGAAACATTGCGATAAATTTTGAAAAATGCTCTATATCATCTATTGCTAGTTTTTCACTTTTGGAAATATTCATTAGAGAATTGTTGGGTTTTAAATATAAATACAATGCCAATAAATATCAAGCATGTGAAAAGGAAATATATTTTAAACATTCTATATTAGACATAAAAACGAACAAATACCTACATTCTTTTTTTGGATTGCAGTTGCCTGTTGATCAGAATGATGGAAGTAGATATTTGAAATTAGACATATTAAGTGGGAAAAAAAGAGTTTATTATGAAAATACCAAGGCTGTAGCTTGCAGTAAAATTACAGAATTCGTTAATAAGTCTGCCATAGAAGCTGGTGCAACACTAAAAAAAGAAGGCAAACATGCTCTTGATGGATTATTGGGAGAAGTACTTGGTAATGCAGAAGATCACAGTGCTAATTATAGTCGTTGGTTTGTAAATGGAATTTCTTTTTCGGAAAAACAATTTGATGTAGATGTTGTTGATTTGAATCTTACTATTATTAATTTTGGACTTTCTATGTTTGAAGGTTTTGAAAATACAAAACAAGAAAATGAAACAAATTATAATAAATGCCAGCGTATATATGAAAATCACAAATTACAATTTTCAAGGCACTCAAAATTTGAAAAAGAAGCATTATTTACCTTGTATATGCTAAATGACGGAATTAGCAGACTGAAATATAAAGATGAAAGTAGGGGAAATGGTATGATGAAATTCCTTAAATCCTTTATTTCATTAGGAAGTTTTGGAGAAAAGGATCCAAGATTTAAATGTCAATTAAATGTTATTTCAGGTCATACAATCTTAACATGTGACAACGACATGAAATATTATAAGAAAAACACACGTGATATATTGTCATTGAACAAAGAAAACGATATACATAAATTACCCAGTAGTAATTATTTGATATCAAATTTAAGGTATTTTCCTGGCACAATATTAGAATGTCATTTGTATTTGAATAAAGAATATTTTAATAAAGAATTAAATGGAAATAATTGAACTAACTAAAAATCATCGAGGTGGCATTAAGAGCACTTCATTTTCTGGGCGAACGGAAGGCAAGTGTGTAAGAAAAGAATTATCCATAGACGACAAATACGATGGTATGGATGGTCCATTTAAAGTTATAATACCATCTGACACGACTTCATTTAACCCATCTTTTTTTCTAGGTCTATTTTATGAAAGTGTAAAAAAATTAGGTTCAGTTGACAAATTCAAAAAAAAGTTCATTTTCGATTTAAGTAATTTTAACGATAAAGAACTGCGTAGCCTTATTGAAATAGATTTTGAAGATTGTTATCAAAGGTGTGACAACGAATTGAATAATATAACTGGAGTTGACTAATGGATATTGTAGATACTATATATAAAATAATCCAGAATGCTGATGTAGTGTACATAATATCACATAAAACATTGTTGGATTACATTTCAATCGGTGATATATTGACTATAGGAGGACTGGTTTTAACTTATTTTTTATTTAAAAAACAATTAACTGAAACAAGGAATGAAAATATTAATGGGATAAGAGCACAATGGTTTTTAGAAGTAGTAGTTGAACCTAATTTAGGAACAATTAAAAATTTTTACGATAATTCTGTTTCTAAAGTAAAAGATAGTTTAGTTTCTCTTAATTCGTTCTATTCAAAAAAAACAGCACAAGATTTTTCAATTATTTTAGCAAAGGAAAAAAGAAAATATAAAGATGATTTAAAAGATGATCTCGGTCATATCCGATCGTTAATAAATGCGACAAAACCAGAACTGTCAAAAGATTTTGATGCAAAATTGGACGAACTCATTGATATAATCACAAAACTTTTAGATGAACATCTAAACTATAATGATTCAACTAAAGATGTGAAAAATAAGTTATTGGAAAATCAACAAGAATTGTTGGCTATTTTATACACTGCAATAGAAAATCTTCAGATTGAAAAACCGACAAAAATATGTAAGAAATTTGCAAAAGATAACAAACTATCAAATAACTAAAGTTTGAAATACCAATATTGTGCATTCTAGCCATAGAGTAATAGTTAGGAAAGGCTTCTATATTAAACTTTTAGTTATGTAATATGATGAGTATGCGATTTCTACTTTGTCTCTAGCGCATAATAATTTTTTTCTCTTTCCTTGAAAAAGAAGTATCTTTACTTTCGTATTCTTTCGGTTTTTGCACTTCAAAAGCCTTAAATATCAGCATTTGTAATGCGTAAGCATATACGTCAGTCAGTGAAGGTAATTAGTCTGCTGTTGTTTTTTATTTACAGCAACGCTACCATATATACATTCAGGTATATTATGCCGATACTATAGGGGGCTGTGCGCTAAGTATGCAGATAAGAATGGAGTTGATTTATCTAACCATTTATCTCATAGCATTTATCAATTGCATCCAATAAGCATACTGATATTGTTGTTGCCTATACATATCATTCATAAATTTGCACATTTCATACGCATCTTCCCCTGCCGAATAAAAATGCTTTAGAGCTTTTGCTATATGCTCGTTTCTCTGGATTGTATGCATATCTAGTTCATTTCGTTCAAAGTCTGTATAATATCCTCTCAACTTTGCTTGCATATTAATGTTGTTGATATGTCTGTTTTCTTCTATTATTTTCTGTAAACATTCAAAATATTCCGCACGATTATGCCAATATGATGTCATATCAACTCCAAACCTCATATCAGGAGAGTTCTTTGTCGCTTCCTTCACTTCGTGATGGATTGTATCGTAAATTAAGTCTTGCGTTTTCATGTTTCTATCTTTTTAATTTATTTAGCAAAAATATATGAAATTTATTGAATCAACAAAGGTGTCGAAAAGAAAAGCACAGTATATAGATATGAGACAATGAAGTGGGTGTATTGTGCATGATTTTTCCGATTCCCCACAAGGAGAATACAATACTATATCATTGTTGTGTGGGATGTGTTGTAAGGAAAGATAAGGTAAATAGTAATGCCGATTTTCAACACCGCAATGTTGGCACAAAAGTTGATTTTAAATCCGAATCATAATCTATTTTATACCCCTAAAACATCGTTATAATTTGCGGTGAACGCACAAAAATGTATTCTCACCGCAAAATAAAAGCACGATTATGCCAATATGATGACCAATCAACACCAAACCTCATATCAGGAGAGTTTTTGGTTGCTTCCTTTGCTTCGTGGCGAATATTATCGTTAATTAAATCTGTAAGTTTCATAATACATAAAATTTATTGTTGCGAAATTATTCTAAATTTCTATCTTTGCATTATGTTTCAAGTAGAATTAATAAACAAGTGTTACAAGATTGATAGATAATGAATTATATGAGAATATACAGATTTATTATCAATGTAATTTTGTCTCTTTCCTTGCTATCGTGCAACGAACGGACAAATCATAATGAAAATAACATAACTGATAATCGTGCCGACTGCATTGAGGTTGAGAATCATAATGAAAATGATAAACAAGATTTGTGTGCAGATTGTACAGAATTACAAGGTACTATCCCGAGTGAATACATGCATTCCGATTGGATGAGAGTTTATGCAGACTACATACTCGACAGCATACATCGCAATTATCAAAGTTTTGCAATCTGCTACATTGATAATGATGACATACCAGAATTATGTCTGTATGGTCTCGGTTTTGGTGATGGTGCTATTATTTTGTCGCAACAGAATGGCGTTGTGTCACATTATAGGTCTTATTGGTCTCCTCAATATATTGAGAGGAAAGGCTTTATAGATGATGGGTATTCATACGGCGGTACTGGTGGGGATAATATTATAAAATTGGAGAATGGAGAGTTCAAGGTAGTATTGCGAACAAAAATGATTTGGAAAAGCGAATATAAGAAAGATGGAGAGGATTATGATAATCAGTATTTTGTGTATTTTATAAATGACAATATTGTCGATTTAATTTTCGGAAAAGATGCCGACTATGATAGCTGTAAGATTCTCGAAGATGCCATAAAAAAGGAATATTCATCAAAAGGCAGTAGCATCGCAATTCTCGATTCTCCCCAAGGCGTATATTACACCAAAACATTATTGTGTGAGTTGTTTTGTGAAGGAAAATGAATATGTTGTGTAATGTCTGAGAGCTAAATGTTGTATTTCTGAACGTTTAAACATCTGCATTTTTAATGCTTTCCACCATTCCCTCCAATTTTGGAATCAGCTCCATCAAATCTTCAACGACAAACTCCCAGTATTTGCCTTTCAAGCATCTGATTTCCGAATAATCGTTAAGCATAGGCAGTCTTTTGAATCCATCAATAATTTGCTCCAATGTAAGCGTCCAAGGAAACCTTTTTAGCGCAAACTCCACCATATTTTCAATTGAGTAGGTTTCAAGCAAGTCGTGAATGTCCCAGAAATCTTTTTTGCGCTGTCTGTCTTGTGCAGCTGCATTTATTTTCATCGCAGCTATGTCCTTCTCGGACAACATTCTAATGCCATCAACATTAACCAATGGAAAAATAGGTTTTTCATCGTAGCAAATGTCAAGTTTCACACAGTCGTCATCATTATTTCCTACAAATAATGAATAAACCAAACTGGTCTCATCAAGTCTTTCTATATTCTCAACATACGAAAACATTGCTTTGAGAGCATCCTTGATTTCTTCCGTTTTCATTTCGCCATATTGCAAGTCGGTAAACATATCTATATCAACTGATATACGATGATCTCTTTGCAATGCAAGAGCCGTTCCACCAACAAGATAGAAATCATCAAATGCCGGATTTGCCATTATTTTCCGTAAACTATCAAGTAATGTTGCTGATGCTATGTTAGTTCTCAACCTCATTTTCCAGATACTTTTTTATGTTAATGTTTCTGATTTTTTCATTCCAAGCATCTTTCTCGCTTCGGAGCACATCAAGAATCTTTTTTCTGCCGTAAAATCGTATTGTTTCCTTTATTTCCGTCCCGTTGCCATAGTCGAAAACCCTTTGGATAATCCACTTGTAGTTGCGTTGCCAGTCAAGAGCATCGAAATCGGTATCCCAGAACAATGTTTTTCTAAACTTCGACTTGTCGGGGGATGGCTGCTCCAAATGTTGTTTGGTTGCCATATAAATATCGTAATTCGTTTGTGCCTGATAGAAAAAGCACTGGAAATCAATCCCCAACACCTTTTCCAAACGGAGAGAATTCTCGGGTGAAATCCTTCGGCGGTTTGCAATGAAATCATTGATTCGCTGGTAAGGAATTCCGGAACGCAAAGCCAGTTCGCGTTGCGAAAGATTCTCCTTTGTTCTTATCCTGTCGAGAATAGCGCCAAACGGAATGTTATTGTATTTCAGATACTTGTCGTACATACGCAATGTTTTTCGGCGGCAAAGTTAATAAAAAATAACCAAATTTGGTTACATTATTTAAACTTTTTACAAGCATCTAACTTCTATCTCCACATTCGAAAAAAATCGTTAATTTTGTCTCAAATTATTTTTACGGTTTGGGTAAATGTAATGTAGAAATTTCAGTTCAGTGTAAGGATACGAAAACAAAGGAGAATAATATATGAGCAACAAGGTAATCAGAGATTTGCGCGTTGTCGGAAACGAAAAAATCGGAGGCTCGTTCTTTATGCTCACCTTGCAGAGCGAGGACGCACTGCCAGTGATAATGCCGGCGCAGTTCGCCGAAGTCAAGATTGACAACTCGGTAGGAACTTTCCTCCGCCGTCCAATAAGCATCCACGATGTCGATTACGACAAGCAGACAATCAAGTTGTTGGTGAAGGTCGCCGGCGAAGGTACTGGCAAACTTGCCAACACAAAGCTGGGCGATATGATAAGCGTTGTTTTCCCACTCGGCAATACTTTTGCGTTGCCGCTGTCGGGCAGGGTGCTGCTCGTTGGTGGCGGTGTCGGCGTGGCTCCGTTGCTGTTCACCGCAAGGTATATGCAGAGGTTCGGCTTCCGTCCCGACATTCTGCTCGGCTACCGCAGCAAGTCCAACATTTTGCGCAAGGAGGTTTACGAGCAGTACGGCAATGTGTTCTATGCCACCGACGACGGCAGCTTCGGCGAGAAGGGAACCGTAATGGACCATTCGATTTTCAAGTTGGAGAAATTCCCATATACCGAAATTCTTGCCTGCGGACCGGAACCAATGATGCGTGCGCTTGCAAAATGGGCGCTGGAGCACAAGGTCGAATGCGAGGTTTCTCTCGAAAACAAGATGGCCTGCGGAATCGGCGCTTGCCTGTGTTGCGTACAGAATACCAAGGAAGGTCATAAGTGCGTATGCACCGAGGGACCAGTGTTTAATGTAAAACAATTGCTATGGTAAACTTGAATGTAGATTTTAACGGATTGAAGCTGAAGAATCCCGTGATGACAGCATCGGGAACTTTCGGCTTTGGACTAGAATATGCCGATTTCGTTGACCTTGAACGACTTGGTGGCTTTGTGGTAAAGGGAACGACCTTGCATCATCGCGAGGGAAATCCTTATCCGCGTATGGCCGAGACCGCTTCGGGAATGTTGAACGCTGTAGGACTTCAGAACAAGGGTGTGGATTATTTCTGCAAGGAAACTTATCCGCAGTTGAAGAATTTGAAAACCAATGTCATTGTAAATGTAAGCGGTTCGTGCGTTGAAGATTATGTTGAAACGGCGCGTCGGGTAGGGGAACTGCCAAATATCCCAGCCATCGAGCTTAACATTTCGTGCCCCAATGTAAAGGAAGGCGGAATGGCTTTCGGTACCGACCCGAAGTCGGCTGGAGAAGTCGTTGCTGCAGTGCGCAAGGCATACGGAAAGCATCTTATGGTGAAGTTGTCGCCAAATGTAACTAACATTGTATCAATAGCTAAGGCTGTTGAAGATGCTGGCGCCGATTCAGTTTCGCTGGTCAACACTTTCTTGGGAATGGCAATCGATGTCAGGACTCGCCGTCCGAAACTTTCGACAATAACCGGCGGAATGTCAGGCCCAGCAATAAAGCCGATTGCAGTGCGTATGGTTTGGCAAGTTGCTCAGAATGTGAAGATTCCAGTTTGCGGACTTGGCGGAATTGTTACTGCCGACGATGCAATAGAATTCCTGCTTGCCGGTGCTTCGTGCATTCAGGTCGGAACAGCCAATTTCCTGTATCCCGATGCAACAATGCGCGTGCTTGACGGAATCGAACTTTACTGCGAAAAATATGGTGTAAAGGATATTTCTGAACTTATTGGCGGAATGAAGCAATGAAAAAGCTTGTTGTAATATTGTTGATGCTTGTGTTCTCGCTGTCAGGGAATTGCGCCTATATGCTCATTCCGATGGACGATTCGCAGACCGACCATCTGAAAGCCTACGGACTTACCTACTGGTCGCTGGAGCAGGGACTTGAAGCTTGGTGGCTGCTTAACTATCGTGGCGGAAGTTTCATAATCGGCTTCTCGTCGGAGGCTGAGCGCGAGTGCATTTTGCGGAATGTGTCGTACGAGATTATTGCCGATGCGCAGAAGAATGCCATTTTCAACGACATTTCGGCTCCATCTGTCAATCAGGATGCGGTGAAGTTGGAAAAAGCACCGAAGATAGCCGTTTATACGCCACCTATTTCGCAGCCGTGGGACGATGCCGTGACTTTGGCATTGACATACGCCGAAATTCCCTACGACAAGATTTACGATACCGAAATCATAGAGGGCAAACTTGCTGAATATGACTGGCTTCACCTTCATCATGAGGACTTTACTGGTCAGTATGGAAAGTTCTATGCATCGTATGCCCGTATGCAGTGGTATCAGGAGCGTCAGAAGTTGAGCGAAGAGGAAGCTGCAAACCTTGGTTTCAGTAAAGTTTCAAAACTGAAACTTGCTGTGGTATTGGCAATTAAGCAGTATGTTTTCAATGGTGGCTTTATGTTTGCGATGTGCGCCGCTACAGATACTTTCGACATTGCACTTGCCGCTGCCAATACTGATATTTGCGAATATATGTTTGATGGCGACGGCATGGACCCAAATGCACAGCAAAAGTTGGACTACGATAACTGTCTTGCTTTCCAGAACTTTACTGTAAAGACAAATCCATACGAGTACGAGTTTTCCGACATTGATGTTACTCAGTCGAAACGCGCAGGTACAAACGAGGACTATTTCTCGCTGTTCGAGTTTTCGGCAAAGTGGGATCCAGTTCCAACAATGCTTTGTCAGAACCATGCTGCTTTGATTCACGGATTCATGGGGCAGACGACTGCATTTCGGCGTGACGTTATTAAGCCAAACGTACTGATTATGGGCGAAAACAAGTCAATGAACGAAGCCAGGTACATTCATGGCGAATATGGTCAGGGAATGTGGACTTTCTACGGCGGACACGACCCCGAGGATTATAGGCATTATGTCGGAGACGAGAAAACCGACTTGTCGCTTTATCCAAATTCGCCAGGCTATAGGTTGATTCTCAACAATGTATTGTTCCCTGCTGCAAAGAAGAAAAAGCAAAAAACTTAAACCATGAGAAAATGTATTGTCATATTATTGTGCGTTTTTGCCTTGTTTCAGGCGAAAGCCCAGTTTTTTGACAATACTTTGGTAAAAGTCCGTCCGTTCAAATTCTTTTTCAATCCGAATATCGGCCTTGAAAAGCCGTTGTCTTCTATGTTTAGTATTACATCGGAAGTCGCCTATCGTAAGTTCGATAATTTTTATGATGGTAGTCTAAAAGGTCAATACTTTGATAATGATTGGTTTGGATATCCAAGCAAGGTTAAATTTAATGGCTTTGAAGTGGCTCTTGGTGCACGAATGTATCTTATTACAGTTCCATCGGAATCGCTAAAAGGCTACTACTGGATAGCTCCGTTTGGATTATACTATGAGGCTATTGTCGATTACAGCCATTCATGGGCTTACGAATTGCAAATTTATGATTACGGGCGGTCTGTTTACTATAACGTGAATTATCCTTATTATAGAGCCAATGTCAGGCTCGATAATCTGTCGCTATTGTTATTGATTGGCTATCAGTTCAATATAAAGAATGTTATTTCGCTTGATATGAATATTGGCGCAAGATATTATTGCGTTTCAAGAGATTCTCGACAAATTGTTTATGCAAATCCTACTTATTCAGACATAAATGTTGATGACAAGATTGTTGATGACAATCGTCGTTGGCAGATGGCTGGAAGGATTACATTGGGATATTATATTAGATACGACTGGATGAAGGAACGGAATGGAAAATAAAGGTAAGATATTATCGAGGTTTACAGATTCTTCGCTGTTTGCACTTATTTGCAATTTACTTTTGGTGTATGCAATTATGTTTGTTGCGCACCTTGAATTTTTGTTCGAGAACTACAGCTATTTTTCGGGTAATCTTACATTTTCGCATTTGTGTGAGATGTATGTAGGTTCGCTGCGTTTCGATGTGTCAGGAATATTGTATGTGAACATACTTTATATTGTTCTGATGCTGTTCCCGTTGCATTTTAAGGAAAACAAGATATATCATATTGTTTGCAAATGGATATTCATTGTTACCAACTGGATCGCTCTGCTTGCAAACCTTATCGACTCGGTTTATTTCAAATATACTATGAGGCGTACCACAGCAACAGTTTTCAGCGAATTTGGCAACGAGGACAATATGGCTTCCATTTTTGGCAAGGAAATAGTGAACCATTGGTACCTGCTTCTTTTGCTTATTGTGCTTACCTTCGCAATGTTCAAATTGTATAGAAAGCCGAAACCGGAGAGAAAAAATCTTGTTTGGTGGAAATATGACATTTCATATCTGTTGTTCCTTGCGATGGCGGTTTATTTGAGTGTTGTCGGTGTGCGAGGTGGATTTACGCGAGCAACTCGTCCGATTACCATAAGCAATGCAAACCAGTATGTTGATCATCCCATAGAAGCTGCGCTTGTGCTTAATACGCCATTTTCAATCATCAGGACAATCGGTATTCCAACTTTCCAGAATGTGGATTATTATGCAAGCGAGGAAGAACTTGAAAAAGTGTTTACACCTGTGCATAATCCTGCGAAAGACAAAGGTTTTAAGCAGAAAAATGTCGTGATTTTTATTGTCGAAAGTTTTGGCCGTGAATACATTGGTGCATTCAACAAGGATTTAGAAGGAGGTAATTACAAGGGCTATACGCCTTTTGTTGATTCGCTGATAGAGCATAGTGCAACATTCCGTTATTCGTACAGCAATGGTCGCAAGAGCATTGATGGAATGCCGTCGGTGCTGTCGTCGATTCCTATGTTTGTAGAGCCCTTTGTGCTTACGCCTGCTTCGATGAACAGAGTGAGTGGTATTGCTGGGGAGTTGGGCAAGAAAGGTTACCACACTGGCTTTTTCCATGGTGCGCAAAATGGAAGTATGGGATTTCAGGCTTTTGCGCGTAGCACTGGCTTCGACAGCTATTATGGTCGCGACGAGTACAATGCCGATTCTCGCTTTGGCGGCGATGCCGACTTCGACGGTACTTGGGCTATCTGGGACGAACCATTCATGCAGTTTTACTGCACAACCATGTCGGAGATGCAGCAGCCTTTCATGACGGCCTTGTTTACGGCATCGAGCCACCATCCATACAATATTCCCGATAAATACAAGTCGGTTTTCCCCGAAGGCAACCTTTCCATTCACAAGTGCATAGGCTACACCGACAATGCTCTGCGCAAATTTTTCGATTCGGCACGAAAACAATCATGGTACGACAATACAATATTTGTAATCACCGCTGACCACACCAATGAGACAAATCATGCTGAATATCAGACCGATTTGGGCGGATTTAGTGTGCCGATAATTATTTACGAGCCAGGAAATGATTCAATTGCTAACAGATACGACAAGATAGCCCAACATATCGATATAATGCCAACAATTTTGGGAATGCTGGGATATGACAATTCGTATCTCGCCTTTGGCTGCGATTTGTTTGCCACCTCGGTTGATGATACGTATGCGGTAAACTATCTCAACGGAATTTACCAGTATGTAAAATATGGTTATGTTTTGCAGTTTGACGGCACAAATACAAAGGCCGTTTATTCGCTTGACGATATTTTGATGCAAAACAATCTTGTCGGAAAAGTTGACTGCCAGCAGCAGATGGAAAACGAACTGAAAGCCATCATACAGCAGTATATGTCAAGAATGAACGAGGATAGACTGACGGTGGAGTAGAATTTGTCAGTCGATTACATTCAGTCCGCCTTTAATCATTGATATTTCGTAGGGGCTGTCGCCGATGATTTCACCGTCGGTTTCGGCAAAAGTAGTGCAGTCGAATGTTACTTTGATTTTGTTTTCGGTGCGGGCAAATGCAACTTTTTTGCTCTTGAGCTGGGTTATAGTGCCGTTGTATAACTTGCTGACATTCCTTATTACAAAGAATTTGCCTATATCGCCGAAAATGGATATGTCGTATGCACCGTCGTTCATTATGGCTTCGGGGGTTTGTTGCATTCCTCCGCCAGAGTATTTCCCGTTGGCAATGCTTATTGAAAGAACTTTCCCGTTGAAATTAAAATCGTCGGATTCGATTTTAACATTACGTTTTTTGCATTTCAACAGACATTTGAGCAAACTGAGCAGATAGGTTATTTCCTTGCCGCGTTGTTCGTGCGAAAGTTCGTTTGTCATCTTAACAATCTCTGCATCAAAGCCAAACCCAATGCTATTTATGAAATATTTAGTACGTCTTTCACCGTTTTCGGAGAATGTAACTACCCCGACATCTTGTTTTGTGATATTGTGTTTGAGCAGTCGCTCGATTGAAGTCTTGTAGTCGTTTTCCCAGCCGTAGTAGCGGTTCCAGTCGTTTGCTGTGCCCATTGGAATTGAGCCTAGGCAGATTTCGGAGTATGGAACTTCGCTTTGCGAGAAAATACCGTTTACGACTTCGTTGGTTGTGCCATCACCACCGAGGACAATAAGATTCCGGTATCCTTCGGCGAGGATTTTCGGAATTTTGACAATGGCATCGCCAGCCGATTGGGTGAGGTAGTGTCCGTATTCAATGCCTTTTTCGTCAAGATAAGCTAGAATTTCTTTCCAGATTCTGCCCTTGTCGTTGCCCGAATTGGGGTTTACTATGAAAAACAAATCGGATTTCATTAAAACATTGATTTTATGCGTTTTAGTCCGTTGATAAAAATGTCAATTTCTTCCATTGTATTGTAGAACGCGAACGATGCGCGAGCTGTACCCGAGATTCCAAAATGTTGCATTGCCGGTTCAGCGCAATGTGTGCCTGTACGTATTGCAATGCCGAGCTGGTCGAGGAGAATGCCTGCGTCGGAGAAATGTATTCCGTCCATTACGAACGAAATGAGGCTTGCTTTGTGTGGCGAAGTGCCGATTATTCTTACCCAGTCGAACTGAGAAATCTGTTCGGTAGCGTAGTCGAGAAGTTGTTTTTCGTAGGCTTCTATTTCTGTAATGCCTATGTTTTGGATGTAGAGAATCGCCTTTTCGAGCGCAATAGCATCGATGTAGTTTGGCGTTCCTGCTTCGAACTTGAAGGGCAGTACATTGTATGTTGTCTTGGCAAAACTTACGCTTTCAATCATTTCACCACCGCCTTGGTATGGAACCATCTGCTCGAGAAGCGATTTTTTGCCGTAGAGTACGCCCACACCGGTAGGTCCGTAGGTCTTGTGTCCCGAGAATACATAGAAGTCGCAGTCGAGTGCCTGAACATCGACATTTGTATGTTGTACGCCCTGAGCTCCGTCGATTAGGACGGGAATGTTGTGTTTGTGGGCGGTTTCAATGATTTCCTTTATTGGGTTTACCGTGCCGAGAACGTTTGAAATCTGCGTTACAGCAACGATTTTTGTGCGGTCGGTAATCAGAGATTCCAATTTCCCGACTTCGAGGACTCCGTTGTCGTCGAATGGCAGAACCTTGATTTTCGACTTTTTNNCAGAGGAGTTGCCACGGCACGATGTCGGAGTGGTGCTCCATTTCGGAGACAATTATTTCGTCGCCTTCGCTGATGAAAGTCTCGCCGAACGAGTAGGCGACAAGGTTGATGGATTCTGTAGTTCCGCGTGTGAAGATTATTTCCTCAGTGGAATTTGCGTTTATGAATTTCCGAACAGTTTCGCGGGCACGCTCGTTGGCTTCGGTGGCGAAGTTGCTTAGGTAGTGAACTCCGCGATGAATGTTCGAATTGAAGCGCGAATAGTATTCGGCTATAGTGTCGATTACTATTCTCGGCTTTTGTGATGTGGCTGCATTGTCAAAATATACAAGCGGCTTGTTATGAACCTTTTCTGAAAGTATCGGGAAATCTTTCCTGATTTCTTTTACGTCAAAATTCATTTTTAATTTTTTATTCTAAAATAAGTTTGCTGACACTTACATTGTTGCCGTTGTACGACTTCATTGTGTAAATGCCTTTTGCTTTGTTAGTTAAGTCTATTGTTGCATTGTCTGCATTTATGTTCTGTTGCATTACGAGTTTGCCTGTAATGTCGTAAACTTCAATGCTTTCTATGTTTTCTCCACTGATGCTGAACATTCCGTCTGATGGGTTGGGGTAGATGCTGCTGACAACTTTTTCTTCTGCAATACTATTATAGTAGTCGCTAAGCTTAAATTGCTTCGACTGCATTACGCGTCCTTGGGTATGATTTTCAACCCAAACAACGATCTTGCACTTTGAAATGTCATAGTCATCACTTATAGTGATTGAAAAGTTTGATGAGAACTGGTTGTTTTCGTCAAATGTTGCAGCTCTGCTTCCAAGTCTGCGGACCAGGTTATTGATTTTTCCTGCAACGCCCCAGTTGTAATTTATGTCTTCTGTAAGAGCAAAAAAAACTCCAATCTGGTCATCTACAAAGTATTCTGAAAGTTTTTCGGCAGTAAATTCGAGGTAGAAAGTTCTGCTGTTTAATATAGTTGGGTGTAACTCTGCTGAAAAGTTGTATATTGAATTGATGTTCTTAACGTGGTTGTAAAAATATGTATAAGTTTCTTGCATTTGTGATACGTTATCAGCGGCACCTTGATATCCGAGGTATCCGTCAAAGAATACTGATGGAGTACCCGTAAATCCATACTCTTCTCCGAACATATTGTCCTTATATCTCCAGTATTCGAAACGATCGTAAGATGCTTGATATCCATAAGTATCTGTGACATGGTGGTCAAGAACAATTATGTCTAAATCAGCAGCTACCATATTGTCGAGAGCCTTGGCTGCGTGTGGGCAATGTGAACAACTTTTGTACGAGAATACTTCAGCAAGTACAAATTCTCTTTCAACGCTTGTTTCGACATGAATCGAAGTTCCATCTGGATTAGAGTAACCTATTGTAGGTCCACAATATGCATAAATCATGTAGTAATATAATCCAGGGTAAACATGAGTGTCGGTGAATGTGGTTTCTGTAGTTGTGCCGACATCTTCTCCATCGCGTGAAATTGTGTAATAAACAAGGTTTTCGTTGTCAACAGGATCCCAGTTAAGAACAACATCATTTCTGTTTTGTACTATTGCTGTTAGGTTAGTTGGTGCTGCAGGTGCGGGAACATCTTCGATTATAAGGTCGTCAATGTAGTATAGACCTGACTGATTGTTGACTGTGTGCGAGTAGAAATCTAGAGCATCAAGTTTGTTTTCACCGCCAGCACCATTTACACCTTTGCTCCATTGATATGAGATTACTAGTTCGTCATTCATATAGAAATCAACCCAGTCGTTGTCAAGGTTTACGAAATGCTGGATTTTTATCCAAGAATCGGGGGTGTATAGATGTGTGTATTGATGACCGTTGGCGTCTATTTTGACTGTATCGTCGTTGAAAGTCAATTGAATTCCCCATTTAGGGGCGGTTTCGTTGAAATCTTGCAATATATTGTAGTAGCCAGTGTGTCCTGTAGGTACATACATGTAGAATTCAACTCTGTAGCGTCCAGTAGTACGGTCGTTCATGTTGAGAATGACATCGGTGTTGGTAGAACCATTTTTATAAACCTTCATTGATTTTGTTCCTCCATGAGCCTGTTCTTCGCTTATTAATCCGCCCAAAGAACCCTCGTCCCATGTTGCCCATAGAGAAGACGCTTCTGTTGCTATGAATGTGCCTGCATCGTACGATTCAAAGTTCTCGTTTACAACCTGCTGCGAAATTGCCGAGATTGACATCAGCATTGCTGTTGCAACTGCAGAAATAAAATAATAAAGTCTTCTCATATGACATATAATAATTGTCACAAAAATAAAACAAATTTGGAATTTGCGATTTGGGATTTGCGATTTTTTTGAGGGCTTGAAGGCTAACATTCTGACAGCCTCGCAGTCTTGCGGACAGATAGGCTGGTCTTCCGTTGTACAGGTCTTCTGCTAGACAGTTAACCTGCTAGCCTTATTATTCAAGGTAAATCTTTCCTCCGTCGCCACGGTGCAATTTTTTGTACTGTTCGGCTTTGTGCTTTACGACCATAATGAAATTGTATGCGTTCATGCTGTTGATGAACTCGGCGGAAAAATCGCACCAATCGAGGAAACGGCTAACTTCGAGTTGAGTGAAGCCTGTAAGTTCCATGATTTGTTTGGTCGTTATGCGTTCCTCGATGAGCTCACTGACATGATCTTTAGCCTGTAGTTCGGCAAGTTTCTTACGTTCCTTGCCTTCTTTGCTGAAGGCTTCGTATAGTGCGGTAATCGGACTGAAAGTTAATCCTGCGCCAGTAGTTGGCGTATTGTTGTAGAAACTGATGGCTTTTTGTTTTACAGGGAAGTTCTGTACTGCATATACATAGTCGTCGTCGGGCAGATTCATGGTGGTGACCTCATATTTAAGCTGGTTGTAGCGCCATTCGAAAATATCCACAGTCGGTAGCAGATAGGCTTCTGTTTTCATCTTGACAATCAGAGGTTCTGTTCGGTCAACAGCTTTTTCGTCTATTACAATGTGCTTGCGTTCGTAGCCTAGCATTGAGAAGCGTATGGTGTCGTACATTTTTGCCGACAGAGCAAAGTAGCCAGCCGTGTCGCTTATTGTGCCTTCGCGTCGGTGACGGATGGATATATTGGTGAAAATTAGAGGTTTGCCAGTCTCTTCGTCGAGAACGTATCCCGCGATAATCACACGGTCGTCCATCTTGATGAACTGCGAGAATGAAAACTTGCAGCTAAATACCGCTATCGTTGTGATAAGTAATATTCTGACTGCAATTTTCATCGCGAATGCAAGTTATTTCACGAATTCGAGAACCGAATCGGTTATATATTTAAGTGTTTCTTCGTCGAGTTCGGTGTTCATTGGCAGTGCCATTACCGATTCGCAAAGCTTGTCGGTATTGGGGAATGCGTTTGGATTTGACTTGAAACCTTGGAATGCTTTCTGTTTGTGCAGTGGGATAGGGTAGTAAACCGCCGAAGCTATGCCTTTTGCTTTCAGATGTTCCATAAGCGCAGCGCGGTCAACACCATTGAGACGTACAACATATTGGTGGAAAGTGTGAGCGGTCTTGTCGGCACGTTTTGGTGAGCTGATTTTCGGGCAGTTGGCGAAAGCCTTGTCGTAGAAGTCGGCAGCCTTGCGACGTGCATTGTTGTATTCGTCCAAGTGTGGCAATTTTGCGCGGAGCACTACAGCCTGAATGGTGTCGAGACGTGAATTTACGCCGATGCGGTCGTGGTGGTAACGGATTTCCATTCCGTGGTTGACTATGGAAGAGATTTTCTCAGCAAGTTCGGCATCGTTGGTGAACAATGCTCCGCCATCACCATAGCAACCGAGGTTTTTCGATGGGAAGAACGAGGTGCAGCCGATGTGACCGATTGTTCCTGCTTTTTTTACTGTGCCGTCCGAAAAATGGTAATCGCTACCGATTGCCTGTGCGGTATCTTCAATGACATAGAGGTTGTGGCGGCGTGCAATGTCCATAATTCGTTCCATGTCGGCACACTGACCGAACAGATGAACTGGAACTATTGCCTTTGTGCGCGGAGTTATTGCCTTTTCTATTTCGTCGGGATTGATGAGATAGGTTTCGGGGTCAACATCGACCATAACTGGCGTAAGTTGCAGCAGAGCAATAGTTTCGACCGTTGCGATGAAAGTGAAGTCGGTTGAAATGACTTCGTCGCCGGGTTTCAGCCCGAGAGCCATCATTGCAATCTGCAGGGCGTCGGTGCCGTTGCCGCAAGTTATCACGTTGCCAACGTTCAGGTAGGTTGCCAGTTCCTTGCGAAAATCTTTTACATCCTGACCGTTGATGAATTCGGTGTTGTTTATTACTCTTGAAATGCCGCTGTCTATTTCGTCCTTTATTTTAAGGTATTGCGACTTTAAGTCAACCATTTGAATCATAATCGAAAATTTTTTGCAAATATATGAAGAATGGCGATAATTCGCCATCTTCACAATCGGAACTTTTTACCATCATTCGCTTTTACGCAAGTTCCAAAATCTTTTTCACCAATTTGTCACTTGGACTAATGTCCGGTAGAATTTTTAATGACCTGTCTAGTTCTGTTATCTCATTGAAATCCAGTAGGTATTCTTCTGTTCTATCTTTTGCGTTGGTGTTGATTGTGTAAAAATACGAGTAGATATCTGTCATAGGCAATCTGTTTTTTGTTTGGTATAATAACGGAGATGTTTTACTTTTATTATAAAAGATGAAAAAAAAATATTGAATTTTTGAACCCTTGAATCTTGAACATTAAACGTTGAACGTAAAACGTGAAACCAGAACGGCGAAGCCCTCAACGAAGTTAACCTTTAGCTCGGCGTAAGCCAAACGGCGCAGCCATAAAAACTTAGAAACTTCCAAACGGCTTTAGCCCTTAGTCCAGGCTTGGTACGTAGTCGTTCGACAGAACCCTCATTTCGATTCTACGGTTCTGCTGGTTGGCTACTTCCTGCTGTTCCTTGGTAAGCGAGTTGATGAAACTTTCGTTCAGTTCGGAGCCTTTGGGCAGGAACGGATATGCAGGATCGTATTTTGTGATGACCTTTGGCTTGCTTTCGCCGTAGCCTTTTGCTACCATTCGTGCTGCAGGAATGCCTTTCGATTCGAAATAGGAGGTAACCGAATTTGCACGCTTCTGGCTAAGTTCAATGTTGCTCTGTTCGGAGCCAACCATATCAGTATGAGCCGAAAGTTCAATCACAATGTTTGGATTTTCGACCATTATTCGGATTGTGCTGTCGAGGATTGCCTTGGAGGGTTCGGTAAGTTCCCAACGGCCGAAAGCAAACTCGATGTTCGGTATTTCGATGGTCTTGTTGAGCGATTCGAGAAGAATATCGTATTCAAAAGTCTTGTTAAACTCAAGTGAGTCGGTTGTGAAACGAGACCTTCCGTTGAAATATCCGTCCTTGGTGACGACGAACACATAGTCGGTCTTGGTTTTGAGCTTGAAGTTGAATTTTTCCTTTTTGTTGGCAACAATGATTGTATCGCGGAACATTGAGCCGTCGCTGCCGTAAAGTGTTATGAGGCTGGAGTCGATAAGCGCCTTTGTGTCGATGTCGTGAACGCTACCAGTGAGTTTGAACTCCAGAGGCGGCATTTCGAAAAAGTAAATGTCTTCGCCTTTCGAACCTTTGCGGTCGGTGGTGAAGTAGCCTTTGTCTTCGTTTTTATAGTAGTATATTCCGAAGTCGTTGCCATTGCTGCTGAATGGATAACCCATGTTCTGTGAACGCCAATGTTCATCTTCGTCTTTGTAGGCTACAAAGATGTCGAGTCCGCCCATTGTCGGGTGCTTGGTGCTTGAGTAGAACAGGGTGGTGTCGTTGCGCATGTATGGGAATAATTCATCGCCTGCAGAGTTTATTACCGGTCCCATGTTTCTCGGCTTCGACCAGTCTGAGCCGGTCTTTTCCGAGTACCATATGTCGGCACCGCCATATCCGCCGTCGAGACGAGCAGAGAAATAGATTATGTTTCCATCGGGCGAAACTGTGGGGTGACCAATTGACAATGAGTCGGAAACTATGCCGAGGTTTGTCGGGTTCATCCATTCCCCTTCGATTTTCTGTGCCTCATATATTTGGCAACCGGTGTTTTTGCCTTTTTCGGCTATACACGAAGTGTAGTAGAACTTACGTCCCTGGTCGAAAATGCAGGGTGAGCCTTCGTCGAAACGTGTGTTTATGGAGTCGAGTGCTGTTACATCCTCCCACTTGCCGTGTCTGTCGAGCTTGGTGACAAAGAGGTCGGAAAATTTTGTTCCAGTTATTCCACTGAGTTTCTTGCCCTTTGATTCCTCACGAGTAGA
This sequence comes from Bacteroidales bacterium UBA1184, assembly GCA_002310235.1. Taxonomy (GTDB): domain Bacteria; phylum Bacteroidota; class Bacteroidia; order Bacteroidales; family ML635J-15; genus Bact-19. The sequence continues at coordinate 129,899 of DBYO01000020.1, forward strand.
ACTGAAGTATATATGGTCGAATCCGTCTTTTTCGTCGATGCTTGGGCAGAAGTCGTTGGCTTTGGAGCAAAGATGCTTGGCTTTTTCGATAACCCAACGAGTAGGTTTCTTTGTCTGCTCTATTGCCCAGTTGGCCGATTCGAGACCTTTGCGCGCAACTGTGTCGTTTGGCTTTATTTCGAGCACCTGATTGTAGTATTCTATTGCGGTTTCGAAATTGTCCTCCTGAATTTCAATTTCGGCGAGGCGGTTCTTTGCGGGTACTTCGTAGCCTTTCGATTTGGCTGCACGTTTGTAGTTTGAACGCGCTTTCTTGTAGTATCCCGACATAAAATAACATTCGCCAATCTTGTAGTATATTTCAATCTTTTCGTTCTTGTCCTTGATTTTTTTCAGAATGGCGGTGTATTCCTCCATTGCCTTGTAGTATTCCTCGGCCTCGAAACTCTCATCGGCACGACGGAGTTTCTTCTCCTGAGCGCTTGATGTCGAGGCGATTATGACTGCAAGAAGCAATGTTGATATGAACCTTAGTCCTTTCATTCCGATATTTTACCGTCCTTATAACTGAAAAACACCTATTTTATTATTCGGGTGGCAAAATTAATCATTTTAGTAATAGTTATAGACGGCAACCGCAATAAAAAATATCCACAATGCCAATATGATGAAACTTATTAGCTTATAGGACAATTTTTGGTTTTTGTGCCTGATTGTGAACATGAGGAATATTATAGTGAAAATTCCGCCTATGAGTTCAAATAGGTGAAGAATGGATTCGGGAATGCGGCGTTTTTCTTTTGTAGCCCTACGTTTGTCTGCACAAAATAAGATTCCTGCTATGAGGTTTACTATTATGATGTATGTGATTGCAAATTTCATGTGAAAAATTGTAAGCTATTAAAAACAAAAGAGTTCGGAATTCCGAACTCTTTGTGTGGTACCTCCTGGAATTGAACCAGGGACACCAGGATTTTCAGTCCTGTGCTCTACCAACTGAGCTAAGGTACCAGTCAATTTTGCGGTTGCAAAGGTATGGCAATTTTTCGAACTGGCAAAATTTTATTTCAAAAAATCTTGATTTTTTTGAGAGATTGATGTATGTGCGTTGTAATACAATGAATTATAAAGAATAATCGGGGTTGGAATTGTTGCAACAGAATCATAAATCGTCATTCGTAAATCGTAAATTTACTTTATTTTTGCGCAAAATTTTCCAGAGTGTACGAAACGATTACATTAGCCAACGGAATTCGCATAATCCACTACCGAGTGAAGTCGGATGTGGCGCACTGCTGCATGCTGATGAATACCGGTACTCGCGACGAGGATGAACGCCAGCTAGGAATGGCGCATTTTACCGAACACATGCTCTTCAAAGGGACCCAGAAACGCAAAGCATATCATCTGCTCAATCGCATGGAATCGGTTGGGGGTGAGGTGGATGCATATACAACAAAGGAGGAAACTTGCGTGTCGTCGAGCTTTATGGTGGAGTTTTACGACAGAGCAATCGAATTAATCAACGACATTATTTTCTGCTCAGTTTTTCCGCAGCGCGAAATCGAAAAGGAACGTGATGTGATTGTAGATGAGATAAATACATACAAGGACAATCCTTCCGAGAATATTTTCGATGAGTTCGAGTCGGCTATGTTCGCCAATCACACACTAGGACACAATATTTTAGGTACAAAAAAGTCGTTGTCGAAGTTCCGTACCAATGATTTTCTTGGATTTGTCGCAGAAAAGTACAACACCGACCAGATGGTTTTCTGTTCGATTGGCGACATTGATTTCCGTAGGCTCGTGCGTATTTGTGAAAGATATTTCGGACAAAATGCTGCAAAACTGCGTAAGTTTGAGCGTATCCAATTTGTTGGTAAAAACAGGTTCGACAATGTTGTGAAGAAGAAAAGCCTTCAGGCTAACACAATTATAGGTAACTATTGCTACTCGTACAGCGATCCCAAGCGAGTGCCTATGTTTTTGGTTTCTAACATTCTGGCTGGCCCGGGAATGAATTCACGGTTGAATATGCAACTCCGTGAACATCACGGGTTATCGTACAATATAGAATCCAACTTTACTACATATCAGGACACAGGTCTGTTTAGTATTTTCTTCAGTTCCGACCAAGAAAAGGTTGACTTTGCCGTTGATATGATTTTCCGCGAACTCGACAATATGAAGAATAACAAGTTGGGCGTTTTGCAGTTGTCACGAGCCAAAAAACAACTGATAGGTCAGGTTGCTATCGAGTGCAGTTCCAATTCAAATCTGCTTTTTCCAACAGCAAAATCGTTCATGAATTATGGTAAAGCCGAGACATTCAAGGAGACAGTGGCTTTGATTGAGGCTATTACTGCAGAGGATGTCATGGCGGTTGCTAACGAGATATTTGTGCGTGACGATTTTTCAATAATTAAATACCTATAATATATGTCGCCAGAAGAATTGCGTTTCGAATATATTGAGAATTTCGGTTGTAGCGACGATGAGCTTCTTCGCCAACTCGAGCGAGAAACCGCGCTTACGCAAATCCACCCCAAGATGATTTCGGGTTGCTATCAGGGACATCTGCTAGCAATGCTTATAGAAATGATAGGTGCTAAGCGTGTGCTTGAAATTGGAACTTTCTCGGGATATTCGGCAATTTGCATGGCAAGGGCTTTGCCTGCCGACGGCCAGCTTGTTACAATTGAGGTCGATGATGAGATAGAATGGTTGTCGTCGAAATATTTCCAAAAGGCTGGCTTGCAAGACAAGATTACAGCAATTGTAGGTGATGCCTCTAAGGTTGTGCCTACACTAGACGGACAATTCGACATGGTTTTCATCGATGGCGACAAACGCGAATATATTTCATATTTTGAGGCAGTCTTGCCAAAACTTGCACCAAACGGAACTATTATTGCCGACAATGTGATATGGTACGACAAGATTTTTACCGAAACTGCCTCTAATGATCACATGACACACGGCATCCAAGCGTTCAACGAATATATTTCCAATCGCGTTGATATTGAGAAGATTATTCTTCCTGTTCGTGATGGTTTGATGTTGATTAGACGTAAAAAATAAACCTACGCCATTATATGGCGTAGGTTCGATTTTGTATAATTCAAGATTAATTATTCTTCCTCTATTCCTTTTTCTCTTGCTGCGCGTTTGCGTTCTAGCTGGTTGAGGATTATCTTTCTGAGTCGCATCGATTTAGGTGTGATTTCTATCATTTCGTCTTCGGCGATGTATTCCATTGCTTCTTCGAGTGAGAAACGAATAGGAGGAGCTATCTGAACTTTTTCGTCGGAACCAGCGGCACGTACGTTCGAAAGTTTTTTTGTCTTTGTAACATTTACACCGATGTCGTTGTAGCGTGTATTTTCACCGATAATCTGACCTTCATAAACTTCTTCGCCGGGGTAGATGAAGAATTTGCCTCTGTCCTGCAATTTGTCGATAGAGTAGGGTATTGCTTGTCCGGTTTCGATTGCGATGAGAGAACCGTTGCGGCGGATGCCGAGTTCGCCTTTCCATGGTTCGAAAGCATCGAAGCGGTGCGACATTACGGCTTCGCCTTCGGTAGCTGTAAGCAGTACGTTTCTCATACCGATAAGTCCGCGCGATGGGATGCGGAAGTCGAGGTTGCTGCGGTCGTTGCGGCTTTCGATATTCACAATTTCGCCCTTACGCTGGGTTACAATCTCGATTACCTTGCCAGCAAAGTCGTCGGGAACCTGAATCGAGAGTTCTTCTACAGGTTCGCATTTCTGACCGTTGATTTCCTTGATAATTACGCGCGGTTGTCCGAGCTGTAGTTCAAAACCTTCGCGACGCATGGTTTCAACCAATATGGAAAGGTGCAGAATGCCACGTCCGAAAACTGTGAACTTGTCTGCCGAGTCGGTATCTTCGACGCGCAGAGCGAGGTTCTTTTCGGTTTCCTTGTACAAACGTTCGCGCAATTGGCGTGATGTCACATATTTGCCTTCGCGACCGAAGAATGGTGAGTCGTTGCTTGCAAATAACATGCTCATTGTAGGTTCGTCAACTTTAATGGTGCTAAGTGGCTCGGGTTCAAGGTTGTCGCATACGGTGTCGCCTATGTCGAACGATTCAAGTCCCAGCAGAGCGCAAATTTCACCAGCCATTACAGGTTCTTTGGTCTTTTCCTTTGCCAGACCTTCGAAGCGGTACAATTCCTTGATGGTTGATTTTATTATTGTGCCATCGCTTTTTGCTACAGAAACAACATCACCTGCTTTTATGCTTCCACGTGTTACCTTGCCGATTGCTATACGTCCAGTATATGACGAGTAGTCGAGGCTGGTGATTCGCATCTGCAGCGAACCTTCGGGATATTCCTGAGGCTTGATGGTGTCGATTATTACATCGAGGAGATACGAAACGTCATTTGTTGGAGTTTTGAAATCGGGACCCATCCAACCTTGTTTTGCAGAACCGTAAACCACAGGGAAGTCGAGTTGGTCGTCGTCGGCATCGAGGCTGCACATAAGTTCGAATACTTTTTCAACGGTTTCTTCCGGGTTGCAGTTCGGTTTGTCAACCTTGTTCACGACAACTATAGGCTTCAGTTTTAGCTCTAGTGCTTTTTGCAGTACGAAGCGAGTTTGAGGCATAGGACCTTCAAACGCGTCAACTATAAGCAAAACACCATCGGCCATATTGAGTACACGTTCTACCTCGCCACCAAAATCAGAGTGACCTGGGGTGTCGATTATGTTGATTTTTACACCTTTGTATCTTACCGAAACGTTTTTCGAGAGGATTGTTATACCTCTTTCGCGTTCGAGTTCGTTGCTGTCAAGGATAAGTTCGCCAACTTTTTGGTTGTCTCTGAAAAGTTTTCCTTGATACAAAATCCTGTCAACTAATGTAGTTTTGCCGTGGTCAACGTGTGCAATGATTGCTATGTTTCTAATATCTTCCATCGTGTATAAAAATGAGCGCGCAAAATTACAATAAATTTCGTTAAGTGTTTTTCGTTGGCAAAAAAATAATGTACGAATGTTGAAAGTTGGCTTTGGCTTGTTGAAAAGTCGTTAGTTATAATTGAAATATGATGCTCTGAGCAAACGAAAAAAGATGTAATTTTGCGCAAAAATAAAATTATTATTACTTATGAAATTTTTTATTGATACTGCAAATTTGGAGCAGATAAAAGAAGCCCAAGCTTTGGGTGTACTCGATGGTGTAACCACTAATCCTTCGTTGATGGCAAAGGAAGGCATCGCTGGTAAGGAAAATATTATGAATCACTATCTTAAGATATGTGAAATAGTTGACGGTGATGTAAGTGCCGAAGTTATTTCAACCGACTACGAAGGTATAATTCGCGAAGGTGAGGAACTCGCAGCTCTGCACCCGCAGATTGTTGTCAAGGTTCCGATTATAAAGGACGGCATCAAGGCTATTAAGTATTTCTCGTCGAAGGGTATTCGCACAAACTGCACCTTGGTATTCAGCGTTGGTCAGGCATTGTTGGCAGCAAAGGCAGGAGCTACCTACGTTTCTCCATTCATTGGCCGGTTGGACGACAACTGCACCGATGGCCTGCAGTTGATTGGTGACATTGTTGAAATGTACCAGCGTTACGGATTCAAGACTCAGGTTCTTGCAGCATCAATCCGTCATACCATGCACATAATCGGAAGCATGCAGATGGGTGCTGATGTGGCTACTTGTCCGCTCAATGCAATACTTGGTCTTTTGAAGCACCCGCTTACCGATGCAGGTTTGCAGAAGTTCCTCGAAGACTATCACAAACTGAACAAATAATGTCAGTTCTTATAAGAATACATCCCGACAATCCTGCCGAACGAACGGTTAGGCAGGCTGTCGAGATCCTACAAAAGGGGGGAGTTATAATTTACCCTACCGACACTGTTTATGGTATGGGCTGCGATATTACCAAACCCAAGGCAGTGGAACGTGTGGCGCAGTTGAAAGGTATTAAGGTTGAGAAAGCTAATTTCTCCTTTATTTGTGAGGATTTAAGCCATCTTTCCGACTACACCAAGCCTATCGATAATTCCATTTTCAAGATGATGAAGCGTAACCTGCCAGGGCCTTTCACTTTTATCCTTGAAGCAAACAACAATGTTCCCAAAATTTTAAAACAAAACAGAAAAACTGTAGGTATTCGTGTGCCCAACAACAAAATTATCATCGAGATTGTTAGAATGCTAGGAAATCCGATACTTACGACTTCGTTGCGTATTGACGATGATATAATGGAGTATCCAACCGATCCTGAACTTATTTATGAGGATTATCGTAATCGTGTCGATGCTGTAATTGACGGTGGCGCAGGCGGTTTATATGCTTCAACTGTAATTGATTGCACGGGAGATGAACCCGAAATCGTTAGGATGGGAAGTGCAGAACCTGACATATAAAGTTTTTTGTTAAAAATTTTAACAGGCGTTAATATTTTTTTTATTAACTTTGTCAAAACTAAAATTTTAATAATATTATGAGTAAATTTATCAAATTGTTATTGGTCGCTGTGGTCGTTTTGGTCTCAACAGCCAAGGTAATGGCAGAATCGGAAGACCTTATTGTAACTACAAGCGGTCGAGAGGTTAACCTTTGTGCAGGTGACAGCCAGCAGCTTAAAGTGTTTGTGGTTGATACACTTGGCGATATAACAGCTTTCAAATACCAATGGTATTATTGTTCTAGTAGTACGATATTGCCTAATGATTCGGGTTGGACTGAAATTGAAGGGGATACTACTGATATCTTAACATTGTCTAATGTTTCAGTTGATACAACATTAGGAAATGCAGGCTTTTATTTTTGTAGAATATATTATGGCTACAATTATTGGAGTTATACAAATTCTGAGAGAATTCAGGTAAAGGTATATGGTAGCGCTCCGTATGTCGGATCAATATCTCTTGCAACAGTAAATACTGTATGTGAGGGAACTTCGATAAATATTCATGCCGACAGTGTACGGGGACAGCAGATAAGAACATGGTATTATAACAACGAGGCTGTTGCATACGGTGGTTCGTATTATATAGCTTCTGCTGCTCCATCTAATTCTGGAGAATATAGATTTGTTGCTACAAATGCATGTGGATCGACAGAGTTGACTGGTACATTAAATGTGGTGGAATTGCCACGTATTACTACTCAGCCTCGTTCGGCCGGTATTTGCGAAGGTGAAGATATGCATTTTGTAGTTGGTGCAACTGGAAGCAATTTGCAGTATCAGTGGTACTATGAAGGTGCTGAATACGATCATTCTAATCCAACATCAACCAACGATACGCTTGTAATCGCACATCCTAGTGGAGGCGTTACGTATAGCGCATCTTTCAATGTGCAAGTTTCGAATACTTGTGCAACGGTTACTTCTATAAATGTTGGTACGATAGTTAGTGAAATGCCTAACATTGTTGGAAATCCACAATCGGGAACATATTGCGAAGGTGCAGAAGTAAGCCTTTCTGCCGATGCAACAACAAATTTCCCTAGCGACCCAATAACTTATCAATGGTATAGGGATGGTGTAGCTCTCGAAAATACAAATGCCAATATTATTACGTTTGTTGTTGATTCAATCAATAGAGGAAATTATTATTGTGAATTTACAAACGGATGCGGTACTGTGGCAAGTTCTGTTGCTAATGTATATGTGAAATTATTGCCTGTAGTTGCAAGTCAACCTACAGACATGTCGGTATGCGAAGGCGACCGTGCACAATTATATGCAAAGATTACAGGTGCCGAACCAATAAACTATACATGGTTGAAGGACAATGGTGACGATCCTGTATATACAGATATTACCTGGTCAAATGTTGGCAATACTAATCACACTAATACTCTTGTGATAGATCCAGTAAGCGAAACAAATGAACATTTCTATTTCTGCTACGCAACAAACGACTGCGGTTCTGTGCGCACCGATACTGTATTTGTTAATGTTACACAGCATGTTGTTATTTATCCAGAATTTCCTGCAGAAGCATTTTTTGCATGTTCAGGAGAGGATGTTATTGTTGAAGATCTTTCAGATCGCTTACATTATGGTAGTGATGTTATTGATGCAGACGACTTTGAGGCAGAAGGAATTACTTTTGCATGGCATCGTCAGGGCAGTTCAGAAATCATTTCCACTAGTCCAATTTTGAGTTTTACTAATTTGCAAGAAAGTGATAATGGTTATTACACATGCGATGTGGAGAATTCATGTGGTATTGCAACATATAATCATAGTGTACCTGTTGGTTCTATATTGGTTAGTGTGGTAGCTTCTCCACAAATTATTGTTCAGCCACAAGACATTGATGTATGTACAGGAGGTCCTGCTTTCCAAGTTTCAATCGTAGCAGAGGGAGATAACATTAGATATGCATGGTATCGTAATGGTGAATACGTAACAAACAATCCAACATATACGGCTCCTACTGCTGCAACGCAATATGCAGGACAATACAATTGCGTTGTCTCCACTGATTTAGGTTGCCAATCTGTTTATTCAGATACGATAACGGTAAGTGTTGGAACAACTCCAGTAATTACATGGCAGCCGACTCCTGCTGTTGTTGCACTTTGTGAAGGCGAGCCTTATAGCCTTAGAACGAGAGCTACTGGCGATGGCATCCATTATCAGTGGTATTATAACAATGGTATAGAAGTTCCAGGACAGACCTCCGATTCTCTTCACATTGCACATATTACCAGAAATCATAATGGTGAATTCTATTGTATCGTATCTAATGCATGCGCAGAAATTCAAACCGAACATGCTCACCTTACTGTAAATAATGCTCCAGATATGACTCTCGGCCCCGACAGACATGCATGCCGAGGACAATCGGTTGTACTTGCACCGCAGGGTGATGCCGAATATGGACACTATTCCTGGAACAACGGTACTTATTTTTATCAGCCGACATTGACAGTTACACTTGGTGGAACATATTTTCTTGAAGTGTCAGATTCCGCACATGGAAACTGTGTGGCTCGCGATACTATAAAAGTTGTTTATCACGACTACTTCAATATTGCTTTCGATTCTACACCAATCGTTACATGTGGAGAATTCCTGCTTGATGCAGGTGCTGGTGCAGCTGAATATCAGTGGAGTACTACCGATATTACAAACTCTATAAATGTTGGAATGAATGGTTATTATATGGTAACTGTCGATGGTGACGGATACGGCTGTACTACTTCTGCTGGTGTTCAGGTAACATTAGGCGAGGCAATAGAAATCAATCTTGGCGATGATATTACGGTTTCGGAAGACTCGATTGTTGAAATAGGTGTTCCTGCTATATTCCAGTCGTATATGTGGAATACAGGTTATACAGGACCGAGATTGACTGTCGAAGGTAGTGAATATGGTGTTGGCTTGCATACTTTCTGGGTAGAAGTTTCCAATGGTATGTGCTCGGCAAGCGATACTCTTACAATCAACTTCCTCGAAGCTGGTATCGAGGAGCAGTCGGTTCCGATGTTTAGCGTATATCCGAATCCGGCAAACGACCATGTTAACATTGTTTCCTCGAACGGTGCCATGACCGATGTTCAGATATTCGATGTAATGGGACGTCTAGTTAAGAACGTGAGGGTTGATGCTGAGTATGCTGTACTGGATGTATCGTCGATGGTTGATGCCACTTACTTTGTCAGAATAGTTTACAATGATGGCAATGCAAGTGTTAGCAAGCTTATAATAAATAGGTAATGAAAAATTCGAATATCAAGAATAAAATTAGAGGTGCTTACTTTACTTCGGTAGTAAGCATCTCGCTTGTTTTATTGCTGTTGGGTATAGTCGGATTGCTGATGTTGAATGCAAAGCAGATGTCCGACTATGTGAAAGAAAATTTATGTTTTTCGCTTATAATTAATAATGAAGCCTCGGAACCAGACATCAAGCAGTTCCAGAAGACTCTCGATACTCATGATTTTATTAAATCGACCGAGTATATAACTAAGGCAGAGGCTGCCGAACAACTGAAGGAAGATTTGGGTGAGGATTTTGTCGAGACATTGGGCTACAATCCATTGTCACCGACAATAAACGTTTACCTTAATTCCGATTATGCAAGTCCAGATAGCATTGCTAAGCTAGAAAGTTTCTTTTTGTCAAAGTCTGACATCGTGAACGAAGTTTCGTACCAGCAGAATCTTGTGAATCTTATCAGCGATAATATCAAAAAGGTTAGCATAATATTGTTGGCATTAAGTGCTTTGTTCTTTTTGATTTCGTTTGCGTTGTTAAACAATACCATACGTCTGCAGATATACTCCAAGCGTTTTATTATTAATACAATGAAGCTTGTAGGTGCAAAGAAAAATTTTATACGCAAGCCGTTTATTGCTTCGGGCGCTTTGCAGGGACTTATAAGTTCGCTAATTGCAATAGCATTGCTATATGGAATAGTATATTTTGCAAACAAACAACTAGGTGATATCATGGGGTCAATTGATCCGTTGATTATTGCACTGCTTTTTGTCGCAGTTGCAGTTGTAGGTGTATTGCTTTGCGTATTTGCGACATTGTTATCAATTAATAAGTATTTACGTCTTAAAACAACAAATCTTTATTACTAATGATACGAAAAAAGGAAGAAGCCGAGGTTATAGTTGTCGAAAATGCAGCCGGAGGTCAAGGTCGTATTTTTAAGAATATGATGGTAAATGCTTCCGAAATGTTCGACAAAGGTCGTATGGTCGCACGTATTGTGCTCCCATCGGGATGTAGCATTGGCGATCATGCGCATATAGAAGATGCAGAGTTGTATTATATTTTGAAAGGAGAGGCAGTTGTTACCGACAACGATAAGACCGAAGTTCTTCATGCTGGTGATGCTCTGTTTACTGGCAATGGCAACCGTCATAGCATTACGAACAAAACCAATGATGATGTTGAGTTTTTAGCGGTAATTGTGGGATGATAAAATATTGAATCGTCTAATTTATTATCATCAAATTATCAAATAACAAAAAAGCGACCTAAAGTCGCTTTTTTTGTTAGAACATATTCAATTCCAATTTTGCTTCTTCGCTTAGCATTTCGGTAGTCCATGGAGGGTCGAAGACGAGGTTGATGTTAACTGCTTTTACGCCTTCTACTTGCTTTACGGCATCGCGAGTCCATATCAACATATCTTCGGCCATAGGACAGTTGGGGGCGGTCATTGTCATATCGATTTCGACGTCGTTGTTGTCGTTGATGTCGATGCGGTAAACCAATCCGAGTTCGTAAATATTTACGTTTATTTCGGGGTCTTTTACGGTGCGCAATGCCGCAATTATGTCCTGTTGCAATTCTAGTCGAGTCTTCATTTGTTTACTTTTTTGAGTATGCCAAAGCATATATTTTTATCTGTTTCACCATCGACAGAAGTCCGTTAGAGCGGGTGGGGGACAAGTGTTGCGTAAGACCAATCTTCTCGATGAAATATAGGTCGGCGTTGAGTATGTCCGCAGGTGTCTGGTTCGACATTACCTTTATGAGCAATGATGCAATACCTTTGGTGATGATTGCATCGCTGTCGGCAGTGAATATAATTTTGCCGTCAATGTACTCGGCATTGAACCATACTTTGGACTGACAGCCTTTAATAAGATTGCTGTCGGTGCGGTGTGCCTCGTCGAATGCAGGAAGTTCGTTGCCTAGTTCAATAAGGTAGGCGTACTTGTCCATCCAGTCCTCAAAGACGGAAAAATCTTCGATAATTCCGTCTTGAATTTCATTTATTGTCATTTTCGGACTTATAATATTGCTTCGAGTTTCTCGATTAACTGTGCTTCTGGAACTGCACCTACAACGCGGTCAACAACTTTTCCGTCCTTCAGGTAGATAACTGTAGGCACGTTTCTGATGCCGAACTTCATTGGCAGGTCGCCAGCTTCGTCAATGTCAACTTTTGCTACTATAGCTTTGCCTTCGTAGGTATTGCCCATCTTTTCGATATAAGGTTTGATTACCTGGCAAGGTCCGCACCAGGTTGCACCGAAATCCAATACTACTGGCAAATTGGTCTTGCCTATAACTTCTTCGTAGTTCTGTTCTGTAATTTCTAACATAGTTGTATCTTTTTTATTAATAATAGTCTGCCAACAGGCATTTGCAATTGCAAATTTATGTTTTTTAATTGTCATTTCCCATTTTCTGCGGCATAATATTTTTTAACATCGGTAAATTTATTTGTTAATAGCGACTTTTTCAAATGGTTGTGTTATTGCAGTAATAAACAAAAAGGCGATGATAAAATCATCGCCTTTCCGAATATACATTATGAAATACTTATTCAGCTTCGGTAATAACGTTGAAGTTGATGTTAGCCTTAATGCTCTTGTACAATCTAACAGAAGCAGTGTACTTTCCAACTTCCTTAATAGCTTTATCCTTAAGTATAATGTTCTTGCGGTCGATTTCGAATCCCTTTGCTGCGAGAGCTTCGGAGAGCATGATGGTGTTGATCGAACCGAAAATCTTACCAGTCGATGATGTCTTGGTAGCGATAGTGAGTTCGAGTCCTTCCATCTTAGCTGCGAGAGATTCAGCTTCTTCGCGAAGTTTTGCTTCCTTGTGAGCTCTCTGCTTCATGTTTTCTGCATGAATCTTCTTAGCTGTTTCGGTAGCAAGTATAGCGTAACCTTGAGGAATGAGATAATTTCTTCCGTATCCAGGTTTTACATTAACTATTTCGTCTCTGTGACCTAAGTTTTCTACGTCTTGTTTAAGTATTATTTCCATTTCTATTCCTCCTTTATTTATTTCATCATGTCGGTTACGTATGGCAACAATGCAAGGTGTCTTGCTCTCTTAACTGCCTGAGCAACTTTGCGGTGGTACTTCAAAGAAGTTCCAGTCAAACGTCTCGGCAATATCTTACCCTGTTCGTTCAAGAATTTCTTGAGGAACTGAGGATCCTTGTAGTCAACATATTTAATGCGGCTTCTGAGGAAGCGGCAATATTTTTTCTTTTTTACTTCAACTGCCAAAGGAGTTAAATATCTGATTTCTGAATTGTTCTGTGCCATAATTATTCCTCCTTTTTAGATTCTTGTTCTCTTCTTTTCTTTTCGCTGTATGCTACTGCGTGCTTGTCCATCTTGAAGGTGAGGAAGCGCATGATCTTTTCATCACGTCTGTACTCAGTTTCGAGCTTGTTGATGAAAGCGCCTTCTGCCTTGAATTCGAACAAGTGATAGAAGCCTGTAGTTTTCTTCTGGATTGGGTAAGCCATTTTTCTAAGACCCCAGTCCTCTTCGTGTACCAACTCACCATTCTCGGTGATGTACTTCTTGAATTTTTCAACCGTTTCCTTCATCTGTGGCTCAGACAAAACGGGAGTTGCAATGAAAACGGTTTCGTACTGATTAATCATAATCTTTAAAAATCAATTTGTTAATAAATAAAATACTTTAAAATTTTTGTGAGGGCAAAAGTACAACATATTTTTGATATGGAGAAATAATCTTTTGTCTTTTTTTTGTAAAAGTTTTGATGGATAATGTTTATGGTTTCGGTGCTACAGATACATAGAAACGTGAGCTGCGAAGCTACCTACATCCACAATGCCATTGCGTAGTATGCTATCATGCCGATTGCCGCGCTAACGGGGATCGTGATAATCCATGCAACAATGAGGTCGAGGGTTACGCCCCAGCGTACCGCCGAAAGTCGCTTTGTGGAGCCTACACCCATAATGCTTCCCGATATAACATGAGTGGTGCTTACGGGGACTCCGAGGTGCTGTGTGATAAACAGTGTTATTGCTCCGGCTGTCTGCGAGCAGAATCCTTCGACAGGGGTAATCTTTGTTATTCTGTTGCCCATGGTCTTTATTATCTTCCAGCCTCCCGACATTGTGCCTATTGCAATTGCAGTTATACAGGCAATAGGAATCCAACTTGGCGCGCCAGTAAGATTGGCGTTTGTGCCGGCATTGGTTATAGTGTCTGGCTGTAGCCATTCGCTTAGTCCATCGAAGCCGAATTGTGAGCCGTAGGCTACCATTGCGCAGGCAATAAGACCTATTTCTTTCTGCGAATCGTTGAGTCCGTGACCTATGCTAAGGCATGCAGAGGAAAGAAGTTGTAGTCGTTTGAACCATTTGTCGGCCTTATGCGGCTTGGCTTTGCGTGCTATCCAGTACAGCATTATAGTTATAAGGTTACCTGCAATGAAACCTATTAGAGGTGCGATGAATATGAATAGTGCAATGTAACCTACAGTTGACCAATGTACTGCATCCCAGCCTTTGGCAGCAATTGCTGCTCCTGTAAGTCCGCCTATAAGCGTGTGCGACGAACTAGAAGGTATGCCTTTCCACCATGTTATCAGGCTCCATGTTATTGCTGCTATAAGACCTGCAATAAGCAGTGGCAGTGTAACCGAAGCTTCCTCAACTGTTTTCTGTACCGTGTTTGCGATATTGAATCCAAGTATGTACTCGGCGATGAAAAATGCAACAAAATTGAAAAATGCCGACCATATTACTGCTTGGGTAGGCGAAAGCACTCTGGTCGATACCACGGTTGCAATGGAGTTGGCGGCATCATGGAAACCGTTTATGAAGTCGAAAATGATTGCTAGTATTATAATCGTAATCAGAAAACCCATGCTATGCGTATTTTACGATTATGGTCTTTATGATTTTGCCCACGTGCTTTGCCATGTCGGTGGTGCGCTCCATGTGTTGTATGATTTCCTTGTTCTTGATGATTTCCTTGTTGTCGGTTTCCTCTTCGAACAATTTCTTTACGAAATTTTCGTAAATTTCATCGGCTTCTTGCTCAAGGTCGTGTAGCAGTTCGCATTGATCGAGCGCAACGTCGGGCTTTTTGTTTATAGTCTTAAGTTCGTGTAGCGAGATGTTTATTGCCTCGCAGCATTCGCTGATAATTTCAGTCATGCGTACTGATACGTCAGGAATCTGCTTCGGTTTGAACAATAGTATTCGCTTCGAGGTTGAGTTGATGAAATCAAGCGTGTCATCAACTGTTTCGCATAGACTATGTATGTCCTCGCGGTCGAATGGGGTTATAAATGATTTGTTCAGTTCTTCGTAAATGTTGGCAATCTGCTCGTCCGACTCCTTTTCACATTCCTTTATTATCTTATAGTCGTTTTCCATTTCTTCAAAGGTGGGCTTTTTTATCAGATTTGCCTGTTCCTTTGCTGCTTTAGCCAGTAGTTCTCCTATTTTGTTAATCATAGGGAAGAACTTGTTTTCTTTAGGTTTGAACGGTAAAAAAATCGAATTAAGTGACATTTTCCTTCTATATTTTGTGATGCAAAAGTATTTTTTTCCTGCGTATCATGCAAAACCATTTTATCAATACCTGTTAATATCTTATTGGTTATAGATACGTTATTTTGCTTATTTTTCTGATATACAGATAATTTCAACTATAGTTCCAACCATGCAAATACTGGCGGCGTTAAGTATGGTTTTGTATTCTACAAATACTCGTTTGCCATCGGTAAGTTTAATGTTGTCGAATTTTTCGAGGTTGGTCGGTTCGAGCTTTTTCCCATTGTCAAGTACGAGCACCCACGAGCATCCGTCGAGACCTGTGAGATCTTTTAGTGTGGCCTCTTCTGCATTAGGGCAAACTTCGCTGTGATGTTTGCTATCTGCTTGAGACTCCTGTATATAAACAGATTTGCTGCACGATATTGTCGTGCAGCAAATCGTAAATATTGCTATTGCGGTCAGAAAACTACAGATTTTCATACCATGCAGCATTTTCTTGATAAATCGGATAGTATTTGTCTAGCATTTCGTTTCTCTCGTTCTTCTGCAATATGGAAAGCATTCTACCGAGGGTTGCAATGTTTATCTGTATTTCCTGTGCATTGGTGTTTCGCTTTTGTTTGTCAAGCGACTTGTAGTAGTTGATTTCAGTAAGTACGATTTGTATGCCCTCTTCCAAAAGGCTGTCGGCGATTTCGGGTTCGCCTGCAGAGTAGTATCCTTCAATGTATTCGCAGTCGAAGTACGTTAGTGGGTACATTGATGGCGGCATTACAGAGTCGCATCTTGCCATTACTTCCTTAGCTTTGTCAGTTTTGCCTTCCTTTACGAGGGCTTTGGCAAGATCACCGAAATTGTTTCTAACCTTCACAATTTTAGTGGTGCGAAGTATTGTCTGATCTACATATACATTCGGGTCGTTGATGTTGCCCCAGGTGTAAATGTTCATCAAGTTGTTGTACATTACGTCAGTGTTAATGTCGCTGTTGGCAACGCCCTCAGGAGCCTTGCTCTTCTTGTTAATAGGTGTGAGTCTGTATGCAAAACCTTCGTTATGGAAGTAGTTGTCGAGGTTGAGCGTGTGACGGCTACCTAGTGATGTTATGTAGATAGGACGTTCCCATTCGTTGGTGTTCAACAAGTCGAGTATCATCATTTCGTTCTTCAGCAGATAGTCTCTGTTGAGGTCGATGTTTAGTACTGTATCGAAGTAAATTTCTGTTTCGCCAGCAGTATCCTTGTAATATCCTGGATATACGCAACCATATTCTATGACTTTCTTTGGATCTGCTTTGAATGAGAACTTCTTCGATGGGAATAGATAGTAAGTGTCGTCACCCGATTTTACTACATTCTTGTCATCATTTATGTAGTCTATAAACTCCTGCAGAGGCATAAATCCCTTATCCTTGCGACGTGAGTCGATCATGAGTTGGTCGCGCATATTGGGTTCGTATTTGCTTCTATCAAGCGATAGCGGCATTGGTTTTGAATCGTAGCTAGCGCACTTCATTTGGTCGATGTACCAGTCGGATGCGAAGTATGGCAGACAGCAGATTTTTACATCTGGCCTTATGCCTTCTACTTCTTGTGCGTACCAAACAGGGAAAGTATCGTTGTCACCGTGGGTAAACAGGATAGCATTAGGAGCGCAGGTTTCGAGGTAGTTGCGAGCAAAGTCGTGAGCTGCATAGCGGTTGCTGCGGTCGTGGTCGTCCCAGTTTTGCTCGGCCATGATGTAAGGCACTGGTGCGCAAATAAGCAGTGCAACTATTCCTGCAACTGCACCTGGGGTGAACTTCTTGAAAAGTTCGTAGATGGCTGCTGCACCAAGTCCTATCCATATTGCAAACGCGTAGAACGAACCTGCGTAAGCGTAGTCTCGTTCACGTGGCTGGATAGGCGTCTGATTGAGGTAAACCACGATTGCTATACCTGTGAGAATGAACAATAGCGATACAATCCACCAGTCTTTTGTGTTTTTCCACAGCTGATATACAAGACCAATAAGACCAAGTATCAGAGGAAGCATGAAATAGCGATTGTGGCCTTTGTTGTTCTTGAGGTAGTCGGGTAGGAGACTCTGGTCGCCGAGACGTGCGTTGTCTAATGCGTCGAAACCAGTAATCCAGTTGCCGTGAACAGTATTGCCGTGTCCTTGAATGTCGTTCTGTCGTCCCGAGAAGTTCCATAGAAAATAGCGCCAATACATCCAGTTGAGCTGATAGTTGACGAAGAACTTCAGGTTGTTGAGCCCTGTGGGCTTTTTCTGCGACGCCTTCATTCCACCGAAATCCTTGTAAACAGATATATGTTCTTGTTCGCGGCTATACATACGCGGGAATACGCGGCAGCCGTTAGATTTGAACACTGGTTTGAATCTATGACCTACGCAAACGTACTTGTCGCCGCGTTTGGTGTAGATTTCTGTAGTGTTCTCGTATCTTTCGAACTGAGCCGAGAAATCCTGTCCGTACAGAAGAGGACGGTCGCCGTACTGCTCGCGGTTTAGGTAGTAGAGAAGATTGAACATATCTTCTGGATTGTTCTGGTTCATAGGTGGGTTGGCATTAGACCTTATTATTATTATGGCGTAGCTTGAGTAGCCTATAATAATCATTGTTAGGAAAAGCATTCCCGTGTTGAGTAACGACCTATGTTTCTTGACGATGAACTTTATCAAACAGAATACCATCGCAGCGATTATCAGAATGTTGAAGAATGAATTTCCTGTGAAAAGCAATGCTCCGGTAAGTATCATTGATAATGTCGGGAAAATGGTGTTGAGAATAACATTGTCGCTTTTCTGTGTGAAGAATATGCTGAGAACCAAGCAGGCTACAGTCAGGATTGTCCACACTACCAGACCAGTGTTGAATGGAGCTCCGAAAGTGTTCGTAAACAGAAGTTCAAACTTTGAAGCCACAACAGCAACGCCTGGGATTATACCCCACATTATCATCGATATTGCTAGCAGAGATATAATGGTTGTGAGTACGAACCCCCAAAATCTGCGTCCGCTTGTTTGTGGTTTGAATTTTCTGTAATAAACGACGAATGCAATAGCTGGGAGTGTAAGCAAGTTAAGTAGGTGAACACCGATTGCCATACCTTCCATGAGACCGATGAGCAGAATCCATCTTCTTGATCTCGGATCTGTTATGTCGGAGTCGTACCATTTGGTTATTGCCCAGAATACTATGGCAGTGAAGAACGACGAGAATGCGTAAACTTCGCCTTCTACAGCCGAGAACCAGAAGGTGTCGGAGAAGGTGTAAGCCAGCGAACCTATTGTGCTGCATGCCAATATTGCTATTGTATTACCAATGTTGTATTCGCCGTTCTTTGCGATAAGGTGCTTTGCAAGGAATGTTATTGTCCAGAAAAGGAACAATATTGTGAACGCGCTTGCTATAGCCGACATAGAGTTTATCATCATGGCCACTTGTTCGGGACCAGAAGCAAACGTTGCAAAGAATCGTGCTATTATCATGAAGAACGGTGCTCCAGGTGGGTGACCGATCTGCATTTTATTTGATGATGAAATGAATTCACCGCAGTCCCAAAAACTTACCGTGGGCTCGATAGTAAGCAGATAAGTGATTGCCGCTACTAGGAATACTACCCATCCAGTAATGTTATTCAGCAGTTTAAATCTTTTTTCTGTCATTTTTATTTAATAATTTTTAGAGGTGCAAAGATAGTGCTTTTTTGTGGTAAGAGGAAATTATAAATTATTATTATTTCCCATGCTCGTAATTGGTAATTGTTTCAATAATTTTTGAGGATTCGAAGTCCTTTGCGATGATGATGTTGTTTTCGTCGAGCAGGTACATGCGCGGCGACTTGAAGGTGCCGTAATCGACATCGTAGGTGCCGACGCTTTCTGGATCGCTGACGTTTATCCAGCCGAGTTCGTTTTCGGCAATATATTGCTTCCACTGATCGTATTCTGCTTCGGTATATACGGCAAAGACTTCTGTTCCCATAGATTTCAACTCGCGGTAGTCGGCTTGTATGTGGCTTACTTTTTCGATGCAGACTTCGCATTCAGAATCCCAGAAAACGAGAATCTTGTATTTCGATTTCAGTTCGTACAGCGAACGATCTTGTCCATTTTGGTCTGGAAGTACAATGTCCTTGCCTTTCATTCCTATAATGTTGGATTTGGTGTTGTTGTATCTCCACTTTAGCACTGTATAGTCGTAGTCGCTCAACCATTGCGGTTTTTCCTTGTAGTATTGTTCGAACAGACGGCATGCTACATACTCGAGCCTTGGGTCGGGGGAATAATCGTATAGGTAATTTATGACTAGATGGTCAAGGATATGTGCCCTTAATTCACTCTTGGGTGCTGTCTTGAGAACAATATGTTCGGCGAATGTTGCAGCTGTCATAATATCGTCGGCATGTGCGTCGATATTTTTTTCGCAGTATTTTTCAATGAATCGTCTGAACGAATATTCAGGGGTGTTTATTATGTCTGGATTTGATAAGTCCAGTTCGACTAATGGATTACAGTCTGACATTTGTGCTGCATACGTCATTTTGTAAAGGTTATAAAGGAAATCTCCTTTTTTCTGCCTTTTCATTTCGCGATGCAAAAAGCTGAGGTATAGACTATTAATGCTGTCTATTTCTTTTTTTAAACCAAGGGTGTCTTTGCCTGAATTTATATTATATTTTAGGTAGATCGATTTTTCTTCTAATTGTGTTCTGTATAGTTGTATTTTTTTCTGCGCCTCGTTGAACGATTTGCTTGTTTCGTCACCACTTACTGTTAGATGATTTAAAGGATCTTCGATGTCGGTTGATAGAATTAGCGGTATTTTGTTATTGGCAAAGTGGAAATCAAACAATTTTTCACCTCTAGTCCATCTGTCTTTATCTTTTGTATAGATATAGAGGTAGTATATTCCTCGTGGCAAATTGTTTGTTCCTTTGAATTCAGCGATTCCGTTCTTGCTTTTTACAGAATCTAGTGTGTAGGTGTAAAATCCGTGGTACTGGGCGAGATAAACGTATTGGTCGGACAGTCCCTTAATCTCCAATTTAATGCTGTAAGCCTTTGCCGAAACGACAAAGGCTTGCAGTGTAATTATAGTAAGAAGGATTTTAATGAGCATTCTTCTCATATTCTTCCTTCTTTTTCTCGAACATTATCAAATCCTTGATATTCTCAACGTTCAGTCGCTTTCCGACAATCTTCTTGTTCTTGTCAAGGACATAAATTACAGGTGTGCTGTAAATGTCGTAGTAGTCGCGGAAGCGTGAGTGCGGATATGGACCGTCCCACACGTTTATCCAGTGTTCATCCTTTATATTCTTGTTTTCGATGAATTCCTCCCATTCTTTTTTGTCGTATTGGGTGTAAATTGCAAATACTTTTGTATTCAATTCCTTTAGGGTATCGCGGAATTCGTTTATGAGTTTCGGAACTTCCTTTTGGCAGTGACCGCACGAAGGTTCCCAGAATATCAGTATGGTAAAGTCGGCCTTTACATCGTGCAGGTTGTAGTAGCGGTCGTCAACGCTCTGCATTCTTGTGAGGTTGTATGCAATGCTGCCAAGTCGAGTGGGGGTTATCTTCTCAACTCTTTCTTTCAGTTTCGACATGAAAGAAGTGTCTGCCCATGGTGCTTTCCCACTAAGATACCAGTCTTCGGCAATTGCTACAAATACAGCATCGTAGCCCATTATTTTCGATTCTTCGAAATAGTTTAGTAGATGAGAAAGAGTGTATTGATACATGAGGGTGTCGCCCTTCATGAGACCTTTTTCGTAAGTCATTTGTATGACATTGTGGGCATCAACAATAAGCGAATCTGGAGATGGAACAACCATCTTTTCGAAATAGTAGTTTAGTTTGGGTTCGTATATTGGAGTGCGTACGAGACCTTCCTCTTCAAAGTCGATATAATCGAAATAGTGTTTCTTGTAATATTTGTATTGGAAAGTTGAATCGGTAATTACTCCGTTTTCGTCGCGAGGGAAATCTGGAATTTCAACTTCGTGCATTGAACGCATTATAGAACCGAACAGAGTACCTTTGTTTTCGTTTTCTATTTTTGTCATGTATTCCAGACGGCGTTTGTTGAGGTCACGCATTTTTTCGTACTCGGCTTCCTTGGCTTCGGCATCGTCGCCGGCTTTTTTGATAGCCTTTTCTATTTCCATGCGTTCTAACTGCAGGTCCATCATATGGCGCTGGTAGTTGTTGAAAGCGACATTTTCCGGACTTCCTTTGATTTTCATGTTTTTCAGATAGTTGGTAGTGTCGGTTTCGATGGAGAAGTTGCGCTGACCTTCGGGACCAATAAGGAATTCAAAGAAATTCATGTTGCGCGATGGCATTACTACAAGGTATATGCCTTTGTGGATATCCTTGTTGCCTTTCATCACTCCGTGTCCGTTAGAGTCCATCTGGATTGTGTCGATGACGTATTTCTTTTCTCCAAGATGGTGACCGACATAAATAACGGTATCGGTTACACCTTTGATTGTGAATTCGATGTTGTACTTGTAGTTTCCGCCAGAGTTTTTCCCTTTCTTTTGGGCGAAAGTTGCGAAACTGCATATTGTCATTACCAGGATTATAATGCCTAACTTTTTCATGACCTTCATTCTTTAATTCTAAACCGCAAAATTATCAAATTTATTGCAAAACTATCTTATAAAGATTTTAAAAATCTTAAAGAAATGTGAAGCGGATTTTTATTCGTGATTTTCTTTAATTATCAAATCATCGAATTATCAAATCATCGAATTATCGAATCATCGAATTTTTATTAATGCATTATTATTCATAATGTAATTTTCCAGTTGCTTGTACAGCTTGGGAAAATTTTCGAGGCGACTGTCGTTTGTTATTGGTTTTATTGAAAGTTTGTTTTCTGTTGTATCGAATGTGAATATGCCGTCAACGGTTATGTAGTATTGTTTGTATGTTATGCCATTTAGATCGCGGTTTGCGTTGTAGTGAGGTGAGAATGTTTTGGCTTCGAAGCGCTTGCTTGTGTCGAGTCCGTAATTTAGCCACGATTCGTTTTCTGGCAGTTGGGCTTCGTAGTTGTTTTTTATATATGCGAGCAGTGTGGGGGCAATGTCTCTGTGTGTGGTGATAGCTGGGAAGTTTTGTCCAGATTCCAGCATTGGCGACCATATAATCAATGGAACTCTAAAATTCTCGATTGTGGTTTTATTGTCAGTTTCTAAAAAGATGTTGTCGGATGCTATAAACTTATGATCGCCTGTAATGATAAATATTGTATTGTGATACGATTTGCTATTTTTGTATTCTATGAAAAATTTGCGTAGGCAGTCGTCTGTATATAAGAATGACGCATAGTTGCTGATATATTTTTTTACTATTGGTTTGTTAGGTTGTGCAGACTGTAATTTGTTGTACAGGTTGGTGTATCTTTCTTTGTCGGGGTAGTCGAACGGGTCGTGTGAGGAAAGGGTTAGGTATATGTCGAGGCGGGGAGAGCCTTGTGTGTTATTTACAGCGTTGAGAGAGTGCAGTAGCATATATTCGTCGCGAAGTCCCCATTTGCTTTTTTCAGTAATTTGCTCGTATTCGGGACTATCGTAGTACATTTCCATGAAGTTGTTTTCGGCAAATATGTCCATGCCGTCAAAACCATACCAGCCACCGTAGAAGAAAGTGTTTTTGTAGCCATTGTCGTGCAATATTGAGGCGAGTGTTTTATGGTTGGGTACATCGCGGCGGTACGACAAGAAGCCTTTTTCTCCGAAAGGCAATGCTCCAAGTACCGATGGCAGCACGCCAAATGTGCGTTCCGATGTCGATAGACAATTTTCCCACACAAGTGCGTGTTCCGACAGCGAGTCAAGAAATGGAGTGGCCGATGTAACTGTGCTGTTTTTGCCGCTTATGTAGTTGCACAGACCCTCAACAATGATTATTACTATATTGGGCCTCTCATCATTTTTTTCAAGATAGTCAGAAAGAATGTCGGGTGTTTTGTCTTTGTGCAGGAAAGGGTAGTGGTAGTTGACAAATTCGTATTCGGGAAAGTACGAGGCAAATTCTTCTGCTTTTTCCTTTAGCTCGTTGTCGGTAAACTGAATTATTGATTCGTTTTTACTCAGACTGTTGAAAAGATAGATGGTTTTGCTTTCGATAATGTAGTATTCCTTGTCGTATCTGAATTTTTCCTTTTTGAGCCCAGGGAAGAATATACAGCCAGCCAGCAATGCAATTATTATGATTTGTAGCCAAGTGGGGATGCGAAACTTTTTTCTCGGTATTGCCGCAAATGCCACAGAAATGATTATGATGCCGATAATGATAGGAATATTGAATGGATTGTTGGCTTTAATGGTTACCAAAAGTTCTTTTGGCGAGTAGGCTGTTATTATTCCGTCGAGTGGAATATGGGTGGTTGCAAAATACCCGGTTAGTAGCATCGATAGGCAGAGGTAGAAACCGAATATGAATCTTACTGTTATGTTTGCTGCTTTTTGAGAAAGCAGGCTAATTAGTGTGTAAATGATGTATAGCACAGCAACAATCCAACCTATGTTTGCAATATCGACAGTAAAGCCTATGAGATTGTTTCCGATGAGTTCGGCATTGTAGTTAGTTGCGAAAAGTGCTATTGTTTCGGCAATTCTGACGATTAGCATTGCACATATAAGGTAAAGGCATTCAACGCAGTAGCCGTTTAGCGGTTTTGTCAGCCACTTGATTTTGTCGGTGAAACCTTTTTGCTCCATAGTGTTTCTTGCTTTACAAATAAAACTTAACAGACGGCAATTTATTGCCAATAAAATAAAAAAAAACTGCAAGTTTTGCTCGCAGTTTTTCGGTGACCCATGAAGAATTCGAATCCTCAACCTTCTGATCCGTAGTCAGATGCTCTAATCCAATTGAGCTAATGGGCCAAAATTTTCGACTGCAAAAGTACTGCTTTTTATTTAATCGGCAAGGAAAAAATTAATTTTTTTTGTTGAGCATAAATATTCCACCAATGGCAATTGGAATCCCTACATTTACAATGTATAGCAGGAGCGAGGCAAGGGCGATAGCAGTCTCTTGTGTGGTAAAAATACCAATAAAGGCAATGGCAAACGATGTCCTTATGCCTAGTTCGGCGGCGGCGATGCCTGGAATTAGGTAGGTGCATATGTAGGTTGCCGATATGGCCGCGAATGCTTCACTTGCAGGAATGTCAATGCCAAAAAACTTTAGCGAAAGGTAAAATTGAAATGCAAATACTATGTATCTAAGCATACTTAGTGCTAGTGTGCTGAATTTCAAACGCATACAAATGTCGCATTGCGGAACATATTTTTTCAGTCGGTTCTGCACGAGTTTGGTTTTGCCCAATGCGGTTACTATTCTGTCGAACTTTATGAATAGTGCGATTACAAGTATTCCTCCAATGGCAACAATTGTCATCAACGTGCCGAAACTTATTGCTTCATTCCCAGAAGTGCCAATCATCAAAAGTCCTGCTATGCCGAATATTATGGTTGCGCAAAATTGTCCTATGTCGCCAAATATGGTAAGATAAGATGCCTCGGTTCGTTTTTCGGGACTGACGAAAAGTATTCGTCCAGCAAATTCGCCAGCACGGTTTGGTGTGAGGGTGCCGACAGTTACGCCAGCCATCACGGCTTTTATACTTTTGCCTAAGCCTATGCTTTGTTCAATATTGCGGATAAGCCTTTGCCATTTCCAAGACTCTATAAGCCAATTGATTGGCATGAGAAGTAGAATGCCAATTAGGATGATGGTCTGTGTGTTGCTGATGTCGGAAAAATAGCTTGGAAATTTGTCTATGTCGGGAGATGTGGCTATTTTGTATGCCACATAAGCGTATGCCAGCACTGTTATCAGTACCTTGATTGCAATTTTTATCGCTCGTTTGTGGCTGTCTTTCATTATTTATCCTTGTTAACCACAGGTATGAGAGCTGTGGAAATCAATCCGAAAACTATTATCAGCAGAGTCTGTAGTCCGTGTGCCACAAGTGCGAATGCGGCGCCCGTTTCGCTTGCGATGCCATAAATTATGAGTGTCTGTATTATCATGAAGTGGTACGATCCCATTCCGTTGGGCGATGGTACGATCATGCCGAAACTTCCTGCAACAAAGAGCATTAACGCGGCAAGTATGCTTAGTCCGCTCAATTCTTCGAATGCAAAGAAGCAGAGGTAGAGCATTAGGAAGTATAAAGTCCAGATTAAGAACGAATGAAATATAATACCTGCTTTATGTTGTGCGTTTTTCAAACTTAAAATACCTATCCATAAGCCGTTTATGAATTTTGATATTTTCTGGCAGATTTTGAAGCGGTCGAGTTTTCCCTTTGCGATGACGATAAGCAAGCATAGTCCTGCAATTCCAACAATTGCTAATATAATTATTGTTGTCGGCGAGAAAATTTTTGCAAGATTATCCTTTATTTCTGGATGCTGCTCAATGAAATCTCCAAATACGTTGGCTTGTGTGACAAATGCAACTATTGTTAGTATTGCAACAAGGATTAGGTCGAGAAGTCTCTCGCTTACCACCGTGCCTAGCACTTTTGAGAAATCTTGCTTTTCGTAGCGAGAGATAAGAGCGCAGCGTGTAACTTCGCCGAGTCGCGGAATTGCAAGGTTTGCAAAATAGGCGTTCAGAACTGCAAAAAAGGTGTTGACAAATCTTGGCTTTTCGCCTGTACTTTCGAGCATTAGCTGCCAGCGGCGGGCACGGCTTATATGGCTTAGCAGGCTAATCAATGCTGCAGGTATCAGCCATCCCCATTTTATATCCGACAGAGTGTTGAAAAAGTTATTGAAATCGAAGTCCTTGTAAACCAGCATGAAAATGGCTATGCCAAAGCCAATGAACAGTGCAATTTTTATGGTTGTCTTTAGTTTTTTGTTCATACTGGAAAATTTTTGCAAATATATCATTTTTTATTGCGACTTTTGCGCTATGGTTAGAGCAAAAAAATATCTCGGACAGCATTTCCTTACCGATGTGAGTATTGCTACACGTATTGCCGAAGCGTTGCATAACGAATCCGGCCTTCCTGTACTAGAAATCGGTCCTGGTACTGGTGTGCTCACGCGCGAATTGGTGAAACGCAATTTCTCAAATCTTACTTTGGTCGAAATAGATACCGAATCGGTTGAGTATCTTAAGGATAATTTTGATAATTCAAAATTTAATCTTCTTGAAGCCGACTTCTTAAAAATGGATTTGGCATCTTTTAGCGACTCCGAAATGTGTATTATTGGTAATTTCCCTTACAATATTTCTAGCCAGATTTTTTTCAAAGCATTGGATAATAGGGAGAAAGTTTCGGAGATTGTGTGCATGATACAGAAAGAAGTCGCCGAGCGCATTGCATCGAAGGAGGGAAGTAAGGTTTACGGAATCCTTAGCGTGTTGATGCAATTATATTATAGGTGCGAATATTTGTTTACTGTCCACGAGCATGTTTTCAATCCACCTCCAAAAGTTAAGTCTGGAGTGGTTAGGTTTGTGCGTTATCGTCAGTCAATAGAGGGTGTTGACGAGAAAAAACTTTTTATGGTGGTAAAAACAGCTTTTAACCAGCGACGCAAGACCTTGCGCAATTCGTTAAAGTCGATGCTTACGCCCGAAGTGGATATGACACATCGTTTTTGGAATCTTCGTCCTGAACAGCTTTCGCCCGAGCAGTTTGTTGAATTGACGAACATGATATAATAAAAAAAACGCTGCCACGGCAGCGTTTTTTTTGTTTATGAAAAATTCATATTTTAATACAGATCGAGTATAGGATAAATGTTTTTGTCGAGCGACAGTCTGATGAGTTTTATTCTTCTCATGTAGTCATTGTCGGTCTTGTTGATTTCGTTAACTTCCTTCAGATATTCGTTCTTCCATTCATCGTCTGCAAATGTGAAGGTTCTGAGGATTGTTCCCTGATCTGGATCATCGAATGTGCCGTTTACAATCCATGAGTACTTTTTGCCCTTCTGGAAAATCTTTTCATCGTATTTTACAACAAATGCACTGTCTGTTGTTGCATAGTTGTAGAGCTGTTCTCCAGTTTCTTCATCATAAATCTTAAGGTACAATTTCTTCTGCTTCGGGTTCGACCAGTAGAGAATTACCTGGTTTTCAACAACCATAGCATCATCGAATGGGTCGCGAATGATGTCGCCAACAGCACGATAAACACCGCCGCTCTTGCGTTCCTTCTGCGAATTCTGAATCATGTTGTTTGCTATGTAGTTGAAGAATTCCTGTGTAAGGTTGCTATTACCAACATCTTCGTAAATCTTGTTGAGGTCGGTAACTGAATAAGTTCCAGGAGTGTTGATTCCCATAGGAACATCGTTCTTGTTGGTAAGTACTACGTACGAACCTGACGGAACCTTGAGAGAACTCTTCGACGAGATGTAGCTGTCCCTTACTAGGTTGGTTTCTACCTTCTTGTCAACAATCTTCGGGCTTCCAGAGAAATAGAAAACCTTATACTCACTTGTCTGAGCGCTTAAACTTAT
>DBYO01000043.1 GCA_002310235.1 Bacteroidales bacterium UBA1184
CACCCGTCAGAATTCACTTCAGTTGGTGCTGAACTCGAAGTCGTAGTATTGGAAATCGACAAGGAAAACCGTCGCTTGAGCCTCGGCCACAAGCAGATTGAAGAAAATCCTTGGGACGTATTCGAAACTATCTTCACAGTTGATTCTATCCACGAAGGTACTATCGTTGAAATGAACGACAAGGGTTCTATCATCGCATTGCCTTACGGTGTTGAAGGTTTCGCAACTCCACGTCACCTCATTAAGGAAGACGGAACACCTGCTAAGGTTGACGAAAAGCTCCCGTTCAAGGTTATCGAATTCAACAAGGAAAACAAGAAAATCTTTGTTTCTCACTCGAGAACTTTCGAAGATTTGAACAAGCCCGCTGACGATGAAAAGAAGAAGGAAAGCAAGGCTAAGAAGGCAAAACCAGCCGACAAGATGGAAAAGACCACTATCGGTGACGTTACCGACCTCGCTGCTTTGAAGGAAGAACTTCTCCAGCAGGAAAA
Organism: Bacteroidales bacterium UBA1184; assembly: GCA_002310235.1. GTDB lineage: Bacteria > Bacteroidota > Bacteroidia > Bacteroidales > ML635J-15 > Bact-19. Next base: position 495 of record DBYO01000043.1, read on the forward strand.
GAGTCAGAAATAATTTAAAAAGGATGCGCGAGCATCCTTTTTTTTGTCTTGCAGGCTAACGGCTGGCAGACTCATATAAAAAAAGCATTAAGGTTATCCTTAATGCTTTTTTCGTGTCTTATGGACTAGCCTGTTAGCCTGTTTGACTTCAGGCCTGTCAGCCTTTTAGACCCTTATTCGTTTCCGTCCAGCATTATAAATGCAGCCCAGAATCTTGAGTTTTCGAATCCCTTGGTTTTCTTAACCTTGTTTTGTGCGGCATTGAAAGCTTCGCGCTTAGTCATTCCGTTGGTTAGATTTGAGTAAAACTCAGTCATCATCAGTAAAGTAGCATTGTCGTCAACTGGCCAGAGGCTCATGATAATGGTACGAGCACCTGCTTTTTTGAAGCCGCGTTGCAAACCATATACACCTTCGCCGGTGATTTCTCCCAAGGCTGTCTGACAAGCAGAAAGTACTACCAGATCGGTCTTGCGCAAGTCCATGAAACTAATTTCTTTTGCTGTCAAAATGCCATCCTCAATGCCTTCAGGCAAAGGAAGGTTCTGCCATGCGAAATTTGCTCCCGACAGCAATAATCCCGATTGGATTAGCGCTTGGTCGCCAGGAAGCTTTTCGTCGGTAGGTAGGAAGAAACCGTGTGTTGCAATATGCAGCAATGCTATATCGCTACCTGACAGAGCCTTAAACGATTCCTCGTTGGCATGAGCACCTTCGTATAGAGAAGTTTTTATCTTGCTTTTCTTCAGTTTTCCTATAATGTCTTCGACTTCGGTCTTGGTGCCTGGCAGATAGTTGAGGCTACCGCGATCTTCGCCGGCATTAAATGCAGCAAACGAAGAGTATCCAGTATTGCGCATAGAATAGCGGCTGCTTTCTTTCTTCATCGTGGTCGTATCGCTGTCGTAGTAGATGCCACCGTAAAGAACTGAGTTTTTCAACTGCTTCGGCATGTAGTCGAGAGCGAGGAAACGTGTAGAAGATACACGGTATATTTCGTACTTGTCGGAAATTAACTTGCCGTCGCCTGTAGGCGCATACTCAATTGCCACCTGATGCAACATTCCCGACGGAGCAAAATAGATGTGCGGATTTTCGGGGAAATATTTCTCAAGAGGTTTCCAAAGTATGTTGTAAAGTCCTGTAGATTCGTAGATTCCCTGCTTTTTCGACGAAACTCCGAATGCACCACGGTTTTCGTCTTCTTTTGGCGTTTCTTCTTTTGTTGGAGTTACTCCGCGTTGCAGTTTCTTAATTTCATTCTCTGTGAACAATGGAACGCATACTGGAGCATTCATACCTTTTGTAAGTACTAGTGCTACAAATTTTGTAGTGTCGCTTTCCTTATAGTTGGCGAATTCGATAGCAACATCGTTCGCCTTCATAGAGTTCCGTATTGTTTTCCAGTCTATTTTCAAGAAATTGGTTACATCGCCGAACTCCTTGCACGATTCCATGACATGCCTTTCTAATTTCTTGATTTCGTCTTCGAGCGAATCGCAGTTGTAAATACGTTCGTCTGTCGGACGTTCCAGTTCTTTGTTGAGCTGCAGGTGCATGTCTTTTAGGTTTTCGAAGTCGGCAATAAGCGACTGGTTGCCGCTCTCCATTATTACGTTGGCAATGTTTATTTCTGAAGCAAGCAGAAGGCCTTTTGCGATGATTTCAGTGTTGTATGCTATCTTGGTTGCCATCGTATCATTAGGCAGATGCGACATATATTTGATATTTCGTGTGAAAAGATCGTTCATTTCGTCCCAGTATGCTTCGCGTTCGTGTGCGGTCATGAACGAAAAGTTCCTTATCAGGTTGTCCTTGTGAATTTCGGTAGCGAGCTTGTTTGTCTTTATTGCATTCTGGTAGTCGCCCATATTGCTGTAAACAAAACCGATATTGCTGAGCGAAACAGCATAATAGGTATGTTTTTCACCATAAACCTTCTTGTAGATTTCCATAGCTTGCTTATGGTATTTTAGTGCATTCTGGTAGTCGCCCATATCATCGTAAATATTACCCAAATGTGCTAGTGATGATGAATAGTCGGGATGTTTTGTGCCAAATACTTTTTTCCTTATTTCCAGTGCCTGGGTATGATATTTCAAGGCGTTCTGGTAATCTCCCATTAACCTGTAAATGGTTCCGATATGGCTTAGCGAATATGCGTAGTCGGGATGTTCCTCGCCTTGAATTCGTTTTCTGATTTCCATAGCCTTTTTATAGCATATTATTGCATTCTTATAGTCTTCCAAGTTTTGGTAGCAGCCGCCTAAATTGTCAACCGAGGTCGCATAGCTAATATCTTCATCTGTTTGAATTGATTTTTGTTTCATGATTTCCAGCGCCAGCGAATAATATTTGAAGGCTGTCTTGTAGTCGCCCATGCCGCTGTATATTATGCCAAGATTGTTGTACGACCTTGAAATTGCATCGCGATACGAGTCACCAAGCGTTACATCCGGATGTTTAATGGCTATATGGTAATCGAGTATCTGTTG
>DBYO01000012.1:0-6094 GCA_002310235.1 Bacteroidales bacterium UBA1184
ACGATTTCCATTTCCGAAACCGGCACATTGAAGTTCAATTCATCGTGAACCTGCAAAATCATACGCGCCTTTAGGTTGTTTTCATTGAAACGGCGGAAAATATTAATCATGGCAATCTTCACAATGTCGGCGGCAGAACCTTGTATTGGGGCGTTCACGGCGTTGCGCTCGGCAAATCCGCGGACAATGGCGTTACGACTGTTGATGTCGGGCAGGTAACGACGACGACCAAACATAGTCTCGACATATTCCTTTTCACGGGCATCGGCAATACTGCGTTCTATGTATTCCTTAACGCCACTAAAAGTCTCAAAATAACTGTCAATCAAAGCTTTGCCTTCCTTAGGGGAAATATTCAAGCGCTGTCCCAAGCCAAATGCCGAGATACCATATATAATACCAAAGTTGGCAGTCTTCGCCTTCGAACGCATTTCGCGGGTAACCTCGCTTTCATCGACCTTGAAGATTTTGGCTGCCGTAGCGGTATGAATATCAAGACTATACTTATTGAATGCATCAAGCATGGCATGGTCTTGACTAAGGTGCGCCATCACGCGAAGTTCAATCTGCGAATAGTCGGCAGAGAAAAATATATGCTCGTCGTCAGATGCAACAAAGGCACTGCGGATGACCTTTCCGCGCTCGTCGCGAATAGGAATGTTCTGCAAGTTAGGATTTGCAGAACTCAGTCGTCCCGTAGCTGTAATCGCTTGATTGAAACTTGTGTGCAGCATACCTGTCGTTGGATTTACAAGTGTCGGCAAAACATCAACGTAGGTGCTAATCAGCTTGTTGACCGAACGCCATTCCAAAATCTCATTCACTATCGGGTGCTTATCAATAAGTTTTATAAGTTCCTCCTCGCTTGTGCTGTACTGCTTGGTCTTGGTCATCTTTGGCTTCGGGTCAACCTTGAGTTTCTCAAACAAAATCACGCCCAACTGCTTCGGCGACGAGATATTGAACTTTTCGCCTGCATGCTCATAGATACTTTCCTCTATACCAACAAGTTCCTTCTGCAATTCGGCAGAATATTCCTTCATTCTTGCCGAATCGATGCGTACACCAGTTCTTTCCATCGACATCAGAACCTTAATAAGCGGAATCTCAATATTGTAGAGAAGTTTCTCTATTCCCTGCTCCTTGATTTTCGACAAAAGAATATCCTTCAGTTGGAAAGTTATGTCGGCATCCTCACACGAATAGTTGCTTACGATACGAGGCTCTACACTTCGCATTGTGCGCTGGTTCTTTCCTTTCTCTCCGATGAGTTCTTCGATTGGTATCATTCTGTAACCCAGATACTTGTTCGCAAGAAAATCAAGGTTGTGCTTTTCTTCTGGCTCGAGAATATAATGAGCCAACATTGTATCAAAAAGTTTATTTTCTACCTCAACATCATAATTTTCAAGGATTTCCAAGTCGTATTTAAGGTTCTGTCCAACCATTGTCTTCGACTTGTCGGAGAAAATGGGAGCGAAAATTTTCAGAATCGACAAGACAGCATTTCTGTCGGAAGGACAAGCAACATAATACGCTACGCCCTTTTCCAACGCAAAAGCCATTCCGACAAGTTCGGCAGTAAGAGCATCGGTGCCAGTGGTTTCGGTATCGAAGCAATATTCGTCAAGCGCAGCAAGTTTTTCAGCAAGCTGCTTAGCCTCGAAAGGTGTTTCCACAAGAGTATATGACACATTTTCGTTTGAAAAACTCTTTTCAGGAACTGTTTGTTGAGGCGCAATTTCCTGTACTGGCTGACTGAACAAGTCGAGCTGCAACTGCGGCTGAGCGACTTTCACTGTCTTACTTTCGGGGGCAGGCTCGGCAAAGGCTTTGCTTCCTATAATCCTCTGCTTCAGAGTAAAGAATTCCAAATCGTCGAAAACCCTTGCTAAGGCATCGAAATCGGGTGTTTCCAATTTCATTTCATCGAGCGTAACATCAACCGGCACGTCGGTCTTTATGGTTGCAAGCTTGTACGACATACGCAACTGCTCAATGTTGTTTTCGAACGACTCCTTCTGCTTGCCCTTTAGTTGCGAAATATTATTGATAATATTCTCAATATCACCATATTTTGCAATAAGGTTAGCAGCAGTTTTCTGACCGACTCCCGGCACACCCGGAATATTGTCAATGCTATCGCCCCACAACGCAAGTATGTCAATTACTTTTCTCGGATTATCGATGCCAAACTTCTCGTTTACCTCTTTTACGCCAAGCACTTCGGGCACATTTCCAGAATGAGGTGGCTTGTACATGAAGATATTTTCATCGACGAGCTGACCGTAGTCCTTGTCGGGTGTCATCATATACACCTGATTATCAGCATTTGCGAACTTTTTTGCAAGCGTACCAATGACATCGTCGGCCTCGTAGCCAGCAATCTGTATTATTGGAATGCGATATGCCTCAAGAATCTGCTTGATATACGGCACAGCAACCTTGATGTCCTCAGGTGTAGCCTCACGGTTTGCCTTGTATTCGGGGAACATATCGTGGCGGAAATTCGGTCCCGACGGGTCGAAAGCCACTGCAATATGTGTCGGTTGTTCGCGTTTAAGGACATCTTCCAGAGTATTAACAAAACCGAACACTGCCGAAGTGTTTATCTTCTTGGAATTAATGCGTGGATTCTTGATAAAAGCGTAGTATGCCCTGAATATCAAAGCGTAGGCATCGAGAAAAAATATCTTGTTTGACATTAGCGTAAAATTATCGTTTCAGACTACAAAGTTAAACAAATTCCACAAAAAAGGCTACCGATGGTAGCCTTTATATGATTTTTTTATTGCATCGCACAATACATTATAAAGCCGACCCTTCGACTACGCTCAGGGAGCGGCCTATTGTTAATTCTACATGCAGTGTATGTATTTTTCAACCAATTCGCGAATTTCTTCGGTCTTGCCGTAGAGCTTTTCGCTCAAGCCTTTGTCGTTGTATGCCTTCAAGCCCTTGATAACAGCATCGATAAGTCCAGGCTGGAAAATCTTGTCCTTTTCGAAGAACTTGCGCTTTGCATCGAGAGCATCTGCCGAATCCCAGCAGCAATCCGGAAGAGCTTTCAGCTTAGCCAACTTGTCCTTGAACTCCTCGCTGAAAATATTGACATTTACATACAAGTCCTTAGCCATCTTAAGCGAACCACGCATTGTAAGTCCGTGCTGTGCAGCAACAATCAGAGCTGCCATATACAGGTACAAGTCTGCCGAACCGTCACCACTGCGGATTTCAACGGTCTGCTTGCTGTCGTAATCAGCAGCCTTGCTCTTTTCCTGCGGATTTGCATCGCGGAACATGTTGATGTCGCCAGTCCAACCCAGAGGAACGCGTACTAAAACACTTCTGTTGCGGTCGCCCCAGCAAATGTTGGTAGGAGCTTCCTGATGAGGAACAAGACGTAGATACGATGTCGGGATTGTATTTCCGAAAGCGGTAAGAGCATCGGCAAGGTCGAGGATACCGGCAATCATCTTGCGAGCATCGTCGCTGAGAACGCCATTGTCAACCATCATGTTCTTGCCGTCCTTCGAGAGCATCATGTGGATATGAAGACCGCTACCAGCCTTACCGACGGTAATCTTCGGAGCAAAGCTCAAGTTTACGCCATAGTCACTGCAGAGTTTGCGGAGAATCCACTTCGCGATAATCAACTGTTCTACAGCCGATTCAGCCTCGCAAGGAAGGAATTCTATTTCCTGCTGTTCGTAGTAAAAATCGCCATCGGTGAAGTTGCCGACCTCGGAGTGTCCGTACTTAATCTTACCGCCACACTGTGCAATAAGGTGCATTGCTTCCTTGCGTATGAACTCGTAGTTTGCAAACGGAGCCGACTCGTGGTAACCGCGCTGGTCAACAGCCGGGAACATAGCATTTTCGCTCTTGTCGGCAATGATGTAGTATTCGAGTTCGCCCAAAGCCTTGAAAGTGTAGCCAGTTGTATCTTTCAACTTCTGGTGTGCCTTCTTCAAGATGTTTTCTGGCGACGAAGCCAATGGCTTACCGTTGTTGTCGTAGTACGAGCAAAGTATGTCGATGCTCGGGATTTCCTCGAAAGGATTTACGAAAGCGGTACGATACTTTGGAATTACATACAAGTCGCTCGAACCTGCACCGATAAAAGTGAACAAACTCGAACCGTCAACGCGCTCGCCAGTGGTAAGAATCTGGTCGAGGTATTCGGCACTGTTGATGACGAAGTTCAAGGTCTTGAGCCTACCGTCGCCACCAACATAGCGGAAGTTGAGCATCTCAATGTTGTTTTCTACAATATATTTAATGATGTCAGCCTTTGTGAACTCCTCACAAGGCTTCTGCAAAAACCTTTCAAGAAGGTTTGGACTTAAATCAAAATTCTTCTTTTCCATTTCAAAAATAATTTCAAAAATTTTTTTGGCGAAGTTAATTATATTTGTTCACTTTGCAATTTATAAAAGATAGTTTTAAAACATGTTTTTCGCACTGTCAAAAATACTGCAATATTTACTTTCGCCGTTGGTTTGGATTCTGATAATCTTCGTGTTGTCGTTCTGCTTCAAGAAAGACAAAGTCAAAAAAGGATTACGCATCACGACGTTTGTGTTGTTTCTGCTGTTCTCCAATCCGCTGCTTGTAAACCTCAGTCTTAGCGCGTGGGAGGAAAAGCCAGTGGAGGAAAGCGAACTGAAGGAGTGCTACGACTACGGCATTGTTCTGACTGGAATGATTCTCTACGATGCCGAAAATGAAAAAATAGAGTTCGGACAATCCACCGACAGAATTCTCGAAGCCGTTCGGTTGTACTATGCTGGGCGTATTGAAAAGATTTTCATTTCGGGCGGTTCGGGGCTTCTGCTTGACCAGACTCACAAGGAATCGCAACTGCTAAAAGACTATCTTGCAAGCATAAATGTTCCCGAAGAAGACATAATCATCGAAACCGAATCGCGCAACACCCACGAAAATGCAGTCGAAGCAGCAAAGGTTTTGCGCCCGACAGAAAGTTCCAACACCTATTTATTAATAACAAGTGCCTCCCACTTCCGCCGTGCAGCCAAGTGCTTCGAAAACGAAGGCTTTGCTTTCGACTCCTACCCCGTTGACTATTGCAGCCGAAAACTTGGAGCCAATCCCGAAACATGGCTAATCCCTGCGCCATCGGCATTCGCCACATGGAATATGCTAATTCACGAAATTGCAGGATATGTGATGTATGACTGGAGCGGGTATTTTTAGGCTAGAAGGCTCACAGGCTAGAAGGCTAAAAGCCATTTTTCAAACAACTTCAAACGACTTAACCCACAAATGGTTGGAAGGCAGGAAGGCGAAAAGACGAAAAGGCTGTTAGACTGCAAGCCTGTAAGACTGTCAGCCTGCAAGACTGTTAGCCACCGATAACATTCTTCATCACCCTCAACTGGTGAGTATATTTCTTTAACTCATCATTGTAGATGCCATTGTGGTCGATGCGGTCGATGCGGACTTTCTTGGAGGCGTGGATTATCTCATTAGGCGAATAGACTATTCCGACATGAACAATATTTCCCTCCTCGTTGTCGAAGAAAGCAAGGTCGCCGGGCTGGGCTTCCGAGATAAAACTCATGGTACTGCCCAACTTGGCTTGCTCCGAGGCATCGCGCGGCATAAGTAGTCCAGACAATCTGTAAACCAACTGCACAAAGCCGCTGCAGTCGATTCCCCACTGCGAACGTCCGCCCCAAAGGTAAGGCGTTTCGATAAGGTCCTCGGCTTCGCGGATAATGCTACTGCGGATGTCGGTTTCGGTGCGTTCGGTCATGTCGCTGAGTATATAGTAGTTATTGTTGCCGATGTTGAAACTGCGGTCGGTAAACGCCGACTTAGGCAGAAGCGAGCCCTTAGGAACAAAAATCTGGTTCTTCTCGTTCTTAATCAACATGGTAGGCACATCGCGCACCACATAACGCTCGTTGACATACGAAGCCTCGTGATTTTCGCACACAAATGCCGATATTGTAACCGATTCAATCCAACCCGTATAGTTGTCGTGCAAAAGACGGATTTTTGTCCAGTCGGAATGCCTTGCAACAATCTCGAACACCTCGCCGAAAAGCACCTGACTTACCATTTCCGA
>DBYO01000012.1:6108-8299 GCA_002310235.1 Bacteroidales bacterium UBA1184
GCCCGCAACGGAAGATATGCATATTCGCAAATACCGAATTCCATAACTAATATATAAGATATTTACTTCTAATTTCCTTAAATTTCTCCAAATCCTTGCTCCACGAACTCCTTATTTCCTCTTCGCTCACTCCGTTCTCGATCTGCTTGCGGAAAGCCTTGTAACCGACAAGTTTTTCAAGCATATTGTTCTTGTTGAAGAAGTTGAGCTTATCGGGGAAAAGTTCGTACATCTTTATGATTACCGAAACATTGAACTTGTCTGGTTGCCAATAAAATATAGCATCGTCGTTGGTTAGGTTGAAGCCGTAGCATTCCTTTCCGTTGAGCAAAGGATTGGAAGCCCCGGCATTTGGCTTGGGCGTAAACACGAAAGCACTGTCAATCACACCCTTGTAGAGCGGATGTCCTAACACCTGAAACTGCATGTCAGTACCACGTCCAACGCTTATGCAAGTCGCCTCGAAAATGCAAAGCGTAGGATAAAGTTCTATGCTTCTGGCGTTAGGCAGATTTGGCGACGGCTTTATCGGCAGCTTATATTTGCGATAATGAGTGTAGTTTTGACACGGAACAACCGTGAGATTACACTTGATTCCACCGTTCAGCCAGCCTTCTCCGTTTATCATCTGCGCATACTCGCCGATTGTCATTCCATAAACAATCGGAACCGGATGCATTCCCACGAAAGAGCGGTAATTTGCCGTGTCGAGCACAGGTCCATCAACGTATGAAGCATTTGGATTCGGACGGTCGAGCACAATTACCGGAATATCCGATTCGGCGCAGGCCTCCATCACATAATGCAAGGTGGAAATGTATGTGTAGAAACGCACGCCAACGTCCTGCAAGTCGAAAACCACGACATCGACATTTTTCAGTTGCTCGGCGGTAGGCTTTTTGTTGTTTCCGTACAGCGAAACCACTTCAAGGCCTGTCTTTTCGTCCTTTCCACTATCAACTTTCTGTCCTGCATCAGCAGTACCACGGAAACCATGTTCTGGGCAAAATGCTTTCACAACATTTACACCTTTCTTGAGCAGCATATCGGCAAGGTGAAGCGTATCGATTATGCTCGCCTGGTTAGCTACGATTGCAACCTTTTTGTCCTCAAGCATAGGCAGATACAAGTCCACGTTGTATATTCCCGGGAAAATGGGAAGCGCCTCAACCCTATTGGGATTCTCGGTTTGCACATCAACGGCTTGGTTTTCAAGTGCACCCGCATTTCCGCACGAGGAAAGCACAAGTGCAGCGAACAATACCGCCAGAACAGAAAATTTCATATAAATTCCAATTTTTCACAAAGTTACGGCAAACCTGCGACACGACGGACAGACAATACCTAAAGTTAATAACAAAGCGGTGTTATTTGGGAAGGAAGATGCGTAAGTGGTTGGGATAGGTGCAGTTTGGGAGAATGGGCGTTTTTGTTCAAAAAAAGTGCTGTTAAACATTTGCTCCATAAAAATAAAAGCAGTACCTTTGGGAAAATTTTTAACAAAACAAACTTAATAATATTATGGCAAAAATCAGAGGAGCCGTTAAAGTTGACACCGAAAAGTGCAAGGGCTGCAGCGTTTGCTTGGGTGCTTGTCCTATGGGTGTCCTTGATCTGGCAAAAGAAGTGAATGGTAAGGGGTACAACTACTGCTACATGAAAGACCCCGAGAAGTGCATTGGCTGCGCAAGCTGTGCTATTGTATGTCCCGATGGAGTAATTTCTGTCTATAAGGTAAAGGTGGACTAATTAATCTCAAAAAAATTAGCTAAATGGAAAAGGAATTAAAGTTAATGAAAGGTAACGAAGCTATAGCAGAAGCTGCTATTCGTTACGGGGCAGACGCTTATTTCGGATATCCTATTACTCCGCAGTCGGAAGTAATCGAATATTTCATGGAGCAAAACCCAATTGAGAGAACTGGTATGGTTGTATTGCAGGCAGAAAGTGAAGTTGCTGCAATCAATATGGTATATGGTGCCGCTGCTTGCGGTATGGCCGCTATGACATCTTCGTCAAGCCCGGGCTTCAGCTTGAAGCAGGAAGGTCTTTCATACATCGCTGGTGCAGAATTGCCCTGCTTGGTACTTAACGTAGTTAGAGGTGGACCAGGCCTTGGTACTATCCAGCCTTCACAGTCTGACTATTTCCAGTCGACCAAGGGTGGTGGACACGGTGACTACAGACTTAT
>DBYO01000029.1 GCA_002310235.1 Bacteroidales bacterium UBA1184
TACGGCGACGAGGATCAGAACTATGTGTCGATACGCAATGCCAGCGATGCTGTAATTACCGAAAAGGATGTCAAGGAAACCAAGGTGTGGAAGAATTTCCGCTACATCGAGGTCGGTTCGCGCCTTGTGCCTTACATGGACCCCGAGGATTTTGCAAGGATGTACGAATCTAACATTCCTGGGGTTAAGATTTCCGAGAGTTTCCTCAATACCAAATACACATTCTCCGGTTCTTACGGTCCTAACCTGTACGATGAGGTTTCGCGTTACGCGCTGATTGCCGGACACATAGCGGCACATAACGATTTTGATGTCATTCACGCGCACGACTGGCTGACATATTTTGCCGGCGTTGCTGCAAAGAAGGTTTCGGGAAAGCCCTTGGTGGTGCATATCCATGCTACCGAATTCGACCGCAGTGGCGAGCATGTCAACCAGCATGTTTACGACATCGAGCGCGCAGGCATGGAGGCTGCCGACAGGGTTATTGCCGTCAGCAACCTGACAAGGAATATCGTCATCAACCGCTACGGCATCAGTCCCGACAAGGTTGTGACCGTACACAATTCGGTGGAGCCGATGTCGTTGCCCGAATTTACCTTGCACAAGGGCTTCCGCGAGAAGGTCGTGACTTTCCTTGGTCGTGTTACTTTCCAGAAAGGTCCCGACTATTTCATCGAAGCGGCAAAAAAGGTCATCGACCGCGACCCCAATGTGCGCTTTGTGATGGCTGGCAGTGGCGATATGCTCAACAAGATGGTGCGCCGTGTGGCTCAGCTCGGAATTGCTACCAAGTTCCATTTTGCAGGCTTCCTTAAGGGCAACGAGGTTTACGAAATGTTTGGAATGAGCGATGTGTATGTGATGCCGTCGGTAAGCGAGCCGTTCGGTATTTCACCGCTTGAGGCAATGATGTCGGATGTGCCAGTAATCATTTCCAAGCAGTCGGGTGTGGCAGAAGTGCTGAAACACGCCATAAAGGTCGATTTCTGGGATGTTGACGAACTGGCGGATTCTATTTACGGAATGTTGCACTACGATGCGTTGTCGCAGATGTTTAAGAAATATGGTAAGCAGGAAGTTGAAAATCTCAGATGGGAAAATTCGGCTTATTATGTTAACGAGGTTTATAAAAGTGTTTGTGGATATTAAAAAATAAGATATGCGTTCAATTTGTTTCTATTTTCAAGTACATCAGCCATTTAGGTTGAAAAAATATAGGTTCTTCGACATTGGCAACGACCATAGCTACTACAACGACTACGAGAATCGCACCATTATGCGTAAGGTGGCCGAAAAGTGCTATTTGCCAGCCAACCAGTTGTTTCTTGACTTGGTAAACGAGTACGGCGACAACTTCAAGATTGCATATTCGCTTTCGGGTACGGTAATCGACCAGTTCGAGTTGTATGCTCCCGATGTGCTCGAAAGTTTCCAGAAACTTTTCGCAACGGGCAGGGTAGAGTTGCTCGACGAAACCTATTCGCACTCGTTGTCGGCGTTGCGTCCCGAGGATGTGTTCGACTATCAGGTGAACCGCCACAGAAGGAAAGTGAAGGAACTTTTCGGCTTGCAGCCTAAGATTTTCCGCAACACCGAGCTCATTTATTCCGACGAAATAGGCGAGAAGGTGGCAAAACTCGGCTACGAGGGAATGCTTACCGAAGGCGCCCGCCACATTATGGGTTGGAAGAGTCCGAACTATCTGTACTGCAATGCGATAAATCCGAAGTTGAAACTTTTGCTCAAGAACTTCAAGTTGTCGGACGACATTGCATTCCGTTTTTCCAACTCGGCATGGGACGAATACCCGCTTACTGCAGAAAAGTATGTTTCGTGGCTTAATGCCATTGATCCGAACGAGGAGGTGATCAACCTGTTTATGGACTACGAGACCTTTGGCGAGCATCAGTGGAAGGAGACCGGAATCTTTGATTTTATGCGTGCGTTGCCCGAAAAGGTTTTCAAGTATTCCGACTACCAGTTCCATACGCCGAGCGAGGTTGTCGCAAAATACAATCCAGTAGGCAAGTTGAATGTTCCGTATCCTATTTCGTGGGCCGACGAGGAGCGCGACCTTACGGCATGGCTTGGAAACGAACTGCAGAACGAGGCATTCGAGAACCTGTATAAACTTTTTGAACGCGTGAAGGAACTCGACGACCCCGAATTGTGGCGCGACTGGCTCTACCTGCAGACTAGCGACCACTTCTACTACATGTGTACCAAGTGGTTCTCCGACGGCGATGTTCACAAGTATTTCAATCCGTACAGCTCGCCCTACGAGGCATTTATCAACTACATGAACATTTTGAGCGACTTTAGAATAAGGTTGGGATTGTAAAGGATTCCAAAGAAAATAAAAAAAGGCTTGCATGTGCAAGCCTTTTTTATGTGAGTATAACAAAATGCGCCCCAAATTTGAGGCGCATTTATTATTGAAAAATAATTACTTATCAATTATTTCTCTTCGCTCAATCTCTTGTAGCCTTCGTAGCGGAGCTTAGCAAACTGCTCGGTCTTAGCGAACAA
>DBYO01000048.1:0-102095 GCA_002310235.1 Bacteroidales bacterium UBA1184
GGTACTATCTGGAACTATCAGGTTGTGCCACAGGCATTTTACGATGCGGGTTACATGAACAACGGACTTATGATTATGCCGCCTATGGCGTTGATAGCGGTAGGATTGATAGTGTGGATTCAGCGTGCACGCCAGCAGAAAAAGGAGGAGGGTAAATAATGGAAAACATTGCTAACATATTCGTCAAGTCGATTTTTATCGACAATATGATTTTCGCATATTTCCTCGGAATGTGCTCGTACCTTGCTGTATCGAAGACAGTTAAGACTTCGTTCGGATTGGGCGTTGCGGTGGCGTTTATGCTTACGATTACCGTTCCGATCAACTACCTTATCGAAAAGTATTTGCTTTGCAAGGGCGCAATGACATGGATTTCACCGTCGTTTGCCGATGTTGACTTGTCGTTCCTTACGTTTATAGTATTCATTGCAGTTGTGGCTTCGATGACTCAGCTAGTCGAGATGGTAATTGAGAAATTCTCGCCGTCGCTGTACAATTCGTTAGGAATCTTCCTGCCACTGATTGCTGTAAACTGCGCAATATTAGGCGGTTCGCTCTTTATGGCGGAACGCTCGTACGCAAATGTCGGCGAAGCTGCCGTTTTCGGTTTCGGCTCGGGAATAGGCTGGTTGCTTGCAATTGTCAGCCTTGCTGCCATACGCGAAAAGATTAAATACTCGAAGATACCAAAGGCCCTTGACGGACTGGGCATTGCGTTCATAATTGTCGGTCTTATGGGATTGGCTTTCATGGGATTTATGGGAATAAAATTGTAGGATTATGCTGTTGTTTCAATCTATAGTTCTTATCAGTGCCATTGCGGTTTTCTTAGTCGTGATGGTCGCCTTGGTTGCAATTTTGCTTTTTGCCAAGAAAAAACTTACGCCTCAGTCGAAGGTGAAAATTACGATTAACGATAAAGACACTCTCGAAGTCGATACTGGCAACTCGTTGATGCTTACTTTGAAAGAGCATAATATCCATCTTCCTTCGGCTTGCGGTGGCGGTGGAAGTTGCGGTATGTGCAAGTGCCGTGTAGTGCAGGGTGGAAACGGAATCTTGCCGACCGAAACAGGTTTCTTCACACGCAAGGAACAGCAGAACTTCTGGCGTCTGGCTTGCCAGGTCAAAGTTCGCAACGACATGAAACTTGTTATTCCTGAGGATATTATGGGAATCAAGAAGATGGAGTGCGAAGTTGTGTCGAACCGCAATGTGGCTACCTTCATAAAGGAATTTGTTGTCAAGTTGCCCGAAGGCGAGACTCTTAACTTCAAGTCGGGTTCGTACATACAGATTGATGTTCCGCAAGTTACGGTCGATTATTCGAAGGATATTGATGTGGATGACGAATTCAAGGAAGACTGGGACAAGCTTGGCATCTGGAACTTGAAGATGACGAATCCCGAGCCGACTTTCCGTGCTTACTCGATGGCAAATCATCCGGCCGAGAGCAATATGGTTATGCTGAACATCCGTATTGCTACACCGCCGTGGGACAGGAGTGCAGGAACATTCATGAATGTAAATCCGGGGGTATGCTCGTCGTTCATTTTCTCGCGCAAGCCAGGCGACAAGGTTATGATTTCGGGACCTTATGGCGAATTCCACATCAAGGATACAGTCCGTGAGATTATGTTTATAGGTGGTGGCGCAGGTATGGCTCCAATGCGTTCGCATATCTTCCACTTGTTCAAGACTTTGAAGACAACGCGCAAGGTTTCGTTCTGGTACGGAGCGAGATCGCGCCGCGAGATTTTCTACGAAAACGACTTTAAGCAGATTGAAGCCGAGTTCCCGAATTTCTCGTTCAACATTGCCTTGTCGGAACCAAAGCCTGAGGACAACTGGGACGGCTATGTAGGTTTCATCCACAAGGTTATCGAGGATAATTATCTGAAGAACCATCAGGAACCAGAAGAAATCGAATATTATCTCTGTGGTCCGCCAATGATGACGGCTGCCGTCACCAAGATGCTCGACGATTACGGCGTTCCGCCCGAGATGATAGCATTCGATGATTTTGGTGGATAGGATGTTTCTAACGAAAATTAAAATATCTTTGTGTGAAACAACTTATAAAATGATGTAGAAACTGAAATATAAAATATAATTGAGCTTTGCTCTTATTCTTGATTTCGAAAAATCGCCAAATTATGTACTCAGGAATTTGTTGCAAATGTTCACGCCACGGCGTGGATTATTTTGTGCTTATTAGAGTACAGGGTTTTGGCGAGCCTTCGGAATATGATAAGCGTACAAGCAAAACGATTCACGCTTTTTTATGGTCGATGGCGAAATACATATAGGTAGGATAATTCAGGGAAAACTGAAGGAGCAAGGCCGCTCGGTAGTTTGGCTTGCAAAGCAAATCCCATGTACTCGCGAACATTTGTATAAGATTTTCGCCAAGCCCGACATAAATACAGCAATGCTGCAGCGAATCTCAAAAATCCTAGATTACAATTTCTTTAAACTGTACGAATGATGTAACTATTTTGATTACAATTATGTTGTGTTTTTAAATACTATAAGGGGTAATATAGTAGTTATAAGCAATGTATTTTTGTCTAATTGTTAATTTTTTTACTTTAAAACCGACGGGCCGATGGGATATAACAGGCGGAAGAAAAATGAGAACAATAAGGATTATTGCTTTTTGCATTGTGACAATGTTCTTTTTTAACGGACTTTTTGCCCAGGAAGAAAAGCCAGTTATTGATTGCAATTATGAAATGCCTGCGTTCAGCGATAATTCGGCATTGATGATTGATGCTCGCACTGTTTCTGATAAGTTCGGCAATGGTTCGAAAGTTGCCGGGTTCAATGTCAAGATTGTAAACTATTCAAAGTACAAATCGGTACAATTTGAGGTTTTTGTACATTCTCCGTTGACACAGAAATGGGAGAGCCTTGGCAATGAAACACTTCTAGGATTTGATGCAGATGCTAATTTTGGTAAGAAATTTCCAGACTTGGGAATGTACCGTTACTTTGCCGTAGTGACAAAGGATGCAAGCAAGTATGACCTTAAGGTGGAAAAAGGCATGACAAAAATCGAAATTTTAGTTTATACCAAGGGCGCTGATATGACACAGCAGCCGTTGCCTTATTACGATGCTTCCAATGCTTACGTATTCACATCGAAGAAGCTTCCAAGAGGAGCAAGTGAAAACATAAGAATGATTAACAATTCTTCGCAACAGACGTTGAGTGTAGGTGTTTTCGGTTGGGACAAAAAGAATTATGAATGGGTTAAAATAGCTAGTATTGCTGCACAGGCAGGACAAAAGAAGCCTACAGTTTTTGAAGCAGACAACAAAAAGATTCATTTCTCCAAATTCGACTATTTGTCAATAGTATCACCAGACGGAAAGAAGTACGATTACATTTTCCGTGAAGATCATAGCGATTGGAGCATTGATGCTAGTGACCATATCGGAGACTAATTTGGATAATAATTAATAAAAAAGCACCGCATAAACGGTGCTTTTTTATTTCGTTGCGCTGACATTATTTCTGTCTTTTGCGCATTTCTTCTTGCTGTTTCTTCGAAGCTTCTTCCAAACGTTGCATCCACTTCGATTTCTTCTTTGGCTTGTTCTTGTTGGCTTCCATCTGAGCAAGTAGTTTGTCCTCGTTCACTACGAAACGCTGGATAATCCAGGTCTGCAGGATGCTGAACAAGTTTGCAAGCAGGTAGTAGTAGCTCAATCCTGACGAATACTTATTGAACCACAACAACATAAGTATTGGCATCATCCACATCATAACCTTCATGCCGGGCATCGAGTTGCCTGCGTTCTGGTTGCTTGTCATCTTCTGCTGTACGAACATCGAAATTGCCATAAGCAAAGCGAACAAGCTGACGTGGTTTCCGTAGAGCGACGAAATAATCGGAATGTTTGTACTCCATTCAAGAATTGCATCGTACGACGAAAGGTCGGTTGCCCACAAGAATGGCTGCTGGCGCAATTCGATAGAAGCAGGGAAGAAGCGGAACATTGCAATAAGTATCGGGAACTGGAGCAACAATGGCAAGCAACCGCCCATTGGACTTACACCGGCCTTCTGGTAAAGGCTCATCTGTGCCTGCTGGCGTTCCATTTCCTTGCCTTTCGGATACTTAGCAGCAATTTCGTCAAGCTGTGGCTTAAGTACGCGCATCTTTGCTGTTGACATGTACGACTTGTAGGTAAGCGGGAAAAGAACAAGCTTGATAATGATAGTCATCAGCAGAATGATGATACCGTAATTTGCGATTCCGCGGCCAAGCAGGTTGAACATCGGGATGATGGCATACTTGTTTACCCAACCGAAAATTCCCCAGCCAAGCGGAATGACTTTTTCCATATCCATGTCGTTACCATCCTTGTCGGTGTATTCTTTCAACAGCGAATACTTGTTAGGTCCAAAATAAAAACTGAAGTCTTTGCTTACTTTCGACTCGTCTGGAATGTCGAGGAAAAAGTCGGACTTGAAAGTTTTCAATGCCCTAGGATTTTCGTTTTCATCGAGTTTCAGCAACGAAATCTTTGGGTCACCTAACGAATTGTCCTTAGAAACGAGAATAGAGGAGAAGAACTGCTGCTTGTAGGCTATCCACTGTGCGCTTCCTTTGGTTTCGTAGCTGTCGGCGTCCTTCATCTCGTTGAGGTTTTCGATTTCCTCGTCCGACATGCGCATAAACACCGTGGTGTTGTTCGATTCCCAGTCGCGGCCTCTTTCGAGAGCTAGCACGTCAACGTACCATTGCATGCGTGTGCTGGTGTTGTCCTTCATTTCGTCTTTCAAACCGACTATATTCAGACTCATGTCGAGCATGTAGTCGTCGGGCTTGATGACGTAGTTGTATTCAATGTACTTGCCAGCATCGGCAGTAAGACGCATAGCCAAGTTCAAGCCATTTTCACCAACCTTAAGTGTATCGGACTCCAATGCTTTTCCACCAGCCAACGGTTCGAAATACATGTTATTAGTAACCAGAGGCTTGCCGTTTATAGTGAGTACAATTCCGAAAATTGAATTCTCATCGTTTTCGAACAAAACCAACGGTTCCTGATTGAAGGTCTTGTAATCCTTAAGCTGTACAGAATAAATCTTACCGCCTTTATTAAGGAAGGTTATTATCATTTTGTCGTTCTCGACAACCGTATATTTGTTCTCACCGTTTACCGACTTTGCAAAAATGCCATAATCGTTGCGCAGTTTAACATTCTTTATAGAATCTATCTGTTCGGGGCTCAAACTATCAGCCATTGCCGCAGCTTCATTTTCTGCTTTTTCGGCTTCAGCCTTAAGCAGTTCAGCAGCAACTTTGGCTTCTTCTTCCTTAACCATCTGTTCATGAGCAATGGAATCCTGCACACGCTGACGTTCGGCTATTTCCTCTTTGCTAGGACGCGAGAGAAACATGTATCCGATAAGAAGAGCGCTTATGATTACAAGCCCAATGATTGTGTTTTTATCCATATATTACTTCTTATTATCAATAGTTGCTTTAACAAAACTTACAAATAATGGGTGCGGGTTGAGTACAGTACTCTTGTACTCCGGATGGAACTGAACGCCGACAAACCATTTATTAGCAGGAATTTCTACTATTTCGACCAAGTTTGTCTGTGGGTTTATACCAGTTGCAATCATTCCTGCAGCCTCGAAAGCTTCCTTGTAAGAGTTGTTGAACTCGTAGCGGTGACGATGACGTTCTTCAATCTCAAGGCTTCCATATGCTTCTGCTGCTTTTGAACCTTCTTTAAGAACACATGGATATGCACCAAGACGCATTGTTCCACCTTTTTCGGTAACGAGTTTCTGTTCTTCCATAAGGTTGATGACTGGGTTGGCGCACTTTTCGTCCATTTCCAACGAATTGGCATCGTCGAGACCCAATACATTTCTAGCAAATTCGATTACAGCGCACTGCATGCCGAGGCAAATGCCAAGGAACGGAATGTCGTTTTCCCTTGCATAGCGTACAGCAGCAATCTTGCCTTCGATACCACGATTGCCAAAGCCTGGTGCCACAAGCATACCGTCGATGTCGGCAAACAAGGATTCGCAGTTTTCCTTGGTTACGTTTTCTGCGTTTATGTATGCAACATTTACATCAGCTTCGTTGGCTGCACCGGCATGAATGAACGATTCGTTGATAGATTTGTATGCATCCTTCAGTTCTACGTACTTACCGACAAGAGCAATCTTTACATGATGCTTCGGATTCTTGTATCTGTCGAGGAATGAACGCCAAGGAAGCAATTCTGGCTGCGGTCCTACTTCGAGGCCTAATTGCTTGAGAACTATCTCATCGAGACCTTCTTTCTGCATTACCAGCGGAACTTCGTATATAGTGCTGCAGTCCTTAGATTCGATTACTGCTCCTGGCTGAACGTTGCAGAAGTTGGCAACCTTAGCCTTGATATCGGGACGAAGCTTGTGCTCGGTTCTGAGAACAAGTACGTCGGGCTGAACACCAGCTTCCTGCAATGCCTTTACAGAGTGCTGTGTAGGCTTGGTCTTAAGTTCTCCGCAAGATGCAAGATAGGGAACGAGTGTCAAGTGGATGCACACGCAACGATTCTTGAGTTCCCATTTCAACTGACGAACAGCCTCAATGTACGACAACGACTCGATATCACCAACTGTGCCGCCGATTTCGGTGATTACGAAATCATAGTTACCATTGGTTCCCAATAGTTTTATCCTACGCTTTATCTCATCGGTGATGTGAGGAATTATCTGCACAGTCTTGCCCAAATAATCGCCTCGACGTTCCTTTTCGATTACCGTCTTATATATTCTTCCTGTTGTTACGTTGTTGGCCTGTGAGGTACGAACATTCAAAAACCTTTCGTAGTGACCGAGGTCGAGGTCGGTTTCGGCGCCGTCGTCGGTTACGAAGCATTCACCATGTTCGAATGGATTAAGTGTGCCAGGGTCAACATTAATGTAAGGATCAAGTTTTTGGATTGTAACTGAATAATTTCTTGCCTGAAGCAATTTGGCCAATGATGCCGAAATTATTCCTTTTCCTAACGACGAAGCAACGCCGCCAGTTACAAAAATGTATTTAGTTTCTTGTGTCATAATATGTTAAAATGTAAAATTCATACCAAAGCTTGGCATAATCGGCAACTGGTCAACACGATTATACTCAATTCTGTCAAAATAAAATATATTAGCGCGATTATAAACGTTTGTTACACCAAGGTTAATCTCAAGTTTCAAGTTGTGCTTAAAAGCAAATACCTTGTTAATGGTAAGGTCGAGACGGTGATAGTTGGGCAGGCGTCCTGTATTAAGATCTGAGTATGCCACACCAAGAGTTCCGTTATTAGTCCAGTATTGAGTGTTAAGTCCACCCGTAAAATCAACATTTTCGTACAATGCCGAAGTAAGAGTGAACGGGAAACCTGAACCATAGTTCCATCTTGCACTTACATTCCATGAGTTGTTCTTTCCAAACTTGTATGTTGCAACAAGGTTGACATTGTGACGACGGTCGTAGTTAGGAGCATAAGTCGATACGCCATCGAACCTGCGAACCCAACCCAAGGAATATACAGCCCAGATATACCATTTCTCAGTATCGTATTTCAAAAGAAAGTCAACACCGTATGCATATCCCGATTCAACCATGAAATCCTTCTTCTGATAATCAGGACGTGAAGCATTGGTTGTATTATCGTCATAAATCTTATTCCTATTTATCGTAGTTATCTGATCGAAATTCTTGAGATAGCCTTCTACATTAAGATTTAATGAGTTAACGATATCCCATTCGAAACCAAATATTACATGTTCTGACTTTTGCAGTTTTGTCTTTAGGATTTCGCCCTTGTATGTATCGGGCATACTTGGCAAGTTTCCGCTAAGGAAGCCATAGAAAAGGTTGACAACATCCTTGTCGCTATTTGCAGCCACAAGGTTCTGTGAATAAAGTCCGCCAGCAAGTTTGAGACGGAACCTTTCTACAACATTGTACTTAAAGCCAAGACGTGGTTCAGGCGATACAGATCCCATTGATGCATAATAATGTAAATGGAAACCTGGTTCTATCACAAGACTTCCCAAATTCCATTTATACTTTACATAACCTGCCAATTCGGTACTGTATTCCTCTTGCGACAACATTCTGCCGACCGAATTATAGTACACATAGTCGGTTGCAAAGCCAAGCATTTCGAGTCCCCATGTAAAATCGTTCTTACCCATGTGATATACGAAATCTAATCCCACGTTGAATCCATCAATTGAACTCGCACTAGGATAATTGTCAAGTGCCTGCATTGATATTGCATAGCTGGAGTAGGAGACATGAGCCTTTATCATCATAGACGAACTTGGCGGCACTACCGAAACGTTTCCACCAACACCATATGTTTTCCAATGCAAATCACTAATTCCCTGATAACTAACATTGTCATTAAAGTTAAATCCGAACACATTCACGCGGCTACCACCAGGTGCAGAAAGAGACAATTTTCCATATATATCGGTGAAATTAAACGGAAGTCCAGCACCATCATTTATATACCTATAAATATATTTGGATGCTTGTTCGAGATAAGAAGTCTTTGCCGACAAAATGTACGACAAACTAGTTTTTCCTTCTTTGAATTTGACAATTGGACCTTCGAGCATAAGTTTTGCTCCAAAAGTGCTTGCCGAGAACTTGCCACCGAAGCGTTGTGCATTTCCATCCTTCATGGTTATGTCCATTACCGAAGAAGAGCGACCTCCATATTCGGCATTGAAACCTCCGGTATAAACGTCGGCATTCCTTATGATGTCGGAATCGAATACAGAGAACAAACCTATAGAATGGAATGGGTTGTAGATGGTCATTCCATCGATAAGAACCAAGTTCTGTATGTTGGAACCACCACGAATATACAACTGACCGCCCTGGTCGCCAGTAAACGTAACACCAGGAAGCACTTGCAAGAACTGAGCTATATCAGGTTCGCCGCCTACCGATGGCAATTGCTTGATTTGAGTAGGGGATACCTTTATTATTGAGGCCCTTACTTGAGTTTTCTGCTCTTCACGTTCGGCCGACACAACAGTCTCCTGAAGTATTACAGCCGATTTCGACATCATGAAGTTCTTTGAAACCAACTGACCTTCCTTGGCAATAGTAAACTCTTCTGTCAAATCAGTATATCCCAAATAAGTAACTGTGGCAGAATGCGTACCGACAGGTATCTTTGGTATAGAAAAATAACCATTCACATCGGTTGATGCCCCCATATTAGTACCATTTACAGGAATTGATATGTTTGCAAACATACACGGTTCGCCAGTTTCCTTGTCGAGGACGAAACCTTTGAGTGTTCCTGTTTGAGAAAAAAGCATAGTTGCGTTCGTTAAAAACGCAACTATTACAATAAGTACAATTCTTATTTTTTTATTCATTGTTTACGCCTTTCATTTCACGTTCTGCGATATCTATTGCTTTTTTCTTTTCTTTCAAAACGGAAATTTCATTCTTTATTTTTTCTATTTTCTTATGAAATTCATTAACAATTGAATCTGAACCACTCGAGAAGAATCCCAAATTATTTTCTATCTGAGCAATTTCAACAGTAAGATCCTGCATCTTGCGAACAATAGCACTTCTTTCTTTCTGCAATGCCGACACCTCGCCAGCATCCTTCATTAACTCTACCTGAGAGTTAAAAGTAGACAATTCCAAGTCGTTACGATTCAAGTTAATTGTCGTAAAGATCTTATTTATAGCCTCTTTGAACTCATTGTACAATCTGTCCTTTTCCGAGGATGCAACATATCCGATTTCGTTCCAGCGGGTTCTGAACTCCTTGATTTTCTCAATGTTCTGAGCCTGGTCTTCAACCGGAACATAAGCCTTTACTTCGGAAATAAGGTTTTCCTTCTTTTCGAGGTTCATCTGATGTTCGGCCTCAATGTTTGAATAGAACTGACTCTTTGCATCGAAGAACTTGTTGCATGCTGCGCGGAAGCGTCCCCAAATCTGGTCGGAGTGCTTCTTAGGAGCAGGACCAATTTCTTTCCACTTCTTTTGAAGGTCGTAGAACATTTCTGTAGTCTTCTTCCAGTCGGTGCTATCCTGCAACGATTCGGCAGTTACACAGAGTTCGGTCTTTTTACGCAGATTCTCTTCGAGGTCGCTGTTCATTCTGTCGAAGTATTCTTTCTTGAGGTCGAAGAATTTATTGCACGAAGCACGGAACCTTTCGTAAATTTCGGTGTTGACTGCAGTCGGAACCATACCGATAGTCTTCCACAATGCCTGAAGTTCCAATACTTTCTGCGAAGCAACAACCCAGTCTTTTCCGTTCTGTGGCAAAGCATCGTCGGCAACCATTGCTTCGATTCTTTCGCAAAGCAAAACCTTCTGTTCGTAGTTGGTCTCACGTTCGGCCTTCTGGTGTTCGTTGTATTCTTTGAAGTTGTTGAAAATCTTGGTACGTCCATCGTTGAATCTGTCCCATATTTCTTCGCGCTTGTCGTTCGGAACCGGACCGATTTCCTTCCATTCCTTGAAGAGTTCCACCGACTTGCGGTATGCAGTAAGAATATTTGTTTCAAGCAAAAGTTCTTCCATTTTCTCGCAAAGAGCGATCTTCTGTTCGAGATTCTTCTTGTAGTCGAGTTCGCGAGCTTCCCTGTTCAACTTCAATAGATAGTAGTAGTTGGAAACATGCATCTGGTAGTTTTCCCAGAGTTCCTTGTTCTTGTCGGCAGGAACCTGTCCGATTTCGCTCCATTCCTTTTGCAAGTTACGGAACTCCTCGTACGACTGCGATGCCGATTCGCTGCTACCCAACTGTTTGATTTTCTCAATAATTGCGAGTTTCTTCTCGTAGTTCTTTTCCTTAATTTCTTCCTGACGGCGCATACGTTCTTCACGCTGCTTGCGGTAATCCTCCATAAGTTCCTTGAAATAGTCTTCGGTTGGATCCTTTGGCATTTCTATTTCAACACCTTCGCCAGCCTTTTCGCGTAGTTCACGCTTGATATTTTCATGATCTTCGCGCTGCTTGTCGTAATATAGCTTGCGAAGAATATCGATTTCCTTCTTGCAGTCATCCTTTTCGGAATCGTGTATATAGTAACGGATTTTTTCAAGAATTTCTTCCTTGTTTAACCCGGCAAAATCAGCTTCGGTAACTTCTGGCTCCTTAGGTTCAGGCTGATTTTCGGCTACAGGTTCTTGCTCCTGTACGATTTCTTGTGGTACTTCGGCTACGGTTTCTGCAACCGGTTCTTCATACTTTTGTTCAGCTTCTTGTGCTGCTAGTTCTACTTCAGAAACAACTTGTGTTTCAATGTTTTCATTCTCGATAGAGTTCTCAACAGAGTTCTCGGTGTTTAATAATTCGTCCATAAATTAGAATAATTAAGTGTGTATTAATTTATTAATGTCAACCGTAAAAACGGTTGAAGAGTTAAATGTTTCAACATAAAGAAAACAGGTATGCCAATCGAAGCAACGCCAAAGGCATTGCTTTGTATATCAGTAATTTTTGAGCCTATATACATATCGTCAAACAGCAATTTATTTAACCTGTCTCAAATTCATTTTAAAGATGCGAAGGTAATTAATATTGTAATACCTGCCAAAAAATATTCCCGATTTAATTTTCCGAAATGCCTTTTTTATCTTGTTTAATTCGACGAAAAAGTTGTAACTTTGTCCTCCTTTAAAAAGTCAAAAAAAGAAATGGATAGGCAGGGCGAAATGCCGCTAGGGTCAATATTGTCGAATGTGCTTGCTGCAAACCCGAATTTGCAAGAAAACTACCGCAAATACAGGATAAAGACATTGTGGAAAGAAATCTCGGGGGAATATGTAGCAAATTCGACGGAAGACATTTCTTTTTCGGGACGAACAATGATAGTAAAGGTGAAATCTTCGATAATAAGAAGTGAAATAATGTTAATCCGCAGTCAGCTGGTATACAGGATAAACCAGATGGTAGGTGGCAATTGTATAGACGATTTAATTGTAAGATAAATATATGAAGACTCTGATTAGTAACATAAAGGAACTCGTGAACGTTGACGAAAGTGGACGTCTGCTAGCAAAAGGCAAGGATATGTCGAAGCTGAAGACCATAAAGAATGCATACCTTATAATAGATGGCGACAAGATACATTCGTATGGCAAGATGTCGGAACTGAATCCCAACTGGGACGAAGACGATGAAAAGAGCATTGAAATCGATGCCAAGGGCAAGATGGTTTTCCCGTCGTTCTGCGACTCGCATACACATCTAGTATATGCAGGCAGCCGTGAAATCGAATACAGCGACAAGATACGAGGCCTTAGCTATGAAGAGATTGCCAAAAGGGGTGGGGGAATCCTTAATTCGGCTGAACGTCTGAGAAAAACCAGCGAGAATGAACTCTACAACCAGGCAATGGAACGCATCAACGAAATTATTTCGTTTGGTACTGGTGCCGTTGAAATTAAGAGCGGCTACGGACTTGATACCGAGAGCGAACTCATGATGTTGCGTGTAATAAAGCGTATCAAAGAAACGACACCGCTGATTGTCCGTTCGACTTTCCTTGGAGCACATGCAACTCCATTGGAATACAAGGAAGATCCTGACGCATACGTTGATAAGATTATAAACGAAATGCTTCCTCTGGTTGCTGCCGAAGAACTTGCAGATTTTGTTGATGTGTTCTGCGACAAGGGATTCTTCACAACCGAGCAGACCGAACGCATACTTATGGCAGGAATAAAATATGGTATGCGTCCAAAGATTCACGCCAACGAAATGGCAAAATCAGGAGGAATTCAGGTAGGCGTAAAGTACAACGCTCTTTCGGTTGATCATATCGAATATACTGGAGACGAGGAAATTGAAGTGTTGAAGAATAGCGAAACCATGCCGACAATTCTGCCTGGTGCTGCATTCTTCCTTAATATGCCGTATGCACCTGCCCGTAAGATGATTTCTGCAGGATTGCCAGTCGCAATTGCATCCGACTACAATCCAGGTTCGTCGCCGGCAGGAAACATGAAATTCATGATGTCGCTGGCCTGCGTAAACTACAAGATGCTTCCTGAAGAAGCAATAATTGCAGCAACACTCAATTCGGCTTATGCTTTGGGCGTTAGCGATATAGCTGGTAGTATTACGGTAGGAAAGAAAGCTAATGTATTTATTACAAAGGAAATCCCATCGATAGAATTTATGCCATACGCATATTGTACCGATTTGATTGACACCGTAATATTAAACGGACAGATTTTGTAGATATTAATTGAGAATGAATAGGATGTATAGAAATAGAACGTTTGTATTGCTGGCAATAGGATTGTGTTTCCTTTTGTCGGCAACATCATGTTCTAACATAACTTCCACAAAATCACTATTTTCTGCTATAGAGAAAAAATACGAATGTAACTGGTTCAACAACATCCGGTACATGATTTCGGTCATAAGGTTCGATGACGACAACTCAGAAAAGCGCAGTACCTGCAGTGCCGAATATGTAAGACCATCGCAGCATATCCTTAAGACTGATATGATTAACGATGACGGCTATATTTATATAAACGACACAATTTATGCATTTGCCGGTGGCGAAATGGTTTCGTCGCGTCCCGACATAAACGATTTGGTGCTGGTAGTTATGGACTTATACGGAATGCCAGCCAAAGATGCAATAAGTCGCATAAACGCCACAGGACTTGTAAACACATCTGATTTTTGCACTTATACCGATTCTACAAATAGAAAATACTATATTGTTGGCATCAACGCCCTCAACAGCAACACATTAAATACCAACCAATTATGGTTTGATTCTCAATCACTGTTACCACGAAAGGTTCAGAGAACCAAGATTGATGGACACAGATATTCAATAACCTTCGATAATTACATTCAAGTTGGTGGTTGCGGTTGGATTCCTCAAAAAATTACATACTCAAAAGACGATCAGGTAAAAATCATTGAAAGAATTTACGACGCTGTAATTCCAATATATGAACGCAAAAATATTTCTATAGAAAATTTTTGCGACAATGAAACTATAAACGAACGACAGCTAAGTCCGAATTCGAATTTCTCGCTGAACATTATGGTGGAACCGTAAAACTGCCACCAGTTGTGAAGATTTGATGATTTGAAGATTCAAAGTTCAAGGTTCAAAGATTTGAAGATTAGCTAGCGCGAGCTAAAAGTTGAAAATTTGAGGAATTCCTAATGCCAAAATTTTGCCGTATTTGATATCTGAACAAGATTCGTTGTAAATTTTCAAAAAAATCCTAACGCCAAAATTTTTCAAAAATTGCGATTGAACTTGATAACAGCACGAATTTCGCCAAATTTTCATTTTGCCCCAATTGTCCTATAATTTATATTATGTAAAATAGCATTTTTAAAAAGGCCACTATTGCAGTCATTAAATATCGAACTATACTCGGTTTGGATTTTGGCGTTTTGTAATTCTGTAATTCAACACAAAGGAAAAAACAATCAGCAGAACTAAAACTACAGACGCAACCATCTCAACTTTCTCCCATTTATGGAATGTCGGTGCTTCGTTGCGAAATTCTATTGAATGATCACCAGCTGGAATTTCCATCGCCCTCAGCAAATAATCAGCTCTAAAATATTCTGCATGATTACCGTCAATATAAGCACGCCAATCCGGACTATAATAAATCTCTGAAAAAACAGCCAAAGCATTTTTATTTGTACGTACAGAATATTTACGTGAATTTGGATTGTACGGTTTCTCTGCAACCAATGAAATTTCCGCTGTTGAGTCATGTACATAACTTAGCGACAATCCGCTAAATTCATTTTTGTTTACTATTGCCTTGTTTTTTAGATTCTCATCATTTAGAGCCAAAACTTCTTCATTGGCACAATCTACATATTTAACAGAATCCACGAACCAAGCATTTCCGTATGCATCGGCATTTCTACGCACCTGATATTTTCCGTCCTTGAATTTCAGAAAATACCTGATATTCAACATATTCATTACATTTTTATCGAAATGTGCCAGATAAAATTCTATAACATCCTGATAACGAGCGAGCTTTACTCCGCTATAACCGCCAACTGAATGATGAAATGCTGATGTGCGTGCATCGTTGAATGCTGAACCATATTTTGGTTTAATGTTGAATACACGATAATCCACATCGTTGTTTTCGGCAGCCATCTGGTAAATTTGCTTGTCACCATCATCAGGCTTAAAGTCCAGTGAGCTTTCCTTCACATACTTATCCTCATTCAGATACCTGCTGTCCACACCTATAAGGTCAACAAGCACCAACACAGCTATAATTGCGGCAATAATCTTGACGTTCTTGAACTTATCGTTAATGAACAACCATAACACAAACGCAACGGCTAACACAAAAGCGAAAGAACGCCAAGCATCGGCTATCATAAGGCTCTGACGGTCAGCAATCAAAGCTTTCCTAATTTCATCTGAAAATGTTGCGTCTCCTGCACCACTAAAATTGCTTGTCGATGGCCCTATTATGGCCGTCAATAGACAGATTATCAGAGTTATACCTGCTGAAATATATAGCGAAATATTGTATTTTTTTCGGTCAGTTTCGGAGAATAACTGCCTCAATGCCAACACAGCCAAAATAACAGCCGAAACGCTTGCTATCACCAGGCTCATCGACGGTGACCTGAATTTGCTGTACATAGGTAGATAATCTCGTAGTAAATCGTTGAACCACGGCAAGTTGCCACCCCATGCCATAACGATTCCAATTATTGTCACTGCAAGCAGCCACCAGCGTTCCGGTCCTTTTACAACAAGCAATCCAAGCAAGAAAAGGAAAACTATAATTGCTCCAAAATAGACCGGTCCAGATGTAAATCGCTGATTTCCCCAATACAACGGTGCTATCTCATCCTTCTGCAATTTGTAGTATGCCGAACTTTTTGACACTGGTTCATCGGAACTGCCACCATAGAATCCAGGGACAAGCAGAGTCATTGTCTCCGCCTTGCCATAGCTCCATTCCAAGGCATACTCTGTATCTAGGCCATCATTTACAACTGCTTGATTATCTTCTGGATATATGTCGTTTGGCGTTATAGTCAGTTCCGAACCGCCACGCATGGTCTGCTTTACATATTCGGCATTTACCATAAAATAACGCGAGGTAGAGAGTAGTACAAGCACCGCACATATAACAAGCCCCCCCACTCCTTTTGCAAAATACTTAAACTCATTATTCTTAATGGAATACACAAGATATGTAATACCTACGACCACTGCCATTATCAGCGTGTAGTAAGTTATCTGTATGTGGTTGCACTGGATTTGAAGTCCCAACGCAATGGTAAACAGCAGCATTCCCCACAGATATTTCCTTTTAAAAGCGAGAATCATACCTGCCAGAATCGGTGCAATCATCGATATTGCCCATGCTTTGGTAATATGTCCAACTGCAATAATTATTATATTGTAACTCCCAAATCCAAAGGCAAATGCACCTAACAAACTCAACCAAGGCTTTACCCCCATTGCCGTCAATGCAACATAAAAACCAAGCAGGTAAAGGAACATTATTCCCCAATCGCAATTACGGCCTTCGGGACCATCGCCGATAAACGTAAGCGTAAGCACATACTTCAGCGGTTGGAAAATATTCTTCGATGGAATGTTATGCATCTGATACATAGGCATTCCACTGAAGGCAGAACTATTCCAATAAGCATCTTCGCCAGTTTCGGCCTTGTATTTTGCATATTCAGTTGACGACCACCTATAATTAATTACATCATCTTGACTGATAATCTTGCCGTTAAGAATTGGATGCATATACACAACAGACACAACAAAGAATAGCAGCACTATGCCTGCATGAGTAATAATCTTCTTTGTCAACGGTTTGATTGTCACAATATTTACTCTTTGATTTCTTTTGAAGGCTTCTCTCTCCAGTAGCCCATTTTGTCAACGTATTCGAATACTTTTTCGGGCATAAAGAATCGCACATCCTTGCCCCTACCTATTGATTCGCGAATAAAACTCGATGAAATTTCTATTAGTGGTGCATCTACAATTTCTATGTTAGAGTTTTCATATTCAACGACTTTACATCCAGGGCGACGATATACATAAACCTTGTAGTCCCGTAAAATGACATCGTAGTTTTTCCACTTGTGGAAGGTTTCGAGATTATCGCCACCAATGAGTATGCTGAAATTGTAGTCAGGATATTTTTCTGAAAGGTATGTCAAAGTATTGATAGTATAGTTCGGCTTAGGTAGATAAAATTCCACATCAGAAACTCTAAATTTCGGATAGTTGCCTATTGCCAATTGAACCATGTGTTGACGTACTCGGTCATCAATCAGGGTGGTCGATTTTTTAAGCGGATTATGTGGCGTTACGACAAACCAAAGTTCGTTAACATTCGTATATTCAGCAAGATAGTTAGCGATGGCAAGATGTCCGATGTGAATCGGATTGAACGAACCAAAATAGAGTAATATTTCTCGTTTATTTTGCATCGAGCAGTTCAATTTCAAATACCAGGGTGCTGAATGGCGGAATCACGTTACCATACTTCTGGTCGCCATATGCCAGACGGAACGGAATAATCACAAGGCAATGGTCACCGACCTGCATATTCATCACGGCTTCCTCGAGACCGACAATTACCTCCTTTTTGCCTATAACAAAAGAGAATGGTTCAGAACGTTCGAGAGTTGAGTCGAAAACTGAGCCGTCGATAAACGCTGCAGTATAGTCAATTTTCACTGTGCTACCAACTGAAGGCTTCTTACCTGCGCCTTTATTTATGGTGAGAATGTGCAAACCACTGTCGGTTTTCCTTAGTGGATAATTCATGTTGATGAGAAAGCGGTTAATAAGACTGTTCTCCTCGTCTAAACGCTTCTGGTACAATTCTTTATTAGCACTAGCATAATCCATGCCGGATAGAATCTTTTTCATCTTGACATTGAATACTAGACGGTCGCCTTTCTTTATATACGCGGGAATACTGGCCTTCCCTTGCGACTTAACGAAAAACTTTATTGCATCAACCTTAATTACTGCACTATCACCCTCATGCAACAACATAAAAGCTTCCTCAATACAACCCTTATCACTTGGCGCAGCAAGACGCATGCGAAAATCTTCACCCAGATCGGAACTTGCAAACAACAATGAATCGTTTTTTTCTGTGCGATAGGTCATATTCATATACATCACATCGCCTACTTTGGGTGTACGTTTTGATTTTGAAGCTTTTACCACCTTGTATTCGATGCCGGTTGCTGTCTTAAGAAATACATTTTCAGGACGGTCAACCACATAATCAGCCTGACCGTTTTCTCCGAAAACAATCATCGACACCTGACCAGAATCGTTGCTGTAGTTCCATTGTGCCAACAAAGAATCTGCTTCTTCCTGAGTTGCTACAACATTGTTCTTCTCCTTTTCTTCGTTATTCTTGTCCTTCTTATCACGACACGATGCCACAACAAGCATTACAACCAAGGAATATAACAATATGGCGAACCTATAATTTCTCATTGTACGTTAAGAATTTCAATATCAAATATCAACGTAGTATATGGCAATATATTGCCTTTGCCTTCGGCACCATATCCCAATTCGGACGGAACAATAACTGTTGCCGACGAACCTTTTTTCATCATAAGTATAGCTTCGTTCCACCCAGCAATAAAACCGCCGTCTCCTGCCCTGAAGACCATCGGTTCACCACCGAGAGTGGTTTCGACCAGCGAGCCGTCAACCATGGTAAGAGTATAGTTCAGCGTTACAATGTCTCCTTTCACAATTGTCTTGCCTTCGCCAGAAGCTTTCTCAATAAAATACAACCCCGACGGAGTTGGCTCCACAGTTACATTAGTGTTCTTCAGATAACTTTCAAGAATTTCAGATTCCTGATCTCCGCTCTTATGATAACGAGACGACATATAACGGTCAATTTCGCTGTCATCCATAATGTTGACAAGACGCACTTTGATAATAATCGGGTCTAGCGACTTAATACCCTCAGGCAAATGTCCATATTTTTCGGAGAACAAAAGAAAATTCTCTGCACTAATCTTGAACATGGCAGAATCGCCTTCATGAAGCATTGCTAAACCATCCTCAATACTACCGCCAGTATGTGCTGGAGTTTCAAGAGTTTTCATGTATTTTCTATCACTGCTATGAGAATCGAACAACACTCTGCCATCAGTGGTTTCGTACGAATAATTAAGTTCAAGGACATCTCCAATATTTGGAATTTGCCCATCCACATTTTGCTCTATAATCTTGTACTGAAGTCCAGATTCTGCAACTTGAAAATCGTTATACTTATCCGCACAAGAAACAATACAGGATAACGAAACAGCTATCAATATTACGACAAATCCTCTCATA
Organism: Bacteroidales bacterium UBA1184; assembly: GCA_002310235.1. Classification (GTDB taxonomy): domain Bacteria; phylum Bacteroidota; class Bacteroidia; order Bacteroidales; family ML635J-15; genus Bact-19. Next base: position 19,396 of record DBYO01000048.1, read on the forward strand.
CGCAATCAATTACAACACAATATTATCATCAACGACATCTGAATGTTTTACATCTACAACTTCGATATCATATACAAGTACCGAATAAGGAGGAATCCTATAAGAATCTCCAGCCACGCCAAAGGCAAGATGCGGAGGAAGAATAAAATACGCCTTCTCTCCTTTCTTCAGTAATTTCAAACCTTCGTTAAGTCCAGATTCCTCTTGGTTTTTGTCAATTCTCATCTTTCTGTTCCCAGTTGATTCGGAATCATAGATAACATCGCCATTCATAAGCGAAGTCTTAAAGGAAAACTCTACTTCATCGCCGCTTCCAATTTCAGTCCCATCGGTTTGACTATATATCATGTAATATAACCCCGATTCTGTAACTGTCATTTTCCACTTATGACGGACAATATATTTTTCTATCACATCCTTGTTAACCTCAATCATATCCTTGTTAATTCCAATCGATTGTTCTTTTTTTTCGTGTTTAATCTGAGAATATGGAACTTTATCATTATCCTGCTTATTTGGAGAACTACAGGACATAATTAAGGCAATAACGATTGCAATATATATAAGATTCTTTATCAACTTAATAACATTTAATAAATGTAATTTTTCAATTCTTCGGCACATTCACCACGTACTAATTCTTCAAATTTTTTACATACAACCTCAAGCGAATCGTAGCTTTCGCCTCCAGAAGCATTGACATGTCCACCGCCATTAAAATATTTGGAACTGAATGTGTTGACATCAAAAGTCCCTTTTGAGCGGAAACTAGCTTTTATAAAGTTGTCGCGTTCGATGAATATAGCAGTGAAAACGATTCCCTCTATTTGCATGGGAATATTCACAAAATTTTCTGTGTCACCAAATTGTTCTTTAAACTGATGCCTGTCTTTTGCTGTAATATAGATGTATGCAGTCTTGTATTCCGGCATCACAACCATTCTGTTATATGTAACGTAACCCATAAACCGAATACGATTTTCAGACCACGCATTGAACAGACGATTATAGATTTTGTTTTTTTCTATGCCGTACTCCATAATTTTTCCGACTACCCTAAAAAGATTAGGATTTGACGAATTATACTCGAACGACCCAGTGTCGGTTAGTATGCCAGTGTACAGACAAGTAACAACATCAATATTAAAGTATTTATTTAAAAATGTATTCTCAATAAATTCAAATACAAGCTCACATGCCGACGAGTATTGAGTGTCGGCAATAGCTACATCGGTAAACTTTTCTACAAATGGATGATGGTCGAGCAGAGCCTTATAAGCATTGGATTTTTCGAATTGCGGTTGTACGTTTCCCACTCTTTTGCGGGCATTCAAATCGACACAAATAATCATATCAGCACCATCGAAAATCTTTTCATCGTTTTGCGTCTTTTTACCTAGCACGCGCATGTTCTTTGCCCCAGGAAGCCATTTGAGGTTGTCAGGGTAAATTGTCGGACTGATGACCGTCACATTCTTGCCAGTCTGCTTAAGGGCATTGTACAAACCCAACGACGAACCAACTGCATCGCCATCGGGATTATAATGGTGTATAATGACTATATTCTCAGACAGTTTCAACCTATCTGAGAATATAGCAAGTTCTTTTTCGAAAGCACTTATAATCGACATTCCTAGTCTTCGTCTTCTTCTACTTCCAAAACGAATGCGCCATCGCATTCAGCTTTGGAATACCACTGGAAAGTACCACCACTAGTTCTGAAGTAAACTTCACTATCCTTCGACATAATCTTAAGAGCCATACGTTTCCATGGAGTTATTCTGCCTTTGTACGACTTGTCAATCCATACATCGACATAGTATCCTGTAGCATTTTCAAACGAAAGAGAACACAAATCTGCATCTTTTGGCATCTGCTGTTCGAACTCTTCCATCTTTGGAAAACTATAGTCTTCAGGATTAAGCCCTTCGGGAATTTCATTTGCTGTCAGAGTCTGTGCGTTTACAGAAAAAGCTAACGCAGCAAATACAACCAATAAAAAGCACCTAAGTTTCATATCCTATAAAATTAAATGTTAGTAATTACATTTGCGGTGGCACAGGCGGCATTCCCGGCATTGGCGGCGGAACTGCACCGAACAAAGCGGAAAGTTCCTGTACGGTTCCTGCGGCTGCCCACGATGGCATGCCCTGTTTCCATACCAACGAATCTTTTGTCAACTGTCCGTTCGCAACCATTGTCGAAAGAGTATTCATATCGAAAGGTCCCGACTGCTGTCCGTTTACAGCTACAAAATATACCGACTGTGCGGGCATAGGTGGCGGAGCAACAGGTTGCTGTTGCTGATACTGCGGCTGTTGTGGCTGCTGGTACATGTTCTGCTGAGGATTCATTGCATTCATCATTTGTCCTGCCATAGCAAATCCCATGCCCATTCCCATTCCAGAAGCAGCAGCTCCACCTCCGGGGTTGGTAGCAGCTGCTTCCATAGCGTTGGCTGCCTGGAACTGAGTATATCTGTTGAGGTCACCCAAAACGCCCATGCTCGAACGCTTGTCCATAGCCTTTTCAACCTCTTCTGGAAGACTAATATTCGATACGAGGAACTTGGTCATATTCAGACCATATTCCTTATATTCATCAATTATTACTTGACCTATTTTTTCAGAAAATTCATTGTAGTTGGAAGCCATGTCAAGAACAGGAATCTTCGACTCGGCAACAGCATCCGAAAAACGAGTAATAATGATATTTCTTAATTGATTGTTAATTTTTTCAACGGTAAAATCGCCATCAGTTCCAACGATATCTTTGATGAATTTTCCTGCATCTTCAACTCTATATTCGTAAACACCGAAAGCTCTCAAGCGAACAGGTCCAAATTCTGGGTCTCTAACCATTACAGGATTGGGTGTACCCCACTTGTTATCGAGGAATTTCTTGGTATTAACGAAATAAACCTCAGCCTTGAACGGGCTATTGAAACCATACTTCCAACCTTTCAATGTTGCAAGTATTGGCATATTCTCCGTGGTCAGCGTGTACATTCCCGGCTGATAGATATCGGCAATCTGACCTTCGTTGATGAATACAGCAACCTGCGACTCGCGCACGGTCAACTTTGCTCCCATCTTAATTTCATTCTGATACCTTGGAAAACGATAAACAATAGTGTTATTCGACGGATCGAGCCAATCGATAATGTCTATAAATTCATTCTTAAGTTTATTGAACAAACCCATATTTCTGTTTTTTTAATTATTAATAAATACACTTCTTTAATTCTTCTATATGTTTTTCGATAGATAAGAAAAGTTCGGAAAGCATTTCGGTAAAATCTGCACAAAAATTCGACTTAATCATATTTTCTAGTTCAGATATACGTTTGGCAATATTTTCGAATCCGAATACACCAACCGACCCTTTCAACTTATGAAGCAAAGATGATGCCAATTGATAATCGCAACACAATACAGTAGTTGTCAACGAATTGCGCAAACTCCCGAACTCACTCTCGAAGCTTAAAAGCAAACTACGCTGCAACTCGAGATCGTTAGCTGTACGCTCATTGAAAGCATCCATTTCTATCTTCACATCTATCCAAGTCACAATGTCAAAGATACAAAAAAAAATAATACCTCAAAATTAAGGTATTATTTTTTTATTTTTTATTAAGACACTTGTTATCTTCTTAACAAACGAGTGTTTATATAGTCAACAAAGGTATCTCTATACGAACGTCCGATAGGAACTTGATTTCCCTTAATGTTGATATATGCGCCTTCGATGTCATCGATGTGGTTTACATTGACAATATATGACTTGCTAACTCTGAAGAACATGCTTTCGGGAAGCTTGTTGAAAATGGTCTTAACATTCATTGCTGTCATGTACTTTCCGTGTGTTGCATGGATGATGACATAATCCTTAAGACCTTCGATAAACAGTAAGTCATCGAAATTAATCTTTATATACTTTCTTTCCGACTTGATGAAAATGAACTTATCTTCGAAAGCATCAAATACGCAAGGAGATTCCGACATTTTAAGAATTTCTTCAGCCTTAGCTACCGATCTTACGAAACGTTCGAACTTAATCGGCTTAACAAGATAATCAACTACATCGAGTTCATATGCTTCAACGGCATATTGCGAATAAGCCGTAGTAAGTATCACCATTGGTGGATTGTCGAGGTTCCTCAAGAATTCAATACCATTCATACCAGGCATTTCCACATCAAGAAACATCAGGTCAACCTTATTTTTCAATAAGAATTTGCTTGCTTCTGCCGAATTTGCGAACTCACCTACCAATTCGAGGTTTTCGAGCTCTTCAATGTTCATCCTCATGCCTTCGCGTGCAAGAGGTTCATCGTCCACAATAATACATTTAATCATTTTCTAATAATATTTTTAGTTCAACAATAAAATACTTGTCAACATCCTTTATATCAAGCATATATTTACCAGCATACAAAAGATCCAATCTCTTCTTCGTGTTCTCTATGCCAATTCCACTTGACTTCGGTTTTGTCGATTCTGACGCAACGGCATCCTCGCACTTAGTATTCTGGACTACAAAGGAAACATATTTTTCGTCAACTCCAATAAAAATTTTCACAAACTTTTCACCAGAGTTATTTACATCAACATATTTGAAAGCATTTTCGAGCAGTGAAATAGTAACAAATGGATACACCATAATTCCCTCCACTGCGCCATCCTTCTGATAATCAATACATAAATCCGTCTGACGCATTTTCTGCAACTCAATATAGTTTTCAATATGTTTTATTTCAGACTTCAACATCACTTTTTCGTCTGCCCCCTCATACAACTGATACCTTAACAATTCCGACAGTGTCATTATCATTTCGGAAGTCGTCCTAGCTTTCTCTTTTCGCGATTGTACATAAATGACATTCAGGGTGTTAAACAGAAAATGTGGATTCAGTTGCAAATTAAGGTAATACAATTCCAATTTGCGTTTCTCTGCTTCAAGTTCTATCACATCCTCGGTTCTTTCATGAGCGACTTTCTCCGAAAAAGGATTACCGGACATTATTATCATGTACATTACCGACAATCCAATTGACAAAATCACGAAAGTATCAATCTTTCCATAAGTATATATCGCAACGATTAATGTAAGCGACACATTCAAAAGAATAGTCACAGCTTCGATAAGCGCCAGATGCCATTTGCGCACCGTCTTTCTGCGGAATGCTATACGAAACATATGTATGAGAGCAATCGAAAAAGCAATATCTTTCAGCAACACTCCCGCTAAAGATATGCAGGCCTCAAAAATCGACACCTGCCATGTAATGTTAGCTTTAATATTAAGCCAGCACAAGAATGTATATAACATGGTAAATATCACCATGAATATCATTTTTTTACCAGGATTATATAGCTCAGTCTTCGCTTCCATTACATTTACGATTGCAAACCGAACTGCAAAGATAAAACATATTTTCATGAATATATAACATGAACTTATATTAATGCTGTATGCAAAATAAAATTATACTAAACCGCAATGTAGCACTAACTCAACCATGTCTTAAGTGCTAAAAATAGCTCTTGTAGCCGAAATGTATTTTTGAATTGCTGAAATTGAAGTTTTTGTCGTTTTGTTTTCCGATTGCATATATAAGTGAAAAAATTCCAGCCGAAGTGCTAAGATCGACTCCCACTCCTAACCCCATGGCATAATTGGAAGCATCGGAACTGGTGAACTTCTTGCCAAAATATATGGCATCGGCGAGAACATAAACTGCAGAATTTCGCTCTAACAGATACCTAAACTCGATATTGCCAAGCGTATAATATGTAGCAGGAAGCGATAGCTCATCGAACCCACGCACAGTGTTAAGTCCACCTATCCACAACAACTCGTTTCCAAAAATTGTTTTGCTGTATATCATTTTCGAACTGTTTCTAAGCTTAACAGTAAACATTTTTGCAAAACCGATATATCCGCTTATATCGTAGAAAATGTTCGAATGAAAAACTGGCTTTTCTTCTTCCCCATGTTTGCGTCCGGCATCTGCCTGAAACTCAAACACTATACCCCGATATGGATTTCTAACATTGTCGAGATTGCAAACCTTAATACCAAAGCCCCATAAATTAGTCTTGTATTTAGAATAATCTCCATGTGATGCAGTATCGTTGCCAATAGGAAACGATGATGTATTGCGATAGTATATAAAACCACCTTTGCTAACGTAATTGCCGACAATTATTTTACCCAAAACATCGGTTTTCAGATAAGAAGAATCCTTTTTCTCAAGACTAAAATCTGCGCCAAGACCTATAGGCGACTTAAAAATGTATGGGAAATTCCCGGCTATGTTAAGCATCTGATTCTGAGTTTCATACTTCTTCCACGAAAATTTAAAATCCTCGCCGCAATGAAATACATTAACCAACGCAAGGTCAATGTCGCCAGTTATCATAAGTCTGCCTGTAGTCTGACTCCTGGGCATAATACCAAGCACGCCATTGAACGAACTGGCTTTCTTGTTCTTAAGAAACAACAGCACATCGGATTTTGTATCTGAGAATGCCAATTGGAACGGCTGTTCCTGTTCGAGAAACGGTATATTTCTAAGTCGGCTATCCATCCTATCAATTTTTGATGTTGTAAGTACAGTGTTCTTTTTCAACTCAAGCACATGTTCAAGATAATATCTCTTTATTTTGGCATCGCCGTTGATTATCAAGCTATCCAATTTTATAAGTTCACCCTTGTCAATGTTTATCTTTGCAGAAAAAGCAGTATCGCAGAAACTCACGCTATCCAGTTTGGCTGATGCAAACAAATATCCCCTGTCGGTATAATATTCCACAATCTGGTTGCATAATTCAGGTAGATACAGCATGTTATGCATTTTTTTTCGACTTATCCTGAACGGCAGACTGTCGGCATCGACATAAACATTTGCACATGGTTTCCCGAGCGTTGCGTAGGCAGAAATTTCTTTGTCGCCATAATTTATACTATCGTATCCTGCAGCATAGTAGGATTTCTTTTGCATTTTATCAATATAGCCATCGAGAAACAAAACAGCAGAAATACTGTCGCACTTTTTTTGCTTCGCAAACGCATAGCTGTCGCTTTCGGAATCGCGCACATATATGCTCACATGCTGTGCATTTGCATGCACACATGCAAGCATTGCCGCACAAAAAATAATGTTCCGAAACAGGTAGCGCATATCAATAAAACGCAAAGACACGAAAAATCGTGTCTTTCCTTTATCAAAAATATTCAATATTAACGCATTCGATGCCGACAAAGTCAAATCATTTCGTATATACACCCTTTATCGAACCATACTTTTCGTCAAATTCGACCTTCAGGTTTTTATTCTTGAATATTTCGGCAGGCAGATGTCCCAGAAAACCACACTGAGGAACGGTAACCAAGCCTTTGTAATATGTAAAATCTTCGAAATCAACAGAAAGCGTCACCTCAGAAGGTATGCGGTAATAAAAACCTGTCTTTTTCTCCTTTTTCTTTAAATCGTATTGTCTGCCATAGAAATTGCTAATCTCTTTTGTCGCATTTCCATTCTTGAGTGTCAGATATACAGGCTCCGAGCTTTCTGTCTTCTGACTTACAACTTCATCATCGGAAGTAATGTAGCAAATAGGAATTTTCTCTTCTACAAGATCTGCCTGTGGTGTATAATAAAACACATATTCCTCGGTTTGTTTGATAATCTTACCAACAAACAATTCTAGATAACGGGCTTCCATATTCTTTAATTCACTGACCATCACCTCGATATCAGCCGGAGGCGTGTCGGTGTCGAACTGAGCAGTAAGTATCTTGAATAGTCGTTTCCTTATCTTTATTATGTAGTTGGCAGCCTCTTCAGCTTTCATTTCTTCATCCTTACTAACGATTACCGTATTATAAATAGGTATCTTCTGGAAAACAGAATCAATCTCCACCACTTTGTAAGTTGTGTCGGTGTTGCCAATAAAGTTGCGCTTCACACCATAATCTGTAAAAATAGGAGTCTTCAAATTCGACTCTTTGGTAAAATGACTATCACTGTCAGAAGACGACATGTCGGACGGCTTGCCACAATTATATCCTACAATAATACCCTTGTTGTTGTAAACGATATTCGCCTCCCGGTCACTAACTACCATAAAACAAGCATTGGGGTCTGGCTGCTGTATCCTAGTTATCTGTACATTATCAATAACTATATCCGACGAAGCCGTTGTTGGCACATTCTTTATGCACAGATATTTTTCTGCATATTTATAATAAGGACCTGGAATGAGAGATTCCTTGGTAATTTTCATCCTGATTTCAAGAGTTGTCTGTGGCAAATAATAAATGCTAGAATTCTTTTTAATCTTGATATTCTGCTCAGTAAGAGGAAACACATTTATCTGGGCGCAGCAATAAAGCATTGCAAACATTACCAAAACAACCGTCATGCTAAACCTTTTCATAAAGAAATACTTTTTAAACATTGTGTGCAAAGATACAATATTATTTTAGAACACTAGTTCAACACATAGATTTTTCAACACTCCTACAGACCTCAGGCAGAGAATCGATAATGTCGGTAGCCAAGGTTGACATTACCCCCAACCTGCTGGTTGCCAATTTGCCAGCCTCGCCATGCAACCACACGCCTATCATCGCAGCTTCGTTGACACCATATCCCTGAGCCAACAACGACGCGATAACACCAGTAAGCACATCACCACTTCCGCCTGTGGCTATACCAGGATTGCGTCCGTTGTACATAACCACACGCCCGTCAGTCAGCGAAATTGCCGTTACACCGCCTTTTAGGACAACCACCGAGTTGTGTGAGCGGGAAAAATCCGACATAATTTTCAGCTTTTCCAACGTTGACGACATTTTTCCAAACAGCCGTTCAAACTCTTTCGGATGCGGTGTCAACACACAATTTGCAATGCTCGCCAACTTTGTGCTGTCGGTAGCAAGGATATTAAGAGCGTCGGCATCCATAACCATTGGCTTGCCACAATTAATCAGAGAATCAACTTTAGCCACAGCACTGCTGCCGACGCCAATGCCAGGACCGATGCCAACAGATGAATATTTTTCAACATTCATTGTCTTGGTGTTAAAGATGTTGTCGCCATCTAATTCAAGCATAGCTTCTGGCACAGCGACCTGCATTATGTTTGAAATTTCGACAGGAACGTGCACAGTAAGAAGTCCCACGCCTGCCCTCATGCACGCAAGCGATGCCATTATTGCTGCACCAGCTTTTCCAACGCCTCCGGCCACTAGCAAAGCATGACCAAAAGTTCCCTTGTGGTCGAAATCGTGTCGCGGTTTGATAAGTTTCACAATGTCGGCCTTTTCAAGATAGCAGAACTCGGTGACGAACGACGACAACGAATCCTTGTCATGACCAATGTCAACTATACGAATATCACCATAGTACATCGAATTTTCGGCAAGCATTGCCGATAGATGGTAGTCTTGTATCGACAAAGTAAGGTCTGCCTTCACTATAGCACCGTCGTTTCTGCTGTTGTCGTCAGCAAAAAGACCAGATGGAATATCTATAGAAATAGTTTTGCCATGAGTTTTATTTATCGCTTCAATTACCTTAGCGCAATCACCTGTGACACTGCGACTAAGACCAGTGCCAAAGATTGCATCTACAATAATTGCATTGTCGTCAAAAGCCAAGGTGGACAAATCACAGCCTGACAATGATACCGTATTGATTTTTAATTCTTTAAGTTTATCTAGATTTATCAGACACTCTTGACTTATATTTTGTGAGAAGTCGCACAGAAAAACCTCTACACCAGCATTTGCTTCCATTAGTTTACGCGCCAATCCAAGTCCATCGCCACCATTATTGCCGGTACCGGCAACAACCACAAACTTTTTCCCATCAAAATCGCCAACAATATGTTCAACATGCTCAAACAGAGCGCACACAGCTCGTTCCATAAGTTTGTATGACGATATTCCAATAGCCGAGATTGTCATTTGATCCAGCTCCCGCGATTGTTTTGCTGATAAAATTTTTCTCATAGCGCAAATTTTTAGCAAAGATACCAAAAATACAAAAAGATATAGCATAAATTATGTAGTTATGATTGGGTCGTCGCACTTCCGTATATTTTTTTGTTTTTTTTGAAACTTTTTTTTCAAGCAGTCGTATAAGCGATTAGGTTTATTAAATAAGAAATGAGACAATTAAAAATTACTAAATCGATTACCAATCGCGAGAGTGCATCGTTGGACAAGTATTTGCAGGAGATTGGTAAAGAAGAACTTATCACAGTAGAAGAAGAGGTCGAATTGGCCCAGAGAATCAGAAAAGGCGACCGACAGGCATTAGAAAAACTCACAAAGGCAAATTTGAGATTTGTTGTTTCTGTAGCAAAACAATATCAGAATCAAGGCTTAAGCCTCCCCGACCTTATTAACGAAGGTAACCTGGGACTTATCAGAGCAGCCGAGAAATTTGACGAAACTAGAGGTTTCAAGTTCATATCTTATGCTGTATGGTGGATTAGACAATCCATCCTTCAGGCATTGGCCGAACAAGCAAGAATTGTACGACTTCCACTAAATCAGGTTGGTTCGCTTAACAAAATCAACAAAGCCTACTCGCGATTCGAGCAGGAAAACGAACGCCGTCCTACCTCTGAAGAACTTGCAAAAGTGCTCGATATGCCCGAAGATAAAATTTCGGACACTCTTAAGGTTTCGGGACGCCACGTTTCAATGGATGCTCCATTTGCAAACGGCGAAGATAATAGTCTTGTCGATGTGCTCGAAAACACCGACCTACCAAACACCGACTCCAAACTTATAGAAGAGTCGCTTTCGAAGGAAATTGAACGCGTACTTGCAGCTCTCACCGAACGCGAAAGAGAAATTGTAAAAATGTTCTTCGGTATCGGTGGTCCCGAAAGAACCCTCGAGGAAATAAGCGACCAGTTTGGCCTCACTCGCGAACGCGTAAGACAGATTAAGGAAAAAGCCATAAGACGACTCAAACATTCCAACAGAAGCAAACTGCTAAAGAGTTACTTAGGCTAAAAAAAATAAAAAAGCGTCTCGATAGACGCTTTTTTTATTTAACAATCTCACTATTATTCTTTTGATAACGAGACTTTCATTCCTTCTTTCTCATCAAACTCAAGAGTTATAAGATTTTCCGTTGATACATCGGCCTTTATTATGTACTCAGCCAGAACATCTTCAACATATCTCTGTATAGCTCGTTTCAAATGTCTAGCACCAAACTTAGGATCGTAACCCTTTTCAACAATAAAGTCTTTTGCCGACTGCTCAATCTTAAGCGAGAATCCCATATCCTTAACCCTGTCGTAAAGTCCAGCAAGCTCAATATCAATAATCTTGCAGATGTCGTCCTTGGTAAGAGTGTTGAACTGAACAATATCATCGATACGATTTATGAACTCAGGCGAGAATGTCTTTTTTAATGCATTCTCAATCACAGACTTAGTATTTTCGAGATATGCATCTTTCCTTGCTTGAGTATCGAATCCGACACCAACGCCAAAATCCGACAACTGACGCGAACCGATATTCGAAGTCATTATCAATATGGTATTCTTGAAATCTATCTTTCTGCCAGAGCTGTCGGTAAGACGACCTTCGTCAAGTATCTGAAGCAGAATGTTGAACACATCAGGATGTGCCTTCTCTATTTCGTCGAGAAGCACAACCGAATATGGTTTGCGACGCACTCGCTCTGTAAGCTGACCGCCTTCCTCATAACCAACGTATCCTGGAGGCGCACCCACCAGACGCGACACAGCAAACTTTTCCATATACTCGCTCATATCTATACGAATGAGAGCATCTTCGGTGTCGAACAAGTATTTCGCAAGAATCTTAGCCAACTGAGTCTTACCCACACCAGTAGGTCCAAGGAAGATAAACGTTCCAATAGGCTTGTTCGGATCTTTCAGCCCGGCACGATTCCTATGTATTGCATTAACCACCTTGCCGATAGCTTCGTCCTGACCGATGATTTTGCCAGAAAGAGCTTCACCCATTTCGAGCAGACGCGCGCCCTCGGTCTGTGCGACACGCTTGACGGGAACACCTGAAATCATAGCCACAACCTCGGCAACTTCCTCTTCTGTAATGAGTTTCTTGTCGTCGTTCATGTCGTTCATCCACTGCTTCTTCAACTGCTCTACCGACATTTCAATCTCACGTTCCTTGTCTCTATATGCTGCAGCAACTTCAAATTGCTGATCTTTTACCGACTGCATCTTCTGATCGCGTGTTTTCTGCAATTCCGACTCAAGTTCTAGAATCTTGTTCGGGACAGAAACCTTGAATGTATGCACCCTTGCTCCAGCTTCATCCATAGCATCAATAGCCTTGTCGGGCTGTGCGCGGTCGCTTATGTACCTGTCGGTAAGCTTAACGCAGGCTTCAATAGCCTTGTCGGAATACACAACTTTATGGTAGTCTTCGTATTTGCCCTTTACCCTATGCAATATATTTATGGTATCCTCAACAGTTGGCGACTCTACTATAACTTTCTGGAAACGACGTTCCAAAGCACCATCACGCTCTATCTTGCGATATTCGTCAAGCGTTGTCGAGCCTATGCACTGTATTTCGCCACGAGCAAGAGCTGGCTTCAAAATATTTGCAGCATCAAAATTACCAGAGGTGTCACCAGCTCCGACTATAGTATGAATTTCATCGATAAATAAAATGACATCTGGACAAGCCTTAAGTTCATCAATAAGATCGGTCATCCTTTCCTCAAACTGTCCACGATACATTGTTCCAGCCACCATCGATGTCATATTTAACATAATGAGCTTCTTATCAAACAACACATGTGAAACTTCCTTCTTCACAATCTTAGTGGCAAGAGCCTCGATTATTGCCGACTTACCTACACCTGGTTCACCTATCAGCACTGGATTGTTTTTTCTACGGCGCGACAATATTTGCGTAATACGATTTATTTCGGTTTCACGACCATACACCGGATCTAGCTTATCTTCCATAGCGGCAGCCGTAAGGTCAACGCCAAACTGATCGAGCATAGGAGTTTTCGACTTACTGCGCATATTGCGTCTTCTATGATTGTTGGAATGGTCTTCAACCCTGTCGAAGTTAGAAAACTCCATGCCGTCGTCAGGCATGTCATCGTCAATATCGTTATTGTCCTCATCCTGCACCATTTCCCATTCTCCTATTTCCATAGTCATCCTGAACAAATCGTACCCAAGGTTGAACTTGTCGAGCACAAGCAACAAGTTGCTAGGAACTTTAAGAATGGCTAATAGCAAATGATTGGTATTTATTTCGCTGCTACCCAACGATATAGCTTCAGAATGCATGAATAAACGAATCCGCGAAATAGGCTTGCTATCCACTACATCTTCGGGATTTGTAAGAGCCAGTTCCGCCGATTTATAGTTTGCCTCAATAGCACGTTTCAATTCTGCCGTATTAACATTAAGTTCCTTAAGTTTCTGCATGGCCTCGCAATCGGCATTGCGAATAATGCCCAATAACAAATGCTCGGGACAAAGCATACTGCTGCCAAGCCTTACTGCTTCTTCCTTGCCGTATTGCCACGTGTCAATCAGCGACTGGGAATAATTCTTTTCCATTATACTTTTATTTGAAACGCAAAAATAAAACTTTTCTGCGGGATAGAGAACGATGCTATAATAAAATAGGTATATTTTCCAAAACAGACTATACCTTATGCCCGTTGGGAGAATAACAATCAAAAGTGGAATCCGAATACATAATCAAAATTCTCTCAATTATTTTTTGTGTATTCGACAACCTTGCAAACGAATTACTCTCTTGATTTTCAAGATCATTATCCTCATAAATTGGAGTTTCTAAAGCCGGTTTAACTGGTTCTGGATCGTAAATATTTGGCTGAGTATCGATGAAGTCCTTTTTTTTGCCGTTATTTTCAATTAAAGTGTCGCTAGAGCTTGACGAGAAAGAATTAAACAGATCTGGCTCAACATTAGCAGGACTTGACAATTTTTGATCAGGAGACTTATACATTTCTCCACGACCAAACATTAACCACTCGGGATTTATACCACGGAAGCGTTCCAATATTTTCATCACTAGGTCAAGCGAAACATTATTTCTACCAGAAAGATAATGCGAGAGGCGAGAACCTATTATTCCAATTTCATCTGCAAACTTTCCTGCAGACATGTTCTCAGACTCCATTATTTTTTTAATTCTTTCTATCATATTTTTAAGTAGTTTTTGAGTTTACAAATGTAATATTAATTTTCTATACTATTGTAAAAAGTTATTAACACCACATGCATTTACATTTGTAAATTGTAAAATTAGTACAGAAAGCGAATAAAACACATAACACACTGACATACAATATGTATATGCATTATACCATACAATAAAGTATTAGATTAAAACAACACACATACAATTCTGATTAATAACAATTTATGATACATAAACTATGCGGTATTTATGCTATATAGACGAAATATGACACATCGCAGCCAACTATTTGACATACATACTAAAACTAAAAATTCAAGCAAATAAACTAATTCACTGAATATGAGTGATTTAATATTTACAATACCTAAACATTTTAGTGCATTAACATTTGTTAAAAATACCCACTGGAAAATGATAAAAATATTTACAATTGTAATATGTTGAGCCTATATCTTATATGTTACATCTGTATTTTTACAACCTTATCCTTTTGTCAAATTTTACATTTGTAAAAATTAGGAGTTTGTTTGCAATTTCGAAAATCGTGTATTTGGGAAGATTTTTCTTTTTATAATACAATCCTCGCTAAAACAAAATCTCCCCTATTTTACCCCTTAAAATAAGTCTATGATGTTGATGGCAATTTTAGATTTCTATTTTCACAAATTAAAAATGAGATTGCTATCACTTCAAATCTTTTTTTGGTTCACACAAAACAATATATTATTTTTGCCATTCAATTATGAATATATATAATAAGGTATCGGATTTGAAAAATATACATGTTGATAGAATCAGCATGCATTATCCTTATATAAACGGCACGACAATTGCAAACACATCATTATTTCCTAAAACATTGAGGATGATGACTAGTCAAATATGCCACATAACAACAACAGATTCAGCATATTACACTAATTATCCTGACATTTTAAGCTGTCTAGGTTTCAAAAAAAAGGAACATGCTGAACTTCTACCCGATTTGAAGAAAAGAAAAACGTTTATTAATTAGTTTGAAAAACATAAAAAAAGAAGATATGAAAAGACGATTTTTATTTTTAGTCGCGTTGGCAATAAGCGCAACGATGTGCTCACAAAATTCGATTGTGGAAAGCAACAACGATTTCACGTTTGACATGTTTAAGCAAGTCAATACCGACGACACTGCTGCTTCAGGAACAAATACATTTATAAGTCCGTTCAGCATCTACGATGCTTTGGCCATGGCATACGACGGAGCTGCAAAGAAGACTGCTACAGAAATGCGCAAAGTGATGAAATTCAAGAAGAATCAGACCGAATCACATAATGATTTTGTAAAGTTGCTGAACGAATACAAATCAGACAAGAGTGTTTTCACAATATCGAACGCAGCAGTCGCCCAGAAGGATTACAAATTCCTCGATTCGTATATGCAGTGTCTCAAGGATTTCGACGCAAGCATATCACAAGCCGACTTCAGCAAAATTGACGAACGCAACGAAGCTATAAAGAAAATAAACGAATGGGTGTCGAAAAACACTAACAAAAAAATCACTGAGTTGCTTTCGAACAACGATATTGACGAGTTGACTAGACTTATCTTGTTGAACGCCATATATTTCAATGCCAATTGGGCAACAGAATTCAAAGCTGACAAGACTAGAAAGATGACTTTCTACGGCAAAAAATCGGTTGAATATGTCACCGATTTCATGAATGGTACACAAAACGTAGAACTCGGCGGTAGCGACGATGCCCAGATGGTGAAAATCGACTACGAAAAAAATACTGCTTCCATGTTTGTAATAATGCCTAAGGAAAATGTTGATATAGATGAGTATATATCAGGATTTGACATTAACAAATTCGAGGCTATGGAAAAGTCACTGCAGACTTTCAAAGCTGATGTATCAATGCCTAAGTTCAAGATTGAATCGAGATTTGAAATGAAAAAATACCTCATGGATATGGGCATAAAGGCAGCATTCTCAAAGAGCGCTGATTTCTCGAAGATGAATGGAAAAAGCAATTTGCTGATCGACGAAGTTATACATAAGGCAATTGTAGAAGTTTCGGAAAAAGGAACCGAGGCTGCTGCCGCTACTGCAGTGGTTGTCAGAGAAAAATCAGCAATTGTAAAGGACAATCCCAAAGTGATGATCAACCGTCCGTTTATCTTTGTAATCAGAGAAAACAAGAACAATGCGATATTGTTCGTTGGAAAATATGTTAAACCTACAACAGAAGTAAAGACCAAGTAATATGAAAAAGTTAGTTTTGATAGTTGCTATTGCAATAGCAAGTTTCTCCGTTTTCGGACAGAATGGATATACTGATTTTGAAACACTTGCTGACATACAAATAAAGACTAAACTTGCACACTCAAAAGCAAAGGATGCAAGCAGTCCTATCGAATTGTCATTGTTCTTTCAGAATACAGGAACAACCGAAGCCATTGTGTGCTACGAACTTTACATCGAAGATGAAGAGTCTGGCGAAATACGTCACAGCGGACACAAAACGGTAAAGGTTAGACCAGGTCAGAAGCAAATGGGAAAAATTAGCAACCTTTGCTACGAACTCGTCGGCAAAAATATCGACGACTATACCAATGGAAAAAAGCGTTGGTATTTCAAGAGCCTGTTAGTTAAGGATTCTGCTACCGATGAAGTCATTGCAACAAGCAGCAAAACCGAAGAATAAACAAAAAATATCACGTAAAAAAGCTCCACAATGTGGGGCTTTTTTTGTTCATAAGCAGTGTAAAAAGAATAATCGAAAAATCTTTGTGCTTTGTTGCATATTATATATTTTTGCCAAACATTTGAAATCGATTTTTAAGTATAAAACAATGAAAAACATATTGATTATTGGTGCAGGTGGTCAGATTGGTTCTGAATTGACACGCAACCTGCGCGACATTTATGGCGACAACCATGTTATTTGCTCCGATTTGCGTCCTCTAAAGGGACAAGATTACGAACGCGGTCCTATTGAACGCATTGACTCCACTCAAGTTATGCAAATTGCTGCAGCTGTAAAGAAGTACAACATCGATACTATTTACAATCTTGCTGCAATATTGAGCGCAACTGCCGAACTTAACCCGATGTTGGGTTGGAACGTAGGTATCGGTTCTTTAGTCAACTGCCTCGAAGTGGCTCGTCTGTTCAACTGTGCTGTGTTCACACCAAGTAGCATTGGAGCATTCGGTCCCAGCACTCCTCACGACAACACACCACAGGACACAATCCAGCGTCCTAACACTATTTATGGTGTAACAAAGGTTACTGGCGAGTTGCTTAGCGACTACTATTTCACCCGTTTCGGTGTTGACACACGTAGCGTACGTTTCCCAGGACTCATCAGTCACCTTACATTGCCAGGCGGTGGTACAACCGACTATGCAGTGGAAATTTACTACGCAGCTGTTAAGGGAGAAAAGTTTGTTTGCCCACTCAAGAAAGGAACATTCATGGACATGATGTATATGCCTGATGCACAAAAGGCTATGATTGACATTATGGAAGCAGACCCATCAAAGCTCGTACACCGCAACAGCTTCAATGTTACCGCAATGAGCTTCGATCCGGAAATCATCTACAATGCAATCAAAAAGCATTATCCCAACTTCGAAATGGTTTACGAACCAGAACCGATAAAACAGGCAATTGCCGACAGTTGGCCAAACAAGATGGACGACAGCTGCGCTCGCAACGAATGGGGATGGAAACCTCAGTACGACCTAGACCGCATGACCGAGGACATGATACTGAACCTGAAGAAGAAACTCCTTTAATTTGAATTAAATAACAAAAAGGCTGCAAACGCAGCCTTTTTTGTTTTAATACTTTGCTACCAGCGGTACGCTTTGCGAATGTCCGAACGGACAAGATGAAACTTTGAGTATCGGCGGAGCCTGGAAACGCTTGTATTCTACACGTTTAGTAAGTTTCAAAACAAAGTCAACTGTTTCTGCATCAAATCCTTTGGCTTTTATTTCATCGGCTGTCATATTGCCCTCGAGGTAACAATTGAGAATAGCATCAAGAATGTCGTATGGAGGCAACGAATCCTGATCCTTCTGGTCTGGACGCAACTCAGCCGACGGTGCTTTGTCGATTATATTCTGAGGGATAATGTTTCCACAATGTTCGTTTATATACCTTGCTAGCCTATAAACCTCTGTCTTATATACATCACCAAGAAGCGATAACGAACCGCACATGTCACCATATAGCGTCGAGTAACCGACGGCTTCCTCGCTCTTGTTAGATGTATTGAGCAGAATATTGCCAAACTTATTCGAATATGCCATCAGTATGCTGCCACGCAGACGAGCTTGAATATTTTCCTCAGCGAGGCCAGGTTTTGTTCCATCGAAAGCCTCAGCCATTGCAGTTCCAAAAGCATTACGTAAATCTTCAATTGGAATAATGTGATAGCTTGATTTCGTGCGTTTTAACATTTCCAAAGAATCATCTATAGAATGCGAACTCGAATAGCAAGTCGGCATAAGTATCGAATGAACATTTTCACATCCAAGAGCATTAACTGCAAGAGCCAATACAACAGCCGAATCGATTCCTCCCGACAATCCGAGAACAGCCGTCTTGAAGTTCATCTTTGCAAAATAGTCGCGCAAACCTAGTGTTATTGCACGGAAAATGCTTTCTGTTGTATCAATTTTGCGAAGCTCCTCTCCTGCCGACTTAAATGATTTTGTTTCAACATATTGCAAATCTTCTTCAAACGACTTGCATTCTGCAATTACCTTACCATCAGCATTGAAAGCGATGCTACGACCTTCGTATATCAGATTGGTATTGGCACCAACTTGGTTTACGTTCAATAAGGGCAAACCATATTTCTTAGCAACTGCTGACAAATCCGGCAAATGACTATCGTCGTGTGCATACGGAACAGCCGAAATATTAACTATAAAGTCAGGATTCAACTTAGCAATAATATCCATCGGATAATCAACAACATCGCAACCAACGGTGAGAGCAATTTTAACACCATTTAGATTTATAAGGTCGAACTTGTCGCTTGGCTCAAAATACCTATACTCGTCAATTACACCAGCATCGGGCAATACGGTCTTGCACTGCGACATCACATTACCATCAACTATGAATAATGCAGCATTCAGCAGTCGTTTCCCATGTTTGGCTACATTTGTCAACGGAGCACCGATAATAATCGGAATATCAGCGCATTCGGCAACAATTTTCTCAACTGCCGCATTGCAATCATCAACAAAATCGGTACGTTCAAGCAAATCGTCTGGACAATATCCGCATACCGACAATTCTGAAAAAACAACAAGGTCTGCACCATTTTTCTTTGCTTCCTTTGCTGTTAAAATGATTTTTTGCGCATTGGATTCGAAATTTCCAATGTGATAATTTAATTGTGCAAGAGCTATTTTCATTGTTTTATTTTTTTGCGGTGCGAAAATAATACAAAATCGGAGTTTTATCAATGTTTTTTTGTTAATATGGCAAAAATATAGCACATATCTAATGAACAATCAATTTTTAAAATCTTTCCCTCACAATTGTTTCTATTATTTTTATTTATTTGTAATTTTGCAAAAAATATAAATTAACATGTTAGAAAAAATTACGTTGAAAATAAAGATAATTATCGTAATCTCAGTCACCTGCATTGCAGCAATTGCGACTTATCTTGTTACAATAAGTAAACCCCAGCTATATGCAGTCAATTCATCTTTTTTTGTCCAAACCCTACCAATAAAGACATCGATGGATATCAACAAACACGTCGTTGCGTCATTAAATGACAGAAATATTGTTGATTCTGTATCGACTGTATATAACATAAATAGAGGAATATACGCAAGTAGAGTTTCGGCCTCTGTCGATTCAAGAAAATGCATAACTCTAATAGTTTCATCAGAAAAGCCAGAAGAAGCTGCAGGAATGTCAGACCTGATTATAACCCTATTAAACAAGAATTTAAAAGATCTTATCGCGTCACAGTCTCAATATAATATACAGAGAATCAAGTATCAAATGGAAGATAAGATTAAGAATCTTGATTCGTTGAAAGCCGAGATTTCATTGATTGACAGTACAATTTCACAAAAAGTATCGAAATCGGGCACTAGGAAAGACATTCTTACCGAACACAAGATACTCCTAGAAGAGAACCCAGAATACATATTCAAAAGCAAACTTATCGAGAAACTGGCAAACGACTATGGCGCTATGATATCGGAATTGGCAGAAATTCAAAACCAAATACAAAACCAAAACTACATCACAATAATCAGCGCTCCCGATTCAAACATGGCTTATAAAAAAACAAATAAAACAAAAAAAATATTTATAGTTACATTTATTTCGTTTATATGCTCAATATGTGCAGTATCATTCATTGGCATGGTAAGGCAGCGCAAAAGTAACAGCGCCAGTAAATAAATACAAACGATGAGCGATAGCATCAATATAAAAAGAGTTGCTAAGAACACTGCCATTCTATATGTACGGGTGCTTATCGTAATGCTTGTCAGCATATACACATCACGTGTTGTACTTAGAATACTTGGCGTTGAGGACTACGGCACCTACAATGTTGTCGCTGGAGCGGTGGCATTATTCGGTTTTCTGAACACAGCCATGTCTATGGCAACACAACGTTTCCTTAATTATGAATTGGGACGGAAAAACGAGGAGGGTCTGAAGGCCGTCTTTAACATGTCTCTAAAAATACACTTGTACATAAGCATAATACTTCTTGTGTTGGCGGAATCTGTCGGTTTATGGCTGATATATACGCAGTTGGAAATACCTCCTCAAAGATTTTCGGCTGCCATGTACGCATACCAACTGGCAATAGTTTCGATGCTAATAAACATAATAACCGTTCCATACACATCGGCAATTTTGGCACATGAAAAGATGAACATATATGCATATATATGTATCATCGAAGCCTTATTGAAACTGGGATTAGTATTTTTGTTGCCGATGTTGAGCTTCGACAAGCTCATAATATACTCCATATTAATGTCATCCGTACAAATTTTAGTTTTCCTGTCCTATTACATTTATACTAAGCTCAATTTGAAAGAATGCAACTTTTCGTTTTCAATGTGGGACAAGAACCTATTCAAGCAAATGTCGGGATTCATCGGATGGAACATATGCGGACAAATTGCCCAGATGCTCAGCGTACATGGGGTTAATATGCTCATGAATGTCTTTTATGGTGTAGTTGTAAATGCAGCCATGTCTATAACAAATCAGGTAAATGGAGCTATTGTTATGTTTGTCAACAACTTCCAAACCTCGTTCCGCCCGCAGATAATGAAAAGTTATGCCGCAGAAGAATATAATGAAGTCAATAGGTTTGCTTACATTTTTTCAAAATACTCATTCTTCTTGCTATATATTTTATCGGTGCCAATTTTGTTTAATATCGACATAATACTAGACATTTGGCTGGAAACGCCGCCGGAACACACGGCAGCTTTCTGCAAACTTGTATTCTGGTATTCGTACCTTGAAGCATTGGGAATGCCACTTGTGATGGCAATCATGGCATCGGGGAAAAACAAATACTACCAGATATTTTTCAGCATTACACTATCGTTGAACATTATAATATCCTACATATTCCTAAAACTTGGATATCCTCCAGAGATAGTGTTTATAATCAAAGTATTCGTCTCTCTATTTATAATAGCCGTAAGAATTTATTTTGCAAAAAAACAGTCATTCATATCGCCCAAAGACTTCATCACAAAATCGCTTGTCCCTTCGTGTATTGTACTAATAACAACGTTGCCAATATATTATTTGCTAAGAATTCCATATGGGACAAGCATTGCCACAAACATATTATTGACTATTGCTCTTGAAACCATAATATTACTTGTAATATATTTTATCGGAATCAACAAACAAGAACGAATCTTTTTGCTTGGACTAATAAAACGGAAAGTAAAATAATGCATACGATTGAAAAGATAAAGAACGATTTGATTAATCTTGGTATAAAATCTGGAGATACATTGTTCCTTCGGATTTCGTATCGGGCTGTTGGCAAGATAGAAGGTGGCCCCAAATCGTTTATCGATGCACTGCTTGATGTCGTAGGTACAGACGGCACAATAATACTGACAGCTTTCCCAAAGAAATACATAAGGCAATTTAGGTTCTTACACAGACGACAAATACTGACTGACAAAACACAACTGAAAACTCTTACCGGAGTAATGTCGGAATTTGCAATAACACACCCAGAAGCCAAAATATCACGCAAATTGGAATTCCCTTTCGTTGCAATAGGGAAAAATGCAGATTACCTGACATCTAATCATACTCACGACAAGAATGCCTACTGGATAATAGAAGAAGCAATAATAAAATTCAACTGCAAATGCCTGCGAATTGGTGGCGAACCTCTATTCGGAACTACGCATTTGTCGCTTGAAAAGTGCCTAAGAGACAAAGGCGAAAACCAAACCAACATAAGATATGGAATCTATGTTATGGAAAACGGACGAACAAAATGGTACGACACGCCCAATGTGCTATTTTGCAAAAACGCTTTTAATAGAAACAACAGTCGCATTCATCCAATAGCAACTATATCGGAAGGCACGGTCGGAAACGGATATGCAATAATTACTGATATGCGCAAGGCATACAACGAAGAGGTAAAAATATTTTCAGAAGACATTCGTAACGCTACATGTGACGACCCCAATTGCATAACATGCAGAACATCGTATTCATTTTCTGACACAACGAACTTTAGATTCATGCTTAGACAGACGGCAAGGATATTCTCCTCTGAATACAAACAAACAATAAAAGCTATAATACAGACAATTGAACGAATATTTTTCGGAATAAAAGTTATATAACATGGCACGCATACTGATAGCGGGAGATTTTGTCCCATACTATAGAATAAAACAGCAAATAGAAGACGGCAAGTTTTCTGAAGTATTTGGCTCTACGCAATCATATACAGGCAAAGCAGACTATTCGATAGTTAACTTTGAATCGCCAGTAGTTAACCGCAACGCATTCCCTATCTCAAAGACTGGACCTAACTTAAAATGTACAGCTAAAGCGATAGAAGCTATTAAATATGCAGGTTTCAACTGTATCACCCTAGCCAACAACCACATTCGCGACTATGGAGATGTTGGAGTTGAAAGTACAATTGAAATTTGCAAAAAGAATGGAATTGAATATGTAGGAGGCGGACTAAATAAAAAAGATGCAGAAAAAATACTATTCAAGAATATTGAGGGAAAAAAGTTTGCAATAATTAACGTATGCGAAAATGAATGGTCAGTAGCTACGGAAAGCTATGCAGGCGCCGCCGCGATAAATCCCATCAGCAACTACCACACAATAAAGGAAGCGAAATGCAATGCAGACTATGTTTTAGTTATAACTCACGGAGGAATAGAACTTTACGACCTCCCTACCCCAAGAATGCAAGAATTGTATAGATTTTATGTTGAAGCAGGCGCCGATGCAGTAGTCAATCATCACCAACATTGCTATTCAGGGTACGAAATATATATGGGAAAACCCATTTTCTATGGATTAGGAAATTTCTGTTTTGATGTAGCCCCCCAGTACAACAGCCCGTTATGGCAAAATGGATATATGGTGAATTTAAATTTCGTCGGCGACGAAATTACCTTTGAACTATCCCCATACGTACAAGGCAAAGACGACAATCCTACGATACAATTTCTAAACGGCATTGACAGTATAAGAGAAAACATCGACAGGCTAAATGCAATTATTGGGACCCCCAGAGCCTTGGCTGATGAATTCGACAAGTTTGCAAACAAGCAGACACAAAGCTATATTGATGTGCTTGAACCTTTTGAAAACAGATACATAAGAAAGTTAATACACATGAAGTTATTCCCAAGACTTGTCACCGCATCGAACAAAAAACTGCTACTGAATCTTATCAGATGCGAGTCGCACAGGGAAATACTAATGTCAATATTGGAAAAAGACTATGACAGAAATTACAAATAGCGAGAACATCACCACAGGAAGACAAACTATTCACGAAAAGAAAAAGAAGTTTGTCGTATGCGGAGGCGGAAGCAGTGCACATACACTAATTCCGTTACTTCAAGATTCTATATTTGATGTTTCAATATATACATCAAAACCAGATAAGTGGCAACGTGAGATTACTGTCGAACAACACGACACTAATGGAAATATTGTCCGCACAATTACAGGTGGTTTAAAGACTGCTACCGACAATCCTCAGGAAGTTATACCTACTGCCGACTACATTGTCTTATGTATGCCAGTTCACCAATACAGGGTTTGCCTTAACAATATTGCGCAGTATATTGACAAAGAGAAAACTGTTTTTGTCGGTACAATATATGGCCAAGGCGGTTTCAATTGGATGATAGACGAAATAAAGCATAAATATAAGATAAACAATATAGTAAGTTTTGCATTCGGACTATTGCCATGGATATGTAGGATTATTGAATACGGACATATTGGAATTACATACGGACCCAAAAAGTTAAACTACGCAGCATGCAATCCAAAATCCTATTTCAAACAGCTTAACGAAGAACTATTCGATCCAATAACATACAGATGGTTTGGTGTAGGACATACCATGCAAAGCGACAACTTCCTTTCTCTGACCTTATCTGTTGACAACCAAATAATTCATACTTCAAGATGCTATGGACTATATAAGGTTTACGGACAAACATGGGACAAGAAAGAAGATGTGCCTATGTTTTACAAAGATTACGACCAGACATCTGCCGATTTACTTATGAATCTTGACATTGACTATTCTAAGATAAGAAAACGTATAATTGAAAAATATCCATATAAAAATTTTGAATATATGCTTGATTATCTGGCTCTTGAACGTTTCTCATACCAGACACATAATACGGATATTATAGAATCATTTGTTAACTCACAAACGCTCACATCTATAGCCACACCTGTCGTTCAAAATAATTGCGGAAAGTGGGAAATAGACAGAAACCACAGATTTTTCCTGGATGATATATATTACGGCGTATGCATTGCAAAATGGATCGCTGAAAAAATGGAAATTGAAGTCCCAACAATTGACAATATTTTACATTGGGCACAACAAATTAGAAATGAAAAGATAATAGATAACGAAAACAAGCTGATGCTGGATAGTCCAGACATATATAGTGTTTATAAATCAGGAATTCCGTACTATTACGGATACAACAAATATGAAGATATAATTGATTGATATGAAATTAGGAATTTTTACATCGTTCAACGGAAACCATAAGAAATTCGTAGAATCATGCAAAGAGATTGGCATAGACTACGAAATAATTGACATACTATCGGCAGACTGGGTGGATCTTGTAAAAAAGTCTGACTGTGATGGTTTTCTATGTTCATCAACTTGCGACTCGCAAGAAAAAAAGACTATTCTCGACGAGCGATACTACTTTGTGTCAAAAGTTCTTAACAAGGCCATCTACCCC
This sequence comes from Bacteroidales bacterium UBA1184, assembly GCA_002310235.1. Taxonomy (GTDB): domain Bacteria; phylum Bacteroidota; class Bacteroidia; order Bacteroidales; family ML635J-15; genus Bact-19. The sequence goes on from DBYO01000048.1 coordinate 45,146, forward strand.
GATTTTCTCGGACTTTACATTCATGAAAGCAAGCGCAACATGGCAGCATGGCTCGATGCGTACGGTTACCCGCACACACCGACCAAGGTTTTTACAAACAAAAACGAAGCCATGCAGTACCTGTCGCAATGTAAATATCCGATAGTAGCAAAGGCAAATCTAGGTTCTGCAGCATCAAAAGTATTGATTATCAAATCATATATGGCTGCAAAACGCTATGTTAAGAACATTTTTCCAACCAAGAGACTACCCATACTAAACCGAGGCAAAATATATTGGCAAAAAGTGCGTAATCTCCCAGTCCCCGACCTGGCATCGCCACAAAAGGACTATGTACTTTTCCAGGAATATAAGGATGTAGCCCATGAATGGAGAATTATAAAAATTGGAGATTCGTATTTCGGACATCAAAAATTGCTGAAAGGTCAGTTTGCAAGCGGCTCCGGATTAGTAGGTTGGGTTGACCCACCTAGAGAGCTGTTAAAGATGGTTCACGATATCTGCGACGACGGAGGCTTCTACTGCATGGACGTTGACATATTTGAAACAAAAAATGGAGAATATTTCATCAACGAATTGCAGGCTTCTTTCGGTTCATATCTTGATTATCAGATGTGTATAGATGGCAAGCACGGACGCTACAGATATGTGGACGGTGATTTTATTTTCGAGGAAGGAGATTTCAACGTACATGGTAGTGCAAAACTGAAAGTTGAACATTTTGTAGAAATACTAAAATTAAAAAATAACAACTAATGCTTCTACAAAAAGACAAAATAGCACTAAGTGTAAAATATGTATCAGTAGCCTGCTTAATGCTCTATATGCTACAAGGAGTACTGTACCCTACCTCTTTGTTTTTAGCTAAAATTTTTCTTGCTGTATATTTTGCCATTGGTGTTTTTTGTATGACCGAAATTTTATTTTCTGGAACAAAACAAGCTTTGATTTACACCTCATTGGCATTTGTATTAGCCAATATTGCATACTTTGGATTTTCTGATGGTATTGAAATTTCTACATTCTATAATATTGATCCACAAAGTCCAATCAAGCAGACTATTTTTATATTCCTTACTCTGCTCATATTTTTCTATATTTCAAAAAATGAGCTAATTGACGGAAAATTACTAATCACTATATATGTTTTCTGGTTTAGCATTGGTGTCATAAACTTTTATTCATTGTCACCATTCTGTCCTGTACTAGATAAGGAAGTTAACAGTTCCGGCTACTTTTTTGTAAACATTTTGCCATTGCTTTTGTTTTTCAAAAAGAAACACATTGCTATTATTATGTTTATAATCAGCAGCATAATAGTTATCTCATCGCTGAAACGAGGAGCCATACTGATACTTGTCGCTTTCATGGCATATATGATTTTCATTTGGACAAGAGACTCTAAGTATTCGACCATACAGAAATTTTCAATTTTTATGTTATGTGCAATTGTTTGCGTATCACTTGCAATACCAGTTTATTATAGTAGCGCAGCAATGCAAGAACGAGTATCAATGACATTAAGCGGCTATTCAAGCGGTCGTGACCTTATTTACCAGCAATTGTGGGATAATTGGACAAACGGAGAATCATTGACAAACAGTTTGTTCGGATACGGCTATGCATACACACCAATAGTTACATGCGGACGATACGCCCACAACGACTGGCTTGAACTACTCACAAATATGGGATTATTTGGTGTTGGTCTGTACTTGATCTTTATTATTCAGATTGTTGTTTTGGCAATCGGTAACAAATCCGACAGCATCGAACGAAGGCTAATAGTTTCCGTTCTGATAATCATGGTTGTGAAATCGGTATTTTCGATGTGCTACGACGACAAAGGCACAATACCTCTGATGATAATACTCGGCTATGTCGCAGGCAAAAAAGAACTTCAACAAACGACTGACAGCCTATGAAAATAATATTTGTAATACCATCGATGAAATGCGGCGGAGCCGAACGCGTTGCCACGACATTTGCAAAATGTCTGTCGGAACACGAAGTGAAGTTTGTGAACCTTGGCTCCCCTGACGGTGAACTTACCAATTGGATTGAACCATATTTTCCTATCATATCTCTCAAATGTAACCGAAGCATTTCTGCATTTTTTCCACTCAAAAAACTGATAAAGAAAGAAAAGCCAGACTTCTTATTCTCTACTCACATACATGTGGCTGTTGTATTGATGCTGATGGGAAAGTCTATTGCTAAGAAACTGATTGCCAGGATCCCGACAATGCCTTCAAACAAATTGTACAAAGGATTGAGAATTAGGATAATGGAATCATTAGAGCGCAAACTTTTCCGTAATGCTCATACAATAATCGCACAAACAGATGCCATGAAGCAGGAAATATGCAAAATACTGAAAGTCGATGAAAACAAGGTAATTACCATACACAATCCAATTGATACCGAACTCATCGACCAACAGATAAGCAAAGCTTCCAATCCATTCGAACAAAACACTACAAACTATCTGTCTGTAGGAAATATTTCTCCTGCAAAGGGCTATGATACGCTAATATCAGCATTCAAAACCATTTTGGAGAAAGACGGCAATGCGCAACTATACATTCTTGGTCGTACCGATAGCGAATATGCACAGCAAATCGTAGCTATAGCCGAAGGATGTCCAAACATTCATTTTGAAGGTTTCCGCGACAATCCATACCTATATATGAAATATTGCTCGGCTTTTGTACTGCCGTCAAGAATGGAAGGTCTGCCAAATGTTGTACTCGAAGCTATGTATCTTGACAAGCCTGTCGCTGCAACCACTTGTGTTCCAATAATTGACAATTTAATTAAAGACGGCATAAACGGCTACAAAGTAAAGCCTGACGATGCCAATTCATTAGCCCAGGCAATGCAAAAAGCGGCGAAACTGACAAACGTTCACAACGAACGCCACGACAGCAGCGAAAAAATAAAACAAATATTCAACCGAAAATGAAAGACATCTACATTTTTACAAACTCGTATCCATATATAAAATCTGTCGAGGTGTTTATCGAGGAAGAAATAAACATCGCGACAAAAATGGGATGTCATATATTCATTATTCCGACAAACAAGGACAAATTTATTCGTTCCACCCCTGAAAACGTAAAAGTTCTCCCCAGTCTTACCGACTGTGGCATATTGCACAAAGTTCTCACATTCATATCAATGCCATTCTATGGAAATTTTTGGAGAATGTTGGCCGGTGCAGGTCTGTCGAAACGCATTGCTCAAGGCATCAAGTATTTTTTTGGCGCTTGCCTGACAAAAAACTACATACAAAAAAACATCAAATCTCCATCAATACTATACAGCTACTGGTTCTCGTATTCGGCTTTGGGAATGGCAATGGCACGAAATGCCAACGAATCACTAAGTAACTGCACAATGGTTAGTCGCGGACATGGTTACGACGTATTTGCCGAACAGAGAAACATCTATATACCAAACCGAGAATTCACATTGTCGAACCTTGACATGATTTTTCCCGTTTCCGATACAGGAACAACCTATCTATCAAATCTTTATCCACAATATTCAGACAAAATAAAAACAAAACGATTAGGTATAAAAGCAATAAAACCATGCTTAAACGAAAATACTGAAGAGATTTCGTTTGTATCGTGTTCGTCTATGATCGAACTGAAACGTGTCGGTTTGATTTTTTCAATGATTTGTAAATATGCACAAAATCATGGCAATCAAAAATTTTCGTGGACACATTATGGCGACGGACCAGCATTCGTCGAAGTAAACCGAATGAGCCCAATGGCACCACAAAATCTTGATGTTCGCTTAAATGGGTTTACCCCAATTAGCGAAATACGCAAGGCTTATTCGGAAACAGGATTCGACATTTTTGTAAATCTAAGTACAACCGAGGGCATTCCCGTATCGATAATGGAAGCTATAAGTGCTGGAATTCCGGCAATTGCGACAAACGTAGGTGGCAACTGCGAAGTAGTATGCGCACAAACAGGTGCGTTAGTACCAGCCGATGTGGAATACAAAAATTTCGAAGCAGCCGTAGATCATATTATTGCAAATCTGCCAAAACTAAGGAAATCAGCCGTTAAATATTTCATTGAGCATTACGAAGCAGAAAAGAACTATACTGATTTCTACACTCAAATACAGCTAAAGTAAGATTATTCTGATTCAAGGAATTCCTTATCAAAATTTACCAAATACAACTTTTCTGTTGCCCTTGTGATAGCAGTATATAGCCAGCGCAAGAACTCGAATTTACCCTCTTCTGTTATTTCCTCCTTGTTTATCCAACCATGGTCAATAAATACCGACTTCCATTGACCACCTTGCGACTTGTGACAAGTCATAGCATAGGCGTATTTTATCTGCAAAGCATTGTAATACGGGTCATTGAGCATCGCTTCATGACGTTTCTTTGTATCGGTAATGTCTTCGTAGTCGATTTCAAGTTGTTGCCACAAATCCTTGTAATAGTCGCCCGACATGCCAGCCGAATCAATCGACAATGTGTCGAGCAAAGCCTTCACCGCTATCTCAAGATCAGGGGAATCGACGAATCTTACATCAAGGTCAACATAGCGATGCCCGTATAGTTCATAATGGCGTTTAACTTTTAAGACTTCTAGCATATCACCGTTGGCGATAAAATCTATTTCGGCATTTTCGGGTAACCAAGAATAATTGTTTTTGACAACCATGAGCAAATCACCATACGACAATTCCTCTTCTCGCCATAGTATGCGATTACGAATTCCCATGTTGTATTTGTTTGCATACTTGTTGGTCTTGCAAATGATTCGGGTTTCGTCGTTTCCATAACGCGAATACGAGTTTTCGATTTCTTCAATTAGCTCGGCGCCTGTTATGGAATGAATTTCGGGGAAACCAGTAGTCTTAATCTGTGGAAATTCTATGTTTTTGTCGGACATCATCTTACGCAACATGGTAGCGTTGTATAGAATACCAGAATCGGCATCCTGTCTTACCACTTCCGACAATTCGCACGAATACACTTTCATCCCATACGCCTGCAGATATGCTTCGTCAAGAGCAGGACTCAAGGCTGTACCAATTGGAGGGAGTTGCGCCGAATCGCCAAGAAGAATCACACGACAGTTGTTGTCGTTGAAAACGTATGCAAACAAATCATCGAGAAGCCGACCGCTACCGAATCCGCTGTCGGTTGCTTGATTGTTGCCAATCATCGACGCTTCATCAACAATAAATACCGTATTTTTGTAGCTGTTGAAATTCAACGAAAAAGAACTTGATGGATCGGAAGTCGATTTCTTTCTATAAATGCATTTATGAATTGTTGAAGCTCGGTGTCCAGAATAATTTGACAACACTTTTGCCGCTCTACCAGTAGGTGCCAACAGCACCGTATTTATTTTTAATTGCTCTAGAAGCCTTATGAATGCGCTTATCAAAGTCGTTTTTCCTGTACCGGCATAACCTTTGAGAAGAAAAGTACATAATTTTTCACGGTCGCCCATAAACGAATACAACATATCTACCGCTTGTAACTGCCCCTGTGTCAGTTCGCAATTCATTAATAGGCATAGTCCGTTTCGAAACTCTTCACGTGTCATCTAAATTTTTTATTATTTGCTTGCGGTATCAAAAAAAATTCTAACTTTGCGACTGCAAAATTAAACTTAAATTTAATAATGGAAAAGGTAATTCGAATAGTCGTATCAGTCCTTCTGTTAGGACTTGTTGCATTTTTGACCTACAAAATTGTTGATGGCATTAAAACGCCAATCGAATATGAAGAGCAGAGAATCGCAAGATTCAAAACTACTGTAGAACAGCTTATTGCCATACGTACTGCAGAAGTAGCATTCAAAGAAAACGTTCTCTCCCCCGTATATACCAAAGACTCAGTAAAGGGTGGAAAGAAAGTTGTTAAGGAAATATTGAACGGAAAAGACACAGTATATCTGAAGAGCAAAGTTCCAGCATACGAACACTTGTACACTCCATCGTTCGACGAATTGATTAATTTCATCAACACAGGAACGTTGAAGGTAGTAAGAGCAATCGGAACTCTTACCGATGAACAATTGAAAGCTGGTATGACCGAAAAGAAAGCCCTTGCTATAGTTGAAAAGGCTAAGAAAACCGGCGACTGGAAAGAAGCCGAAGAAAACGGTCTTAAGAACTTCAGACGTGATACCACTTTGGTTTCTGTAAAGGATTCTTTATTCAAGCACCTTGAATATCCAGTAGAAGAAATAAGATACACCAGAGTTGGTAGAAAGGTAGAATACAAACTCGACACTGCAACCGTAATGACTGGTTCGGGTGTTGCTGTAAAAGTTTTCCAGTGCTATGCTTTGTACGACGATCTGCTTGATGGTCTCAACAGACAGTTGACAGTAAACTACAAAGACAAAATCAAAGATTCTTGTCTGAGAGTAGGTAAGCTCGACGAAGCTAACAACAATGCTGGTAACTGGGATGCAACCTTGGAAAAGAAAAAACAAGAGTAACAATGAAATCTGTCCGCATCAAGGGCGACATTGATTTGCTCTCAAAAAATAGTTTGTCCATCTTGATAACACAAGATGGACTTTCTTATTCTATATACGACAAAATCGACAAAAAGATACAGACTCTTGTTTCGATGCAGTTCGAGGCAAACAAAACCAATGAGATACGCCAATTTGTTGAAACAGAAGGTCTGAAAGACAGCCTGTTCGAAAACGTAAACATCGTTTATGCTACAAAAAACACCACAATTGTTCCCGATGCCATATTCGATGAAAATTCGGCAAGAAACATATACGCTCTCAACAAGAGAATTTCTCCAGACGAAGAAATAAAATATTCGAAACTTCCAAAATCGCAGACTGTTATATTATTTGCAGTAAAAAAAGAGATTGCCGCCATACTTGACGAACTATTTCCTCGCTACAATATGTTTCCACAGTCATATCCACTAATCGAAACAGGTCTTACAAAAACAAAAATAAGCGAGAAACCAAACCGCCAGAGAATGATGGTTCAGGTATTCGAGGATTTCTTCGAAACTCTAGTCATCGACAAAGGACAAATTGTAAACTACAACACATACGCATACAAGACATCAAACGACATACTTTATTTTATAATCAATACGTTCGAACAGCTTGGCTTGTCGCAGGAAGAATGCGAAATATCATTTTCCGGATTCATTGAACAAGACGACTTAGCCGTGATGCATCTAAAGAAATTCGTCAGAACAGTTTATTTTGAATCGATAAACAGCGACTACAAATACTTCTACAAATTCCAGGAATTTTCGCCTCACTATTTCTACAATTTCCTAAGCATAAACCAATGAGAATAATCGGAGGCAAATACAGAGGCAAGAATTTTAATCCTCCGGCGAATTTCAAGGCACGACCGACAACCGACTTCGCCAAGGAAGCTCTTTTCAATATCCTGAATAACGATTTCAACTTTGAGAACATTGATGTACTTGATCTTTTTAGTGGCACAGGTAGCATTTCGTACGAGTTTGCCAGCCGTGGAGTGAAATCGTTGATCGCAGTAGAAAGCAATGTAAAACACGCTACTTATATCGAAAAGAATTTCAAAGAGCTAGGTTTTGCTCAAGCAACAATATACAAGTCGGATGTCTTCCGTTATTTGGACACTTGCACAAAAAAATTCGACGTGATATTCGCCGACCCTCCATACGCACTCGAAAATATTGAGGAGATTTACCATTCGGTGTTTAGAAACAATTTACTTTCCGACACCTCATATCTCATTATAGAACATGGTGAAACTAACGATTTTTCGACTTATCCCCACTTTGTATCAATGAAAAAGTACGGAAGCGTGCATTTCAGCATTTTCGACCCTACTAAGTAAGGCCTATTGACCGAATATTCCCATTATAAATTCTTTTAGCACAACAAACAGCACAAAGCAGGAATAGATAAGCTTAATCAATATTCCACACATCATCCCAAGAAACGCGCCAAAAGACGCTTTCCATACAGCTTTCATGTTGCCTTCGGTTTTCTGTCCGTGCTTTTTCATATACAGCAACTCACCGATAAATGCGCCAAAGAACGGGGCTAGGAAAATTGCCCACCAAGCAAAACCTATCAGACTGACAAGTATGCCTATTGCGGCTCCGCGACTCCCCCATTTCGAACCGCCAAACTTCTTTGTCGCCCACGATGGCACAAGGAAATCGAGTACCGTGACTATGACCATTACCACTCCCAATATTATTAAGGTAGATATTTCAAAATGGCAGTAGCTGACAAAGAATGCAGCGAGAAATCCCGCATACGTTATTGGCGGGCCTGGAAGAATCGGCAGGAAACAGCCAATTATCCCCACAATCATAAGGATTATCGCTAGCGCAATAAGTATTATGTCGAGAGTAAATGTCATTTGTATTGCGAAATTATATCATCTACTAAAGAACGATTAATCTGTATTGTAACCGAATATGTAATGCCCGAGGATTTTTTTGCCACGTGCGAACACGAATTCTCGCATACATTGAGTACCATAGCGCGTATGGAATCTATTTTCTCCTCGTACTTGCCGTCGCTCAGGAAATCCTTGTACGAAATATTCTCGACAATATACTCGTCTATCTGCTTTAGCAACAACCTTTTAGCTTCGGATTCTGCTTTTTCTTGGGCAAGTTGCTGACTTGACGACGATACTTCGACTGATGAACGGAACATATATTTGTCGGTAACATTTTTTGTACAACTCCTTGAAAATACTGACAATACAGACTCAAAGAAGGAGCATGACTGCAATGTCACAGCAAAACACAAAATTATGGCAAACAAGACTTTTCTCATTATTCGGCTAGCAACTTCACATCATTAGCATCAATCCACCCCTCCTTACCGTCGGCAAGTCTGATGTTGTACATACTATTGGCCGAATCAACCACTTGAACTTTAATGCCTTCGTATATTTCAAAAGAATTCACAGCATCAGCATTTGGCGACGACTTTACCATCGATTGTTCGAAAACAATTGCATAATTGTTTTCGGAAATAACAACAGACGACTTGTAAGCACATACTGCTGTAAAAATGAATAAAATGAGAGATATTACTGCAATCGAAAAGCCCAATTTTCTAAGAGCAATTCGTCCCATAAATAGATATAGCGCAATACCGGCAAGAGTAAGTACAAGGAAAATAATATTTAATATAGTCCATGCATCTGAACTCATGGTATTCAATATAGCCATTCCCCATCTTGCATAAAAAGGAATAGGCAGTGGTTCAACAATTTGCTTTAGCTGCCTGTTTGCAATATTAAGGTTAAATTCGGCATCACCGTTCGACGGATCAAGCATCAGAGCTTTTTCGTAGTAATATACCGAATTGGGAATGTCGTTGAGACGATAATAGCAATTACCTATATTATAATATAAATCTGACGAGGAATATCCCATTCTGCAGACCGAATCGTACATTTCAAGTGCAGAAGCATACTGTGTCTGCATGAACGAGTTCTGCGCACTATCAATCAATTGCTCCACATTGTCGGAGAACATGTTCAACGACAACAATGAAAGTGCTATGTATAAAAAATACTTTTTCATGGCCTACCTCATGTTTTCTTCAAGTTGTTCAATAATATTGGTTGTTTCCTCGTATATCGCCTGCATTTCGTTGCTTGCGCTTGAAACGAAATGGGCGAACTCGCACTTGTCGATAAGATCAATAAAATGCTGCGATAGTTCCTCGTCAACGTTATGTCCAGCAAACGCCTGCTTTACGTTATCCTTAGTGAGCTGCGATGTCGGAATCGAAAGTTTGTCGCCTGCATACCCCCAAAGTGCGGTAATAATCTCTTTGTAGAAACTTACATTATCGTTTGCCTGCATAAACTTTCGTGCTGCTTTCAAACGTTTGCGCGATATTTTGTTTGCCTTCTGGCGCTTCATCAATTCCACATCCTGACGTTTCTTGATATTCTTACGCATAACGACAACCAAGACGATGAATAGCAGAAGCAATCCGATTATAAGGCACCAGTACAATCCAGAAAACATAAGCGGAGAATATGCCGATACTAACTGCAAATTGCCTTTGTGAATATATCTTACATCCTCTGGGTTAATGACTTCAACACCAGTCTGCAGGTTGTATATAGAACTAGCATTGGTATCGCCACTGCCCTTTCTCACATTAATAATTATTGGTTCTGTCGAAACTGTCTTGTAAGATTTTGAAGAAAGGTCGTAGTAAACCAACGAAACCTCACCAAGATTAAACGTTCCGCCATAACGAGGAACCAAGGTAAACTCCCATGTCTTACTGCCCGACATTCCCGACTCCGAAGCGCTCAACTTGCTTGTTACCACAGGCTCATATTGTTCAAATTCCTTTGGACATGAAATCTTTGGAGCTTCGATATTGCTGAAATTTCCAGAACCAGAGATAGTTATCTTGCAAGTAACTGCTTCATTAACCGATATTGTATCGTTTGGTTTGCTTAGTGATATGCTAAAGCGACCAACAGCACCTGAGAAGCCTATAGGTTCCGAAGGCAAAGCGGATACATTAAGCGTAACAGCAGGAGCCGTTGACGATGCCGGAGCATTGTCGTAAGTGTAGCCCCAGAAAGGATGACGACCCGAAATTATACGAGCCATGCACTTTATGTTAGCCTGATCTATCTCCACACGACCTGTAACACGCGGAAATACTAGGTATTTCTTGAGTATTGCTGTGTTGTATGTCTTTCCATTCAGCGTCTCGCGCGACCATTTCAAATTGGTATCGGTTTCGAGTTCCTCGACATAAAAGTTGTTAAATTTTGGAGGAGTAAAATCTTCGATAGAAACAAGGTCGATGGCAGTATAAAGTTTTATTGTTACAATAGCTGCCTCTCCTTTTGCAAGGTTCGATTTCGAGGCGACTGTACGTATTAGCACATCGTCGGATGCAACACTTGTCTTTGGTTGGTTTTGCGGTTGTTGCTGTTGCTGCGACGAAGAGCGGCTACCAGAACCAAAGAATTCTTCAAACGGATCGTAGTAGCTCGACTGGCGTTGCTGTTGTTGCTGCACAGCTTCTTTCTGTACTGTTACAGATATGCTATTTGAAGTGTATTTTGTTCCTTTAACAACAGCAGTTGCACCTTCTAGCGTGTAACTTCCTTCGGAAACCGCCTCCAAAGTATAAGTATATGTGTAGGTATTTGTGCTCGTCATGCTACCGTTTACAATACTGACGCTGGAGCTGGAGCTCTGCGACGGTCCGCCCACATACTTGAATCCAGGAGTGTTTCCAAGTTGTATCGACGACGGCTTTTCATTCAAAGTATATTGCACCTGCATGCGTTGGCCTACACCCACTACCGACGGAGCCTTCCCTGTAAAAGTAACACCATCGGCAAAAGATGCCAACGACAAAAACAAAATGACTATATTCAACAAAAACTTTCTCATATCCGTTCCGATATAAATCTTTCGCGAAGATAACGTATTGCAACAATCAATGTTTCAAAAGAAAAGTTAAAGTTTTTAGGCTAAAAATCCCAGCACTCCTACTTATTCAAGAAAATATTCTCGAGCACCTTGCCGCTTACGCTAGGCGGTGGCGGCGTACCGAGCGCAGTCGAAACAGTCGGAGCTATGTCGGTGATGTTTATCTGTGAGAACACCTTCTGTTTCTTTACCTTCCAGCCGTACCAAATCAGCGGAACATGAGTGTTGCATGAATATCCAGAATTGTGGTCGGTGCAATACGGAATATCCTCAATCCAACCTGGCTTCAAGGCAATCATTATGTCGCCAGAACGCTTTTGGTTGTACGAATTCTGCATTTTCACAGGCATCCCCTCGACAAACACAATGTTCTGAAACTGATTAGCCCCAATAGCATTGGCAATACCAGCCGAGTTCATTATGAAATCAATAATCTTCTCACGCATTTCATTGAGCGAGATTTGCGAATCTTCTATCAACGATCGATTGAGATATATCTGTGAATTATTAAAATCAAGAACCCAATCCCCATCGCCATAAAGTGCTTTCAGATATGATTTTACCAGCGCCATCATATAGAATTGCTTGAAGCTTCCTGCGGGCATTTTCTGGTCTTGTAAATACTGAGGCATTTCAGAAACGCCATGGTTAGAAGTCAAGTAAATAAGGCAATTGTTCTTGCCGACCAAATCTTCAACAACATCAATAAGATGTTCCAAATCCTTGTCCAAACGCAAGAACAAATCCTGCACTTCGATAGATTGAGGTCCGTACAACTTGCCGACTTCTTCGGGTACAGAATAGTTAATGAACAGAAAATCAGTAAATTCATCCTTGCCGAGTTCCTCTCCATACAAGGCTGCCACAGCTAGATCGTTGAGCAATGTGTTGCCTTCTGGAATCATCGACAGAAGACTATAGTTTCTTACAGTCTTTGTTATATCGAAGTAAACGTATGGAAAAGTCTTGTACATTCCATCGATTCCAAATTCGTACTTGCTTGAATCAGACAATACTTCGTTGTATTTTTCAAGAGGAAGCATAGGCTCCCACTGACGGCTCAGATATTCGTCAGGCATTTTCTTATCGTTGACATCCACCACCCATTGGGGCAAGGCGTTCATGTAATAGGTTGACGACATCCATTCTCCCGAAACCTGATCGAACCAATAAGCCGCATCGGCGGCATAACCACCCGAAAGCACTGCAGCATATTTCGACAGCGACATGCTTATAACTTTCGATTTACCACGATTAAACAACTTGGCCTCGTCGCTAAATGAAGTCGAAAGCATATTTGTCGGGGCAACACGTCCGTCGGCATTTTTTGAACCGCCAACAGCTGTTTCTTTTTTGTCGGAATAAATACAATCAATCTTTTCGCCAGTAAGCTTATTGAACCAATAGTTAGACACAATACCATGACTGCATGGCTCAGATCCAGTAGCTATCGTAGCATATCCAGGAGCTGTCTGCGTGAGATAGTAATTGTAATTTGCATTCACGCAATAACTTCCATTAATCGCTAGTTTCTTGAAACCCTTATTACCAAAGTTATCCCAAAAACGATCTATATAATCCTGACGCATTTGTTCCACAACTATTCCTATTACAAGTTTGGGCTTGTCGGAAGGAATTGAGGTTTCTATTTGCGCACGCATTGCCACGACAGGCAGAATGAACATTGAAACCAATAATATGCACAATTTATTTTTCATAATGCGAAAATACTTCTATTGTGCATGATAAAGAGTTACAGCATTTGCATTTTTTTAACAATACAATGTTACAAATGGCAAAAATGAGCTTTTGGAGCATTTTAAGTTAAAAATTAGTTAAGGATAATAAAAAAAAAGAAACTATCTTTATATTTGCGAATATGAAAAAGAAAAAGGTTGTATCGTGGAGTATAGTGATGTTGTCGGTTTCGATGATAGTACTCATCATGCTCCAAGTCAGCCACATAACATCGTCATACCAAAAATCCGCAGAAATAATTGAACGCGGACTCAACGAAGCTATAAACCAGACAATCATAACATTACAGAAACAGGAGGTTGCCATATTTGTTTACGACAAATTCAAAGCGCACAACAATGCCGGCAAGAACAAGCTTAAACCTGACAAGATAACGGTAAACAACGCCACCTCCTATTTTGACGAAGAAAACATACCTTCAAACGCTATTCGCATCGACGACAAGCATTCATATTCTATAAAAAACGAGGATGTAGATGCAATCGAGGCATATTATCTTGGACAACTGTCTGATCCTAGTTCGCAGTTCAATACTCTTGCCCTCCAACTCGAAGCCGAATTTACTCGCAGACAAATACCTATAGAGAAAAGATTCGATGCCGAAACCATAGAACGCGTACTTAGAAGAACATTAAATTCGTATGGCATCGACATGGATTTTGAGTTCGCCATAATCGACGACATAACAATGGACATAAAGGTTGCATCCGACAAATTTGACATCGACAGACTTGACAAGTGCTACAAATACAACATGAACTCAAGTAACATAATGGAAAACCCAAATATGTTTGTTGTTGACTTTCCGACCAAAAAAAATGCGATTTTCGCCTCAATATATTCACAAGTTATCGTCTCGTTGCTAATATCAATATTGTTTATCGCCACTTTCAGTATTGCAATATTCACAATCCTGAAACAAAAAAAGTTAAACGCCATCAAGACCGACTTTGTAAACAATATGACGCACGAATTCAAGACACCAATTGCCACAATAAAGCTCGCTGCAACCGCAATAAAAAGTCCACAAGCGATGGAAAACAAAGAGACAATATCTGGCATGGCGGAAATAATCCTGCAGGAGACATCGAGAATGACACAACATGTAGAACAAGTGTTGCAGATTGCCACCCTCGACAAAAACGGACTTAAACTAAACCTTACCGACGAAGATGCAAACGCATTCGTGCGTGATGTAGCAAGCACAATGTCGCTCCAAGTATCGCAAAAAGGCGGCAATCTAACTATCGACACCTGCGATGGAGAAGTTCACATACAAATGGACACTGTGCTTATGACAACAGTACTTATAAACCTGATAGACAATGCAATAAAATACTCAGAGAACGAACCCATAATACACGTAAACACCTACACCAAAGGGGACAGATTCTTCTTCTCGGTTAAGGACAATGGTATTGGAATGACAAAGGATGCCCAGTCGAAAGTATTCGACAGATTCTACAGAGCTTCGACAGGAAATACCCACAACGTGAAAGGTTTCGGTCTGGGTCTAAATTATGCAAAAGAAATAGTACTCGCCCACCACGGATTCATATCGGTCAACAGTACTGTTGGCAAGGGAAGTACATTTACAGTAAGCTTACCATTAACATTAAAAGATATAAACTATGACTAAGGAAAAATTATTATTGGTAGAAGACGACATGAACTTCGGTTTCGTGTTAAAGTCGTATCTTGAAATGAACGATTTCTACGTAACCCTTATAACCGACGGAAAGGATGCTGTAAACGCATTTCTGTCGATGGAATACAACTTATGCATACTTGACGTAATGCTTCCGAATGTTGACGGTTTTACAATTGCAAAGGAAATAAAGAGGATAAGTCCAAGTTGCCCTGTAATATTCCTTACCGCTCGTTCGTTGAAAGAGGACATCATGGAAGGTTTCAGAATCGGTGCCGACGACTACTTGACAAAACCATTCGAGTCGGACGTACTGCTTATGAAGATAAGAGCCATTCTCCGTCGCAACTTCGACATTAAGCCGGGAATCGGTGATGTGGTAACTATCGGAAAGTATAAATTCAACACAAAAGTTCGCTCTTTGACAAGTGCTGACGAAACGTTTAGGCTCACACCACGCGAAGCCGACCTGCTGAAAGCCCTGTACATCAACAAGAATAACGTTCTCGACCGCAACGAAGCACTTAAGAAAATCTGGGGTGACGACAACTACTTCAACGCTAGAAGCATGGACGTTTACATCACCAAACTGAGAAAATATTTCAAGGACGACGACAGTGTTCAGATCAACAATATACACGGTAGCGGATTCATCCTGGAAATAAAATAAAAAAAGGGGGCTCTCCCCCTTTTTATTCCGCTTCAGTCATCATCGCTTCTATCCTAACCTTTGATTCTTTTATCTTTTCAAAAAGACAATTGAAGCGAGACTTTATATCCCTGAACTTATTTGCATTATTCTCAACACGTGGCACACTGTTGGATTTGTCAACAGGTTGCATACCATCAACACATTCCGACTCAATTGTTCTTGAATACGAATTTGACTGAAGCGCCCCAAATGCATCTCTCATCATTTCAAACGAAAAATCACCTACATAACCGCATTCGCATTCCGAAATCATCTGCATTAGCACATTTGCATCCACAACTGGCATTCCCGACATTACAATGTTCTCCACATCATACTTTTTCAGTTCAGAACACAACTGCACAAACTGTTTTTTTAATATGCTTTGTATCTCGTAAGAAATATCGGTAATCTTTACCACTTTGGTAACTTCGTTGTAAATCGGAATTGAGATCTCGTAATGCACATACCTACATGGAACCGATACAAAGCCGTACATAGCTACCAGCACACTTGCATTCCGATACGAAACTCCGAATATATTGCTAATATGCGATACAAGGTTGCCTACACCAAAATTGTATTTCATAATATTCCTAACTCTACCACCCTCGAAGATTGTGATTTCAGAATGGCTTTCGTTAAACGTAATCACAGCATTCCTGTCAGAATAATTGCTTGAAGCCGTATTCGAGAAATAAATGTCGGGGACAATAGAATCCACTTTCAAACCACATTTTGACATCTTTGAAATCAAAGCATCAACCCTCTTCAAATCCCACGACATATACGACTTGCGCTTGATGTACCTTTGCAACAAAGGAATATCCTCGAACCTGTCGCACACCTTTCCCTCGTATTCGAAATCGGTGTGCTGCTCAAAATACAAAGTATTGTCACTATCAAAATCCGACGATACTGGCATTGAATAGTTGCGAAATTTATAATGTTCACCAACCTTGGTCTTTACCTTCGACAAATACTGGTTGCCAAGATGATAATATGAATTACACAGCACAAGATTCAGAGAAACAGAATTTCTGTCTATCGATTCGATACTACCATATATAATTGCGGCCACATATTCTTCGAAATCACTATAATAGGTATAATCGAAACTTACCTTTTTGACTGACATTGATTCGGCACAAACTACCACTTCATTTTTTGAAACCAAAGCATAAACATTTTTATTCATAAGACTTTTTTATTTAATTTTACACATTAACTTAAAATCACTACATATTTTTTTTGTTTTTGCGAGGCAAAAATACAATCCCAACACATTGTATAATAACATTTTAAGCAAAACTTAATTAATATTAAGCATGTTTTTCATTAAAATTAATTAAACAAATATTGCTTAATTAAATTTAAATTTCTTAAATTTGCAAAATCAAATTTTCTTATACTTAAAATTGGGATGAAGCATATAGACTACAGCAAAAAGATTATGGTGCATTTGGCCAAAATGCTGTCAGTCTGTTCTATTTCCAGTATCCACAGAACCGATGCTGGAGTTGTGAAATCGGTCATGAACAATGACATGACTATCACCGACATTCCAGTTGTATCCGATGAAATTCTAAAAAAACGCAAGCCTGCAGCAAAACGCACCTCGTGGGAAACCACCGACAATAAGGAAAGCATGCTCTTCGACGACCAAAGTCTGACTCTGTGTATTAGAATTTCGTCACAAATCGACAATAACGACGACCTATACTATACGACTATACGCCCCACCCTAGAATCGCTGTCAGGCTCAGCCATGATTTCGTTCAACAGTGATCCTAAATCACAGATTTCGGTGCGCGATAAGGAAATCATTGCATCAATCTGCCGAATGTCATGTTTGTCGTATATTGACACACTAAACTCGATAAAGTCGGAAATTGATGAGTACAAAGAACTTGTCATACATCACGAGAAAACGATTTCCACACTTAAGAAGAACATGGAAATCCCCATAAACAAAACACGCAAAGTAGTATCCGATAAATTATTGAAACTAAACAAGGCATACGGCAGGAATTTTACATTGTCGAAAGATGCAGAAGTTTTGGTCGAAAACTACAGTGGCAACGATATCAGACCTCTGCTTGACGCTCTCGAAAAAGCTGCTAGACTGAAAACCGAAATATATGACATATCGCAGATTACAATAGACGACACCGACATAAGAATTATCAACAAGACAGAAAAGGAAGTTCAGCAACTAGCAGATTCAGAAAGCGGAAATGTTTACGACAAACGTCATGCAAAAATTGTATCATATCTCGAAAAACTTGAATCGGCATTCAACAGCACAATTGAAAATGGTTTGAAGCCAACTGCCATGAATATAGCGAACGCCTTGCAGGTCTCATCAGCATCTATAACAATGTGGTTCGACAATCATTCTGAAGATGCAAAGCGTCTGTGCGAAGCCAACTCAAATCTATGCGCCAACTCACGTCTCTACTTCGACCCACTGAAAAACGCGCTTGCAGGAAAGCGCAACAAGGCCAACCGTGCATAAATGAAAGTTATCAGAAAAATATTCTCATTTCCTTTTATTCTCCTAATACAAATATATAGGAAGGTAATTTCCCCTTTTCTGCCCAACTCATGTCGCTACACTCCCACCTGTTCCGAATACGGACTGCAGTCTTTCCGCAAGCACGGACCGATAAAAGGCTTCTTCCTTACAACACGAAGAATCCTAAGTTGCAATCCTTGGGGAGGCAGTGGATACGACCCAGTACCCGATGTTTGCACATGGAAATATGTGTTTGGCAAACGTGAAAAACACAACTTCATTGAACAAGAATCAATTGACAATCAACATACTGACGCAAACTAACCCATTAACAAGATTGGGTTAATATCTTTAACAAATCATATTGATAAAGATTTTGCCACTGACAAAAAAAGCAATACTTTTGCTAGTGAAATTTTGTGGAAAGATTTGGATGCTTGCAACCACGGAAAAAAATGCTAAAAACACAAATTCCCAGTTACATCCCAATCGTTCCTGTTATTAATGTTTAAAAACTTATTGACAGATGAACTATTATTTTACATCAGAATCAGTGTCGGAAGGACATCCCGACAAAGTAGCCGACCAGATTTCGGACTCTATACTTGACGAATTTCTCGCACAGGACCCGAAATCCAAGGTAGCATGCGAAACACTTGTAACCACAGGTTTGGTTGTTGTCGCTGGCGAAGTAAAATCATCGGCATACGTTGATGTTCAAAGTGTTGTACGTAAAGTAGTAAATGGAATTGGCTATACCAAAGGCGAATATCGCTTCGATGGCAATTCGTGTGGAGTAATGTCGGCAATTCACGAACAGTCGCCCGACATCAACCAAGGCGTAGAGAAAGGCAAAGGTCTGCACACAGAACAAGGCGCAGGCGACCAAGGTATGATGTTCGGCTATGCTTGCAAGGACACCGACACTTATATGCCGCTCCCACTCGACTTGGCTCACAGAATGCTGAAGAAATTGTCAGAAATCCGTCGCGAAGGAAAAGAAATGACTTATCTCCGTCCAGATGCAAAATCGCAGATTACAATCGAATACGACGAAAAGCACAATCCTGTAAGAATCGACACCATAGTAATCTCTACACAACATGACGATTTTGACAAAAACGAAAAGAAGATGCTCGATAAGATTGAAAAGGACGTTCGCAAGATTTTAATTCCACGAGTTATTGCCGAATTACCGACTCGCACTCAGAAGCTTTTCAAGAAAGATTTCAAACTTTTCGTCAACCCGACAGGAAAGTTCGTTATCGGCGGCCCTCACGGCGACAGCGGTCTTACTGGTCGTAAGATTATCGTCGACACCTACGGCGGCAAGGGAGCTCACGGCGGAGGTGCATTCAGCGGAAAAGACCCGTCGAAGGTTGACCGTTCGGCTGCATACGCGGCCCGTCACATTGCAAAAAACCTTGTCGCAGCAGGCGTAGCCGACGAAATACTTATCCAAGTTGCATACGCAATAGGCGTTGCCGAGCCGGTTGGAATTTATGTCAACACTTACGGAACCGCAAAGGTTAAGATGAGCGATGCCGAGATTGCCGAAAAGGTAAAGAAACTTTTCCCACTCACTCCAGCTGCTATACAGAAGCGTCTGAAACTGTTGAATCCGATTTATGCCGAGACAGCAGCATACGGACATTTCGGTCGCGAGCCTAAGGTTGTAAAGAAAACCTTCATTGCCGACGGCAAGAAAATCGAAAAGGAAGTCGAACTTTTCACCTGGGAAAAACTCGACTACGTTGACAAGGTAAAAAAGGAATTCGGACTATAACCTCTGAATATTACCAAACAAAAAGGCTACCGATTGGTAGCCTTTTTCGTTATTTCTCAGTTCTGGGATCTGGACCATATTGGTTCTCTCCTTCTTGACCTTTGAAACATCCGAATACGACCCATAAAGCAACGATAAACCAGTCAATAATAGTTTCGACGACTAGAAATGTCACTCTTACTGCAAACGAATCTACTTGTATAATATCAACAATCGGAGACACAATAAACAATAAGAAAAACAATGCCCAGCAACCTCTCAAGCCAACATCATGCAATCGGCGTACAATAAGAGCATACCACGGCAAAAGAGAGACGACAAAAAATGCTATCAGCACATACGCTACAACCGACACCCAACCTTCTCCGTGAAATAAGAAGGCTAAATAATCAGAGCTACCAGAAATAATGTCGAAATAACCATAGTCAACACGTTTCACAATTAAACCTATTACATATACAATTGTCAATACAATACCAATAGCGATACAAATACTAGAAAACACCCAGTATTCCTTTTGACTAGCTCTACCCTTAAAATCAGCATAATGCTTCCAACATTTCAAAAAATACTTCATAATATCAAAATTTAGCTAAAAATCAACTTTTTATAATCCCATCTATTTCTTTTAATGCTATAACACTATTGTAGTTTATACTTTTATTTTACTATTATTCTGTTACAATTATTTTCCTTACCTGTGCACCAACGCGAACGATATACATACCTGCCGACGGCATTGCAAACATGCTTTCGCCACCATTGAGAGTTTCCGATGCAATCATTCTACCGTTGAGGTCGTAGATAGCAATATTAGCGCCATCTTCACAACGAACTGTCAGAAGAAGATTTTCAGAATAAATCGTCAAGTCGTTCTCAACATTTTCCTCGATAACAAAAGTGCTATTCGAAAAGTTAGCATAGAGTACTCTGTTCGAATTGATTGTGAATGTATATACGGCATTTGTCGATACAACACTACCGTTTTCAGTCCAGCTTACGAATGTATATCCAGTATATGGAACGGCCTCCAGTGTTACTGTAGAACCTGCTGGGAACTGAATATATGTGTTGTTATCGCCATCCCATTCTCCCATCGTATAACCGCCACTTGATGGGTTCGAGTATGTAATTACAGTGTAAGTGTCCGAAGGTGTTGAATTTTGCTGAAAGTTGGCTACCAATGTGCGGTTTGCAGTTGCACTGAAAGTGTAGCTTGCATTTGTTGAAACAACGCTTCCGTTTTCTGTCCAGTTGATGAAAGTATAACCAGAATTGGCTGAAGCGGAAACGGTTACAGAAGCTCCTTGTGTATAAGTTCCTCCACCGGTAACATTACCAGCATTTGATGGGTTTGCAGAAACTGCAATGGTATACTGTGTCGGAGGTGTTACACCACCAGTCGAACCTGCATTGATTGGTGTATTTGGCGTTGTTTCATAATATATTGCCTGCCAGTTTGCTGTGTACTGGTAGTCGCTACCAGTCACACTTACGCGTGCCCAGCCGTAATGCAAGCCGTCAGTATATTCAATTCTAAAACCAATATATACATTCTGACCAACAGGAATGGCTGGCGTTTCACCAAAACCAACTATAGAACAATCTCCATATCCGCTCCAATTTGCCGAAGAACCGATACTTGTACCTTCTGCCAATGGTTTTGGTGCATCCCAAGCCTCTTCGTCACCCCAGATATTACATTGGCTTTCAGCGTCGTATGTCAAATATGTATTATCGTATGTCCACGAAAATTCACATGTGCCATCGTTATTAAAATCCAAACCATTAGAACGTACTGTGCCTTGCACAATTTCAGCCGATGCCCACATTGTTGCAAGCATGGCGATAACTAGTAAGAATACTTTTTTCATAAAAATAAAATTTAAAATGTTCTTACTAATAACGTAAAATGGTCATAAGGTTGCCTCACAAGCAAAAGTTTTTTTCCACCACCACTGGAAAACAATTAATGCCCAGACCTTTGCAGCAGCATCACCTACATTATTGCCACGAAGCCTGTTTTTTAGGTCTGCCACTTCATTGTAATTGAACAGCCCCTGCCCTTCGACGAACTTTTCCGAAAGCAAGTCGTTCTCTATCAAGTCGTAAAGTTCATTATTGAACCACTTCAAGAGAGGCACTTCAAATCCGTGTTTACGGCGATTGAGCAGTTCCGATGGGAAAAAGTCGGCAAAAGTCTCACGCAGAATCTTCTTACGCGACTGAGAATCAATCTTGTACGACGACGGCAGACACGACACATAATCCACAACCGTATGGTCGAGGAAAGGAACACGCACCTCAAGACTGTTAGCCATCGACATCATATCGACCTTTGTGAGCATATCTCCCTGAAGCACAAGGTGCATATCAGAATAAAGCACATCGTTCATATCGGAAAAATCCTTGCCAATGCATTGCGACTTACGTTCATCAAAAGTCGTTTTGTCTGCTTTACATTTCAAAAGCCGGTCGGTATAGGCATCGTCACCAATGCTTGCCCATCGCCAGTAACGTTCCGAGTCGGAAAGTTTGTAACCAGAAGCGAACCTGTCAAGCTGACGGAAGGTGTTTGCTATCTTAGAGTTGCGCGACTTAGGCATAATCTTCCACACAGGTGCAAATGCAGCCACAGTCTTTTCCTTCAATCCAGCATTCATAACACGCAGATGCGCCGAATGTTTGTTGTAGCCCGAAAACAACTCGTCAGCACCGTCTCCACTAAGGGCAACTGTAACCTTGGTACGCGTCAACTTGCTAAGTATGTCAACCGCAAGAGCCGACGAATCGGCAAACGGTTCGTCTATATAATCAAGCGTATGCGAAATATTGGCGAGCAAATCCTGACTGCTAATCTTGTATGCGGTATGATTTGTACCGAAGCGTTTTGCTATGATTTCGGCACAATCGGTCTCGTCAAAATACTTGTTGTCGGAAAAACCGACAGAGAAAGTATTCAACTTCGATGTAAATTGCGAAGCAAGTCCTGTAATTACCGATGAATCAATGCCTCCGCTAAGGAAACAACCCAAAGGCACATCGGCAATCAGACGGCGTTGCACCGAAGCCGACAGCAGATCACGAAGTCTTTTCTTTGCGGTTTCGTAGTCATCGTCAATTGGACTTGTGCGTCGGTTTGGAATGTTGTAGTAGGAATGTTCCTCAACCCCATCTGGCGTAATGCGCAGGAACGAACCAGGACGCAATTTTTGCGTATTCTTGAAAATGCCCTGATTTGTAGGAATGTAGTTGAGATGGAAATATGTTTTCAGAGCCTCGTTGTCAATCTCCTTCGGCATCCCCATTGCAATGAGAGCCTTAATTTCCGAAGCGAACATTATTTTCTCATCATCGCTATACAGCACAACGGGTTTTATTCCCATACGATCGCGCACCACAAGACATTCCTTTTTGTGGATGTCGTAGAAAGCAAAAGCAAAACAGCCGTTAATCTTTTCAATGGCAGCACTGCCATATTTAATCAGCAGATACAAAAGAACTTCAGTATCAGACTTTGAATTAAAACTTATACCATCAGAAATAAGTTCTTCACGGAAATCGTTGTGGTTGTAGAACTCACCATTAAACACCAAAACATAGTTTCCGGATGCATCCATAAATGGCTGACTGCCAGCGTCGGAAGTGTCTATAACGGAAAGACGTGTATGGCCGAGTGCTACATTGTCCTTCACAAAAAAACCATTGCTGTCGGGACCACGACTTTCGAGCGATGCTACCGCCCTCTTTATCCTAGGCTCCAGTTCAATGTCCTTGAAAGAATATATTCCTGCTATTCCGCACATATGTAGTTTCTAAGTTTAACTTCGTTGAGGACTTCGTCGTTCAATGCCTACGGCGTTTCTGGGTTTCAAGTTGTTTTGGGCTAACAGTCCCGCAGTCTCACAGTCTAACGGTCTTGCAAACTGCTAGACAGTTCTTCAGCTAGACTTTCTGCCTTTTAGCCCATTATCTATTGTTAATTCTCTGGTGCGAACATCGGATCCCACGGCGGAAGAACTATCGGCTTCTGGTCGAGCATTTTCTGGACGTCTCCGCTCAAGTACTTCTTGTTCACGACAATACGGAACATATACTCGTCGAACCACTCGTCTGTGAAAGTCAAGTAGCCATTGTGTCCGTATGATGCCCCCCACGAGTTCTCGAACTGCCATTTTGTTGGTACATCCTTGTCATCAACATCTACAGCAACAAGCAACATAGCATGCGATGAACCGCTGTCGAAAGTCTTGATTCTCGTAGCCTTATCCATGCCGAATTTCATTCCGAGCAATGACTCAAAATCAAAGTTGTTGACATCCAAAGTACCATCGTTCTTGCTGAGAAACTTCGCAACATCGCATGAAGAATACAATGGTTCCTTGTCCTTTAGGCTTGCCAAGGCAGCCTTCTTTAGTTCATCGGCTGGGAGATTGACATACAGCCAGTTTTTGCCTTCGAGCACATTGCGGTCGAATTCAATTTCGTAAACCTTATTGTATTCGCGCGATGGATCGTTCATCAGCATAACATAGTCGAAAGTCTTGTAGTTCGGAAAAAATTCCTTAAAAAACGACATCGGAGTATAGTCCTTGTATGTATCCTCCTTCTCAAAGCGATACTTGAACTCAGTTGGCGGTTCACCAAGGAACAGAACCAAATAGCGATATACTTCGCAAAGCATATTAAACTTCATCTCATCGATTTTCTTCGGAGCCATCTTCTGTGCCTTTGCATCGCGGAGCAGCATCGCGTCCTCGCGCAACTTGCGCGACAAAAGCTGGTTGAGCCACGAAGTATTGTTAGAATGATAAGTCTCTGGCATTACCGTATTTGGAACAAGACCGTATTTTTCTACCAAGTTAGCAAATGAATTCCATACACCGCCATCTCCTATCGGATTATGCAAAGCCCATTCGTTTGTCCTATCATCCAGCGGTTTATCAGCATTCTGAAGAATTATTTCGAGGAAGAGATTCGACTTCTCGAACATATCCCAAAAATACAGATAATTCTGCGAAAATTCAAAACCACCAAGGTCCTTGTCTTTTATAATCTGCGGACGAAGCGAACTTAGTCCTGTAAACATCCAACAACGTCCAGAACTTTTCTGGTCGCATATACCCTTTACATCGGCCTTGTACTTAAACTGATGGTCGGCCTTGCCAACCACATCGCGATTCACAGCCAAGCTGCGTATATCATTGTTCGACAATGCATTACGAATACCTTTATCAGCTTCTGCTTTCTGTTTGTAGTTTTCACGGATATTGTTTACAACATCCTCTGAAAGATTCTTGGTATTCTGGGCAAACATAGTCGAACCCATAGCCAACAACGTAATAATCAACAACTTTCTCATATCAAAATATTTTATTTGTTTAATTGCGAATTTATCAAATCGGACCGCTTTCGTTCGCCGATTCGCAACCGTTTTTTCAACCGTTCAAAGTTAGTACATATTAGCATAGAACAAAGAAGGAAAGGCATGACAGGAATCTTGTACCTTACCAATGCTCCAATATTAGGGGTTGTCATACCAATAAGCGCATATAGAATTAACATAAAGTAAAGACTGAATAAAACAAACCTAAATTGCCTCTCGTCAATTGGTTTAAACCTGACACTCATATATAAAAACAGCAACAGAAAAATAATATTTTCGACACAGCAAACTAGTTTTACCAAGGAGTTAGCCTCTGTTACAAACGGTCGGAACAATGAATTTACGTATGCCGGCACCAAACACGACACAAAACTCACAAAAGTAGGCTCAAGTTCCTGAATTTCAATATTACTACCCGAATAATTTGCTTCAGTATTAACCATATTAATAAAATCGTGCTGTTTGTTCACTATCGTATCAACCAAATCGTAGCCGAAAATACTTCCACTAAAAAAGAATAAGGTAATAATCACAGCAAATACAGCTGCAGACGAAACAAGCAGTTTTTTTGCTCCGAACTTCGATGGAAGGACAAACATAACCATTCCCGGAAGCAAAGCCAATAGGACATAAAATTTTGCAAGGAAAAGAAGCCAAGCGGAAGCTATCACAATCAACAACTTAAGCACATTGAATTTTCGGCACATGGAAACCCACGAAAACATCAGAATACCAAGCGAAAACATTACCAGGCACTCCTTCATCATTCCCGATGACCAAAATAGCACACTGGGCACAAGGAAAGCCGACACAACAGCTATCCAACGCTTTCCATTACAGAACTCCAGCATTGCCAATGCAAGAAAATATGCGCCACAAAAAGCTATGAATGCACTGATTATCAAGTTTAACCATATATTTCCCTGCGTAAAAAGGTCAAGAAGCGCATTGTAGCGAATTACAGTGCGATTATCATTCAATAGTCCATAATTCCATGCCTTATACCAATGGTCGGCTTTATCATAATAATATTCTAGCTGTGGCTCATCAGCACGAATGCCCGATACCATCTTGAAATAGTCAGCGGGACTTTCCTCCATGGCGGAATATAAAGCCAAACCACCATAATAATATTTGAAAACATCGGATTTCTGATGATCATCGTATGCAAACTGATATACCCCGACTATTGCGTAAGCAGCCACGATCTTGGTTACAAACAGCACTAGAAGCCATTTGGGTGCCAATCCTAGTCTGCGAAACACTTTCATCCTGCATATCATAAACGAAAATACAGAAAGAAATGCAAATGCTAATAATATAACAGTCAACAAATTCATTATTCTGTTTTGTTTTTGATGCGACCGTCTATACACACTCTGCCATTCACAAGCACAGTCACCTAAGACACATTCTGCACATAAAAACTCAAACGATTGCAAAGTTAACAAGTTTTTTGCGGAATTATACAAAATGAATTATTTTTGCACTCAAATTTTACAAATGAAGGCAAAACAAATAATTTTCGCTATAATTAGAATTGCAATAGGCCTATTCTTTATTGCTTCAGCAATTCTCAAAATATTCACAATCAAAGAGTTTGAACTATACATTTATAGTTACGGCATTTTTAATTACACACTATGTACATTATTTGCACGTTGCCTCATTGCATTCGAAATATGCACAGGTTTGTGCCTTGCCTTTAGATGGTGGTACAGACTCACTTGGTGGCTTATGCAACTTTCTTTATTAGGGTTCACCATATTCCTTATTTTCGCCCAACTGCGAGGTGATGCAAATTGCCATTGCATGGGCGACTTCGTGGAACTGAATCCATTACAGTCGATGATAAAGAATTTTATCATAATGTCACTGCTACTTGTTATAAGGAATCTAGAAAACTGGAACTTTAGGTTTGGAGCATTAATCAAACCATTAGTAATACTAATAGTAGCAGCAGTTCCTTTTATCGTCGCTCCGCCCGAGATTCTATACAAAAAACTATACTCTACTGATAGAAACATAAACACACCAATATTTGAAAAGGCTCTGTCAGACAGCACTTTTTACCAGTGCTACCCGATCATACGTCCGAACTATGAATATGATTCTACAACATATGTTGCCGAGGCCAAACCAATGGAACTCGTAGGTAAAAATGTATTGATGTTTGCTCACGCAGGATGCAAATATTGTCGTGAAGGGGCAAAACGAATGGCTATGTTCTTCCGCGAAAACAAACTAGACAGAAACAAATGTAAAGTCCTAATTTTTGGCAACTATCCTCCACTAAGCACTTACGAATTTATACAAGCAACCGAAGGCTATGGATTCGAATATCGCGAAATAAATCCTATAGTATCACTCGACATTGTTGATGGCGAATTTCCTACTTTCATACTTATGCAGAACGACAGTATTGTAAAATCATTCGATCTGTGGGGATTGGAAGAAAGTACTATAAAAGAATTCCTTGAACCTGAAACAGAACCTATTAATTAATAAAAAAAAATAATCATATGAAAATCAAAATTTTAGCTCTAGCATCTATTTGCTTGGCATTATTCTCATGCAAGGAGCAGAAACCCAAAATTGAAACTGCAGCCGACGAGTCAATCGTTTATTTCTGCAAAGACATTACTCCCGAAAACATCCTGAAACTCTACGAAGCTCTTGATGTTAAGCAGGAAGGCAAAATCGGTCTTAAAGTACATTTCGGAGAAGAAGGCAACCAGAATTTCCTTAATCCAGAATTACTCAAACCTCTTGTCGAGAAAGTTAAACCGACATTTGTGGAAACCAACGTGCTATACGTCGGCAAGCGTCGTTATACCGACTCTCACATTGCATTGGCAAAAGAACACGGATTCACCTTTGCTCCCATCGATATACTCGATGCCGATGGTGAAACAGAAATCCCTGCCAAAGGATTGAAGCACTACACAAAAATCAAAACTGGCAGTCACTTCAACGACTACGACAACTACATCATCTACTCGCACTTCAAGGGACATGGTTCTGCCGGATTCGGCGGCGCAATTAAAAACGTGTCGATGGGTCTGGCATCTCCGGGCGGGAAAATGGCAATGCATGCCACCAACTTCCCAACAACCGCTGACCCAGAAGCTTGTGTTAACTGCCAGCGCTGTGTTAGCCAGTGCCCTGCACAAGCAATAACAATTACTGAAAACGGTCCTGTAATTGACACAACAAAGTGCATAGGTTGCGCAAAGTGCATTGCCGAATGCCCACTCAAGATTTTCAAGCCCGACTGGAGAGAAATCGAAGAAAACATATTTCTCGAACGTCTTGTTGAATACGCCAAAATACTTAGCGAAGCAAAACCGATGGTTTACATCAACGTAATGGACAATATTTCAAAGTCGTGCGACTGCTCATCAAAGGCTCCCGCCCCATTTATGGAGAAAGTCGGAGCTGTTGCATCAACCGACATTGTAGCTATTGAAATGGCTTGCCACCAGCTTACAGCAGCAAAATACGGAAGCGAAGATGCTTTCAAGGATGTTAACGGAATTAGCGGATACGGACAAGTACAGTATGCTCACCAGCTCGGCATGGGAAATATGAAATATGTACTCGTTGATGTCGTAACAGGCGAACGAATCAGCATCGAAGATGCGATCAAATAATTCGAAGATTTGATGATTCGAAAATTCGAAGATTTGAATAAAAAAAAATCACGGCACAATGTACCGTGATTTTTTTTGCTTTATAACTTAACAATTGTTTATTCCTTGATAAACTTGGTGGTTATTCCATTGCAGCGAATAACGTACAGACCAGCACTGTAGCTTGCAATATCAATAGCATCGCCATTGTATGTAAACATACCGACCAACCTACCGGTCATGTTGTATATCTCTATTATTTCGCCTTCCGAAACTCCCTGCAGGTAAATCTGCGAACTAGCAGGATTTGGATATACACTTATTTCATCGTTTACAAAGAATTCTTCAACATCATTTGGAGCATGATAAGGCATAACAGCCTTAATCATCCATGCGCCATATGACTGATGTCCCCAACTACCCGTTGCATTCCACCATCTACCATCGGTGCCGCTATCGAGACAAGTCGATGCAATTGCCGGATATGCCACATCTTCGGTGCTTAGAATTATCCATAAAGGCTGAGTAGAATCAACTGCAACTGGTCTAATCTCAAAGCTTATCCATCCTTCTGTAAGTTCTGCCACGGTTACCGAATCTGTATATATTGGCTGCGATGGAATTGTATCAAATCCCTGATAAACATTCAATGTATATTTTCCGTATGCGTATTGTCCGTCCACATAAAACAACACATCTTCAAGCTTTGGACGGTAGTCGAGATTATATTCAGGAATTCTAATGCCCCACTCTACACTATTTCCATGATTACCAATAGGAGTATGCATTACGTCGTTATCATACCTAAGAGTATCAGTATCAATCTGGATGAAATTTGCAACATATTGAGCATCACCATCAACTGTAACAGATCTCGGATTATCAGTCTCCCCATCGTTCCATTTATCGAACTTAAAACCAAAATTTGGAGTTGCTGTTATAGTAAAGTTTTGTCCATCATAATATTCGCCTGAACAGCAAGCAGTTCCTTTCAAAGTGTCACTCGACGATACTTCTATAAGATGTTTTTCTGCGATAGTAATACCAAAACGAACATTATTTCTTGCATACCCTAAACCACCACTATAACTATTAACATTATCTATACTATATTCATCATTATCGCTATATACCCTATATGTCGTTGCGTTGTCTGTGTTTGAACATGCAAAAGTAGTGCCTGTGGAAATATAATGACCACTAATATCAACAACAACCAATGCTAAATTATCTACGCCATTGTATTCAAAAGGATTGTCTAATGGAATGAATATCCAATCATTTCGTGAGGGCACATCAAAAGTTCCATCATAAACCAAAGTAAGCTGCGATGAAGGCAACCATTCTTCCGACATTTCGAAATCTTCCTTATCAGTATGTCCCATATAAATTTTTACATCCCTTGAAAATTCAGAAGATGATTTACAATAGAACGACAATGAATAAATAGTGTTTGCTCTACCCATTTCCATCGCTGTATAAATTTGCTGGGAATATTGATAATTGTAATATGGATATACAGGCAAATTTGCACTAAACTCAGAACCAGTTCCAACTTGTACATAAGTGTTGGTCTCAATAACATCTCGTGATGTCTTATTCACAACAATATTATCAACAAGAAATCCGTGTCCATAAGCAGGGATACCCACAAAACCTATTTTGAACCTATCTGACAAGGACATAACATCAATATATAATTTTTCTTGAGTCCACTCTTCATGGGCTTCGTTGTACTCGGCTATAACAGAAATATTGCCATTGTTGTTGACAATCACTTGCATTTTATCGAAATCGTCATCCCAATCTTGATTAATATAATCGAACGACAACACTATTTTATTGGCATCTGTCGGACGTACAAAATCTGGAAGATATAATATGGTAGAATCCAATAATAACCTCGAACTATTTCTAATTATCGCATTATAATTGCCTTCGTGTGGATCTGTACTGGGAACTATTAACCACGCTGTATCACCGCTTACAATTTCCTGTGTCATCCATTCGTGAAAAGCTCCGCTTTCAAAGTCCTCTGCCCATGGATAGTTTTTTACCACTGGAACAGCAACAGAAATGTTATCTATCTGAAAACCATGTCCGTATGCAGGAATGCCAACGAAACCTATTTTGAATTCTTCAGGCAAAGTATTTGTTTTTATATCCAAACACTCATGAGTCCATTCTTCATGATTTTCGTTGTACTCTGCTAGCATTGTGACATTTTCCCCATCGCTTATGAACACTTGCATTCTGTCAAAATCATCATCCCAAATACTATTGAGAAAATCGAATGTCAACATGATTCTGTCGGTACCTTCAGGACGAACCATAGAAGGTGAATACAAAATAGTTGTATCATTAGATGTAGCAGATTGATTACTTATAACTGCATTATAGTCACCAGCATGAGTATCGGAGCTTGTTGTAATAGTCCACGAAACATTACCGCTAACAATTTCCTGTGTCATACCATAGTCACTAAATTCTCCACTTTCAAAATCAGCATTCCAAGGGTAGTTACGTACCAATGGATCTGCATTATTGTATGCGAATTTTACACAATTTTTATAGGACGCTGTTAGACTTTCCAAATTGGACATATCATCCACAGAAACGCTAACCTCATCACTATGATAAGCTATTGATTGAGGATTATCTGTCGAGAACGTTGCAGCATACATTTGTTCAATGTATGTTCCTGTGTTGTCACAAACAGTCAACAAAACACTTCCACCATTATATTGATATGGTTCAGAGAATGTTATTGTCGTCCATCCGTCCATTACAAACGAAACCTCACCGCTAAACACAAGGCTTGACGAGCTTACCGGCACCCATGGTTGTGAACCAGAAAACGAAGAAAGATCTGTCGGTTGCAGATATATGCTTATTGTACGCGTAGGATCTAAGTCTAAACAATAAAACGACACTGAAACTATACTTCCAGACCTTACAGACATTTCCTGCTCCGTATATATTTGCTGTGACACTGAATAATTATAATACGGATCACACGGCAACATCTGATTATAATTCTCTATACTACCAACTGTTACAACGTATTGCGAAAATGAAACTAACGACATCAGCATCAATAATGCCGACATAAAAATACCTCTAATATTCATCATAAACCAAATTCTTTAATTTGGCAAAATTAGAAATAATAAAGTAATTAGCCAAATTATATTTAAGTATGGGAGGAAAAATAATCGGCTGTTACAAATTATTAAATGATTTTTCTGCGTCGCATTTCCCAGAAGCATTTGCGCGTAGCATCGACATCGGCAGCAGAATTGTGAGCTTCCTCAAATTCGGTTCCAAAAAGAATCTTATGCAACTCCTGCAGTTTCGGCCACTTGTAATGTCCATAATTGCCAGGCAACTTACAAAAGTCGGTGCTTGCAAGCATTGTACAATATGCTTTCATTGACGAAAGTTGCACATCTATACCACGTCGTATGAATTCAGCATCAACCACATGAATATCAAACGATATGTTATGCCCAACTATATATTCAGCAGAATCCAACGAAGCAACAAAAATCGCCAAAACCGAATCCAAAGGATGCCCTTCATTCAAAGCTCTTTCGGTAGAAATGCCATGGATAGAAGCTGCCTTCTCTGGAATTTCAAAGCTATCGGGATGAATAATATAATCGTGAGTAGAAAGTACGTTGCCTTTGTTGTCGGTAAGTATCCAACTCAACTGAACCAAACGCGGCCAGTTCAATGTATCACTTGCTGGGGCTTCGTAATCGTGCGGCAGACCCGTGGTTTCGGTATCGAAAAACAGATAGTTTGGACCTGCATATACAAATCCAAACGACAAAACAAATACCAACAATACAACCACAAATCTCATAGCCAATATTTATTCTGCGCAATACATTGCGCTGGTTTTACCTATTTTTCACGTATTCGTCAATAGCTTTTGCCGCCGTTTTCCCTGCACCCATAGCAAGAATAACAGTTGCTGCACCGCTTACAGCATCGCCTCCGGCGAAAACGCCTTTGCGCGAGGTTGCTCCATTGTCGTCGGCCATAATACAATTCCAACGGTTGACATCAAGTCCAGGAGTCGTTGATGAAATCAACGGATTTGGTGATGTTCCTATCGACATTATCACCATGTCGGCATCAACAATGAATTCGGAACCAGGAATAACTTCGGGACGTCTTCTACCCGACTCATCTGGCGCACCAAGTCGCATACGTACGCACTTTATAGCCTTCACCCACGATTTTTCATCACCTAGAATTTCTACGGGATTACAAAGCAAATCGAAAATTATGCCTTCTTCCTTGGCATGATGCACCTCTTCCGCCCTAGCTGGCAATTCTTCTTCGGAACGACGATAAACTATATGTACCTCGGCGCCAAGACGCAAGGCTGTACGAGCAGCATCCATAGCCACATTTCCACCTCCGACAACCACAACCTTCTTCCCGACATAATTCGGAGTTTCGTAGCCTTCCTTGTATGCGAAAAGCAAATTGTTACGAGTAAGGAATTCGTTTGCCGACACAACACCGCAAAGGTTTTCTCCAGGAATATTCATAAAATTAGGCAAACCAGCTCCAGAACCCACAAAAATAGCATCGAAATGCTCCTTGTTCATAAGGTCATCTATCGATACCGAACGTCCAATTATGACATTCTTCTCGAATTTTGCACCAAGTTTCAGCAGATTGTCAACTTCGTGCTTAACAACAGTGGTCTTTGGCAGACGGAATGAAGGAATTCCATAAACCAACACACCTCCATATTCGTGCAGAGCCTCGAAAATAGTAACATCATAGCCCATGGTTAGAAGTTCCTTAGCACAAGTAAGTCCCGAAGGTCCGCTTCCGATTACAGCAACCTTGTGACCGTTCTTTTCGACTTTTACGCCAAAATCGAAGTTATTCTCACGCGCCCAATCGCCAACAAAGCGCTCCAACTTACCTATTGCAATAGGTTCACCTTTTATTCCGAGAATACACTTGCCTTCGCACTGAGTTTCCTGCGGACATACGCGACCACAAACTGCCGGCAAAGCCGAATCCTCGTTAATTATCCTTGCAGCCTCAGCAAAATTGCCTTCGGCAACCTTTCCAATGAAATCTGGAATCTTGATTGACACTGGGCATCCCGACACGCACATCGGCTTTTTGCACTGGCGGCAACGTTGAGCCTCTTGCATAGCCTCTTCGGCATTATAACCAAGGCATACCTCGTCGAAGTTCGTTGCCCTTACCTTTGCATCCTGCTCGCGAACAGGAACGCGCTTGCTAGCATCACGTGGTTCGTCGATTATACCTCCGATATGGCACTTGTGATCTTCGGCCTTTTCCTCTGCTTCGAGTTGCTTGTGCCCCTCCACATTGTTGTACATCGCCTGACGCTTCATAGCTTCATCAAAATCAATTTTCGAAGCATCGAATTCCGGTCCATCCACACAAGTGAATTTGGTCTTTCCGCCCACCGAAACACGGCAGGCTCCGCACATACCAGTACCATCGACCATAAGAGAATTGAGACTTACCGTACACTTTATGCCAAGTTCCGCACACAATTTTGCCACGAACTTCATCATTATCATAGGTCCAATAGCAACAACCTCGTCGTATTTCTTGCCAGATTCAACGATTTTCCTCAACACATCAGTTACAAGCCCTTTGTGTTCTGAGGTTCCATCCTCGGTGACACAATACAGGTTGCCTGACATTGACTTTAATTCGTCCTCGTATATGAGCATCGATTTTGTTTTGGCTCCTATTATTACATCGCAGTCAACGCCCTGCTCATGCATCCACTTTACCTGTGGATAAATTGGTGCTATGCCTACACCACCGCCAATAAACGCAACCTTATAATCCGTGAGTTTATCCTTTGGTATATGAACAAGTTCTGACGGACGACCAAGTGGTCCAACCACATCGCGAAAACTATCGCCTACATTGTATCCAGACATCTGCTTGGTTGACCTGCCTATAATCTTGAAAACTATTGTTACCGTACCAGCTTTTGCATCGTTATCACTGACTGTCAAAGGAATACGTTCTCCCTTTTCATCCATTTTTACAATCAGAAACTGACCAGGCAATGCCGATTCTGCAATTCTTGGAGCCATAACATCGAATAGTATCGTGTCGTTTGTAAGGTCAACTTTCTTTAAAATCTTATACATATACCAAATTTGTTTCTAAGTTTAACTTTGTTGAGGGCTTCGCCGTTCTGGCTTAAAGTTCAAGGTTCAAAGATTTGATAATTTGATGATTTTGTAGCGACGTGGCAGGCCGCGACACCACTATTATCAAATTATCCATTGTCAATTATACATTATCCATTTATCTCCTTAACTCAAAGTTTGCACCCAAATACACCTTCCTAACCTGCGGGTCGTTGCTAAGGTCCTCTGCTGTACCACTTTTTAGGATTCCTCCTTCGAAAAGCAGATATGCACGATCGGTAATAGCCAATGTTTCGTGAACGTTGTGGTCGGTTATCAGCACACCTATATTCCTGCTTTTCAGATGCATAACAATTGTCTGAATATCATCGACAGCTATAGGGTCAACGCCTGCAAAAGGCTCATCTAACAGAATGAATTTTGGGTCAATTGCCAATGCTCGTGCTATCTCTGTACGCCTACGCTCTCCTCCCGACAACTGGAACCCCTTGCTCTTACGTATGTGCTTTAAGCTGAATTCCTCTAACAACTGCTCTGTAATTTCGTTACGAGCGCTACGATTCAGATCTCGTCTGAATTCAAGTATAGACTTAATGTTGTCTTCGACCGAAAGTTTCTGAAAAACGGACTCTTCCTGGGCCAGATAGCCAATTCCTAAACGAGCGCGCTTATATATCGGAAGTTTGGTAATTTCTTTATCGTCGAGAAAAATACGACCGCTATTCGGTTTTATCAAACCTACAATCATATAAAAAGTAGTAGTCTTGCCCGCACCATTAGGACCAAGCAAACCGACAATCTCTCCTTGATTTACCTCAACATCAACACCTTTTACTACAGTTCGCTTTCCGTACTGCTTGACCAACTGTTCTGTATAAAGTCGCATTTGTTCAAAAAATTTCAGTACGCAAAGATAATAAATTCATGTTATTTTTCCGATTGATATTTCAACAATTTTAGACTTTCGCCGTCATACACTGCATATGAAAAATTGAATAGCCAGTCACCAATGTTGGTAAACAACGATTTGTCGTTCAAACCATATTGGTACGGAATATGGCGATGCCCAAAAACGAAATAGTCAACATGCTTTTTTTCAAGTACTTCGCGCGAATACATCACAAGGAATTCCTTTTCGTAATCGGGAGTTTCGGGCAAGTCGTGTTTCAAGCGGCTACGATGCGAACACCAAAGAGCCAACCTGCAACCCCAGTCGGGATGTATCCATTTAAACAAAAATTGGAAGAACTTGCTATGAAACATCCACTTCATCATATTATACTTGCGATCGTATTTGCCAAGTCCATCACCATGAGCTATATAGAACAACTTGTCTCCTATTTCGCGTTCCTCCGGAACCTTGTGCAATTCTGCACCTATTTCCTTTGGCAAATAGTCGAACACCCACATGTCATGATTGCCGGTAAAATATTTGATTTTCACGCCCGCATTCGAAAGTTCGCGTAATTTTGCCAGTACCGACACAAATCCACGCGGAACAACGTAGGTATATTCAAACCAGAAATCGAAAATATCGCCTAACAGATAAAGTTCCGACGCATCATCTTTTATACTATCGAGCCATTCAATAAAAAGGTTCTCCCTATATTCGGAAGTGAACTGGCTATCGACACCGAAATGCGCATCGGAAACAAAATATTTCTTAGTACGATCCAAAATATTCGATTAATTTTTGCAAAAATAAACAAAATATCTAATCCATCACTTCTGCAACAGATTCCTTCACCGCATTTACAACGGTTTGCATCTGTTCGTCGGTAAGGTCGTAATATACAGGAAGGCTGATTTCGCACTTGTAATTATCGTATGCCTGCGGATAATCGGACATCTTGTAGCCCAATCCGTTGTAGAACGACAGCAATGGCAACGGCTGAAAATGTACATTCACCGACACTTCCTTGCCATTTACCCTACGAATTATCTCGTTGCGCTGTTCCTCCGAAGCACCTTTCACACGAAGCGTATAAACATGATACGAGGTGCGCTTGTCGGTAGTTTCGTAAACAGGAAGCACATACCTATCGTCGCCATTGAATTGAGAAGTGTAAAAATCGAAGATTTTTTTGCGCTTCACAAGTGTATCGTCATCGTAACGGGCAAGTTCCACAAGCCCCATCGAAGCCATTATGTCGGTCATGTTCATCTTGAAGCCTGCTGTAATGACATCGTACTTCCAGTTTCCTTTTGTTTTTGCCAGAGCATCTTTGTTTTGTCCGTGCAACGACAATACACACAAGAACTTATATATCTCGTCATTATCAAAAGGTTCAGGCAGATTGAATATCACGGCACCGCCCTCGGCAGTTGTCAGATTCTTGACAGCGTGGAACGAAAATACAGTAACATCGGTCAACGAACCAGTGTGTTTTCCTTTATATTTTGCACCAATCGAGTGTGACGAATCGGCAAGAACCATAATCCTGCCAAGTTGTTTCTGGATTTCGTTGGTTGGTGAAAACTTGCGTTGTATTCCATCCTCGTTTACCAGCGACATTATCTCATCGTAGTCGCACGGAAAGCCAGCAATATCGACAGGCATAATAACCTTTGTGCGGTCTGTTATTGCAGCGCGTATTTTATCAACATTAATGTCAAAGTCGTCTGCATTTACATCAACCATAACAGGTTTTGCTCCGCAATGTACAACCACATTTGCGGTAGCGCAATATGTATAAGCAGGCACAATCACCTCGTCGCCCTGTCCTACACCAAACCATCGGAGAGCTATTTCAAGTCCTGCTGTAGCAGAATTAACACAAAGCGTTGATTTTCCGCCTGTGTATTCGGTCAGTTTTTTCTCGAACAGTTTAGTCTTTGGACCAGTAGTTATCCATCCCGATTTGAGAGTGTCAACGACTTCAGCAATAATCTTATCGTCAATGCGTGGTGGTGAAAATGGTATCATAATTATCAATTATTTTATCCAAAAAACAAATATGCGACAAAAATTGCGGCTATAATTCCTGCAAGGTCGGCAATAAGTCCGGCGACTACGGCATAGCGCGTCTGGCGGATACCAACCGATCCGAAGTAAACCGCTAAAATATAGAAAGTTGTATCGGTAGCACCCTGGAAAGTACAAGCCAAACGGCCTACAAACGAATCGGCTCCATGAACATTCATTGCATCGACCATAAGTCCGCGGGCACCGCTACCGCTCAATGGTTTCATAAAGGCAACGGGCAAAGCGTCAACAAAATCGGTAGGCAGTCCGCACTTGTCGAAGCACCATGCGATTCCCATCATCATAGCCTCCATAGCACCCGATGCACGGAACACGCCTATTGCAACGAGTATAGCGATAAGGAAAGGTATTATCTTTATGGCAGTTTGGAAACCGTCTTTTGCTCCCTCAATGAATGCATCGTAAACATTAACCTTATGCTTGAGCGCAAGGATTATAAAGCTGACTATCAACGTGAAAAGTATC
Source organism: Bacteroidales bacterium UBA1184 (assembly GCA_002310235.1). Taxonomy (GTDB): domain Bacteria; phylum Bacteroidota; class Bacteroidia; order Bacteroidales; family ML635J-15; genus Bact-19. Next base: position 83,671 of record DBYO01000048.1, read on the forward strand.
ACATTTGAAACCATCGAAGCAACAGTACCCTGCGATTCTGCCGACAACAAGGTAAATCCCCAGATTGCAAGCGAAAGCAAAAGCGTAAGGCCACCCAAATAAAGCAATATTTCCTTCTGGAAAAGATTTATTTTCTGCCACAACGATACGGCAATAATTCCAACCAAAGTGCTGACGAAAGTACTTATAAGTATCGGCAGAAAAATGTCGGACGGGTCAGCGGCACCTAGTTGTGCGCGGTAAACCATTATGCTGATTGGAATTATAGTAAGGCCCGATGTGTTTAGTACCAGAAACATTATCATCGAATTCGATGCGCGGTCCTTGTCCGGATTAAGGTCCTGAAGTTCCTTCATCGCCTTGAGTCCTAGTGGTGTTGCAGCATTGTCGAGGCCGAGCATATTGGCGGCAATGTTCATTACCATAGATCCGTGAACTGGATGATTCTTTGGAATGTCGGGAAATAGTTTGTTAAATAGTGGCGAGATACCTTTCGACAATAGGTTTACAGCACCGCCTTTCTCTCCTATCTTCATGATTCCCAACCACAAAGTCATCACGCCTGTTAGTCCGAGCGATAGTTCGAAACCGAGTTTTGCCATATCGAAAGTGCTGCCGACCATAGCGGGGAACACTTCCATATCGCCGAAAAACACAGCCTTCACAATTGCCACAATAAAGGCAATCAAGAAAAACGCTATCCAAATGTAATTCAGAACCATTTGCGTATAGTTTATCTATGCAAAAATAAGGAAAGTGAACGTAGATATTAATATAATGGGAAAAGAGTTTTTAAACGGAAGATGTTAATTGTAAAAATGGTTGGCATAAAGGATGGTGGCGGATGGAATCCGCCAGAAGGGACGGAACGTATATGCGTAGGGGCAGGTTGAAACCCGCCCCTACAATATTGTTCCACAAAAATTGCGGTTATTCCTTGATGAATTTGCGTTGGATTTCCGCCCCTTCGGCTCCGCTCAGGGTGCGGATGCGAACAACATAAATTCCGCTCGTCAATCCTTCCACATGGCAAACAGCATTGTCGGCGTTTACCTCCATGCTGTAAACAACCTGTCCCAGCATATTTACAATCTCAATTTCGGAAATTGTTTCCGATGATGTGATGTTGAGTGTACTGCCAACAGGATTCGGAAATACCTGCAAATTGGCAATCTCGTTTTCTTCAACTCCTGCACAATCTGGATTTTGTTGTATGTTTGTGAAATTGCTCCAATATTGAGCATTATTGTATGCCGAAACTCTACCACACGGCACATAGACAGGGACATTCGAACTTACACCCTCAAATGTATTGGAATATATTGTGGGTGGATTTGTGGCATTGGAATATACGGCATTTATACGGCTGCAACCATAAAAAGCATAATTAGGTATATTTGTTACATTTTCACCTATATTCAAAGTTGCCAATGCTGTAGAAAATACTGGATTGCTTTGACTTCCCATTGTCGTGCAGTTTGTCGCATTGAAGTTTATTGTAGTCAGTCTACTGCAACCACGAAAAGCCCAGCCCCCAATACTTGTAACCGACTCGGGGATTGTAATCGATGTCAGGCCACTGCAATAATAAAATGCCATATAACCTATGCTCGTAACAGAATTTGGAATTGTGACAGATGTCAGACCGTTGCAATCCTTAAATGCATTAGGGCCAATGCTCGTAACAGAATTTGGTATTGTAACATCTGTCAGTCCGCTGCAACTTGAAAATGCACCATCGCCAATGCTCGTAACCGAATTAGGTATTATTGTGCTTTTACAACCGTTAATCAGTGTATTTGTTTCCGTTTCAATTATAGCATTGCAATCATTTCGAGAATCGTAATTGTGATTATCGGAATCTACTACAATTGATTCAAGTCCGCTACAACCAGAAAATGCTTCCCAGCCAATGTACGTAACAGAATTGGGGATTGTAATTGTTGTCAGTCCGCTGCATTCTCCAAATGCATATCTACCAATGCCCGTGACAGAATTGGGGATTGTAACCTCCGTCAGCCCGCTACAACCAGAAAATGCCGATTGTCCAATGATCGTAACAGAATTGGGAATTGTAACGGATGTCAGTCCACTGCAACCAGAAAATGCAAAATTTCCAATGCTCGTAACAGAATTGCCGATTGTAACCGATGTCAGTCCGCTACAATTTTGAAAAGCTCCAGAGTTAATGTTTGTGACCGAATTGGGGATTGTAACCGATGTAAGTTCAATGCAATTATTAAATGCAAAGCCAGCAATCTGTTGTATTCCATCAGGTATTGTATATGTAGTAGCATATCCACAAGGGAAATAAGCAAACCAATTTGCATTATAAACAGGTTCGGTCAGTCCGCTGCATTCTCCAAATGCACTCCAGCCAATGTCCGTGACAGAATTGGGGATTGTAACCTCCGTCAGCCCGCTACAACCATAAAATGCACGATCGCCAATACTTGTAACAGAATTGGGGATTGTAACCTCCGTCAGCCCGCTACAACCAGAAAATGCAGATTCGTAAATGCATGTAACAGAATTGGGGATTGTAACCTCCGTCAGCCCGCTACAACCAGAAAATGCAGATTCGTAAATGCATGTAACAGAATAGGTTCTGCCACCATAAGTGACCGATGAAGGTATTATAAGGTTGCCTGTATAGGTGGAATAATTGTAGTCGTATTCCGCTGCTAATGTAACGGTATAAGGTGAAGTGTTAGATGTAATGTAATAATACAACGTCTGTCCGCTTTCGCAAACTGCGGAAAAATCATACGCCATTGCGCTGCCGCCAAATAGGATGGCGAAAATCAAAAATGTAAAAATTCTTTTCATAGGTTAAATATTATTGGCAATCAAAAAAATATAAAAGTACTAATTCATGGGACAAAAATACGAAAAGAAATTGAAAGTTGAAAGGGAAAATGATTCAAAGATTTGAAAATTCAATAATTTGAAGATTCAATAGACAATAATATTTTTATTCCCCTTCGCAATACTGATAATACATCTCCGCTGCCTCACGCGACTTACCAGTGGCTGCCCTGCGCCAATAGAAACATGCTTTTTCGTGGGATGCACGGTTGTACCAGCACATTCCCATAAAGTAGTTCAGACGTGCATCATCGGGAGTAATATCAAGTGCCATTGAAAAATCGTATGCCGCCAAATCCCACATTTCATAATCGTAGTAAATCTCGCCACGCATAACAAAATACTCGGGATTGGACGAATTTTGCTCTATAATCTGCGAAATCCCCACAAGCGCATCATCCTTATTTTCAGACAACAATGCCAGACGAGAATCCATAAACAAAGCCTTCTCATTGTCGGGGAAACATTGCAAATAACGACCTGTATATCGTCGTGCTTCCAAATATTTCTTCTGGCTCATACAAACTTCGGCAAAATCGAGCAGATTTTCGGCATTGTAGCGGTCTGCAGCCATAAGCAACTTACCTGTCTCGTAAGCAGATGCATAGTCACCAGAAGCCTTTTCAATATTGAAACGTAATGCGATAACTTCAACATCCTTTGAATTAATGTTTTCAAGATATTTTGCAGCCTGTGCATATTTCTCCATACCATAATATGTCTTGGCATACAAATAGTTGCGTTTCCACGACTTGGCATTTGCTCCGTCTAGAATTTCAATTGCATAATCATAGTTTCCGCACGAAATATTGTATTCCACATCGGCAAAAGTTTCATCTGACTTGGAATAACGTGGCGTTTCCCAGAAGTCGCGCCACTCGGGAGTGCGGTTTATGCTTTCAAACTCCTTGCATCTGATTATCTGTGAGTATGTACATGCACCCTTTCCTTCCAGATGCTTACCCAAATATTCAAGCGATTCCTCAGCGAAACCCATTCCAGCATAAATCCTAGCCAAACGGAACTGAGCCCCAGTTGGAGTTGAACTTTCCAACTTACGGCAAACCTCAAGCGCATGCGAATAGTTCTCTGCTGCAATCAAATGGTCGGCAAGACATTCGGCGAACTCTGCCGCATCTTCGTGATTTCTCCATATTGCCACTGCCGAATCGGATTCTCCATGCATAACATAGTTCTGCGCACGAAAATAATCGCGCTGCAAGTCGTCAATCTGCGCATTACAGCAGACTGCAAACAAAAGCATAAGGGCGATATGTGAAATCCGTTTCTGCATCAATCGTGATTTTGGTTAACTTCCTCGGCACGGAAGACATGTATAAATCCTTTCAAATGACGAGCTTCCAAACCAGTCAGCCTTTGTTCGTAAACCTCGCAAATATAAAAATACACTCCTGGAACGACATACTTGCCGTTCATTTTGTTGCGTCCGTCCCACATTATGTCGGGATCATTAGTCTCGAACATTACCTGTCCCCAACGGTTAAGTATTGTCATATCAACCTTCTCGACAAACTTGTATTCGCCTATCGGATGGTAATAATCGTTGATACCGTCGCCATTGGGAGTAAATACGTTAGGTAGTTCATAGTACGAGCATTCGTCAACACACGAAACTGTAGAACTTTCGCTAACATTTCCGTATGGATCGGTTGCGTTTATGTAATAGCATCCTGCCATTCTGTCGGAAGGATAATGCTTGTATTCGGTAACATCAGCATCTAAGACAGCCAACACCTGATATTCGCCATCAAGAACCGGAGTATAATACAATGTAAATTTATCGACATCGTAGTTACACGAATCTGGTACCGACCAATGTATAATATTATATGCCGAATCGCATACCGATGACACTAAAATTTCTGGTTTACAAGGAGCTACAGTATCCACAGAAAGTTTGCAAACCTGCTGCGATAGGTTTTCGAGCGGCTCTGGAAATCCAGGAAGAGAATAACGTCCATACGACTTAACATAGTAACAGTACTCGTGTCCGTTTTCAACCGTATTGTCAACTATATTTTTTTCGGAAGTAGAACATATAATGTTGTAAGTGTCGGTTACCGAATCGTATCTGTAATATTCGTAATTATAATTTGTCCAAGGCACATTGTTTCTCAGCCTTATTTTCACAGAGTTTTCCTGTTGTGTAAGATCAATGAATACCGAAGACGCGAAACTCGGAGTTCCAATCAAAACACTTTGATCGCCGGAAGTTCCATAAAATTCTATTTTATAGGTATAAGAATAATCTACAGTATTTACATTATTGTCGGTGTATTCGGTATTGTCCAAGCCTTCAATTTCGGCAACCTGGGTAAAATTTTCACCCAGAAATCCGCGAGAACGATAAAGCACATACTTGTATGGAGCGACAGAACTTCCCAGGTCAGCATCTTCGGGCTTTACCCATGCCACATAAATGCTTCCTGTTGCTCTATCGGTTGACAATACGCTTACGTTAGTCATAGTCGGTAATCCTTTGGGCAACGAAGTACAAACTTCATCGGAAGCATAACCTTCCGCCCCATCGGGAAATACTGCGCATACCATATAGCAGTATTCGTGCCCCTGTGCAATATCATGGTCAACATATGCAGAGTTGGCTCGACCTTCAACAAATCCAACCTTTTCATAACCTGTCGAAGCTGGCACACCGGTCTGGCAATAATCGTGCACAAAACCCGACGGCAGAATCTTACGATAAATATTATACCCAACGACATTTTCGCATATCGACTGCGCCCACGACAAAGTAATGAAATTCACTGATGGATAAGCCTGTAGATTATCTACAGCTGGACCGACAACAGTTATGTAAATACTTTTCAAATCAACCAAATTAACAATCGAATTATCATCCTGAGCCTTGATATTCAATATGTATGGCTGTTTTCTTACAACTCCGCATGTTGTCTGCCACTCGAAATGACCCTTTGCATACCCAGCCTGTGATACTGTTTGTTCAAAATGTGCAGGAGCATCATTGCTTGCAACAAACGGAGCGCCGTAAGCAGTAAGCGAAATCATGTCGTTGTTTACATCGTGAGCCTCCATGTCAAACTCCAGACGAGTGCCTGCTTCAATACAAATACTGTCGTGACTTCCGTATGTTGTATCAAGCGAAGTAAGGTCTATCTGCGGAATAGTATTTCCACTGTCGAAAACCTCGATCTGCATATCACGGATAATCTCGCCTATCTTCACTCCTTCGCGCCATTCCTCGATTAACATTGCCACATTGTAAACGCCCACCATTACAGGAGTATTCCATATAAGGTCGCCTGTAATCGCATCTACCCTAATATAGTTTGACGCAGCCGGATACGTGTAATTTGGAATCGGCACACCGTTTTCCTCGCGGCAAGGCGTAATCTTATACGAAAGGCTGTCGCCATCAGGATCGTATGCGCCAGGGTTATGCACAAAAACTTGTCCTATAGCCGCTTTGTCCACAGGAGGTTGTGTAAGGATTGGCGTGTTATTCAATCCCAATGACGGATCAATTATCATTGTGGTCGAAATAGCAAAAAGCGTGTTTACCGAATTAGGAATATTGGTAACATTGGCGTTTCGGTTCGGGTCTTCCACAGTTATCGAGAAAATTCCAGGTCCGCTATAAGTATGCCTACCCACATATTTATTGCGACGATAGCAATCTGGCAAATCTATTTTTTCCGACCTCGTTAGAACCGACGTTGTATTATCGCCCCACGAAATCTCTAGTTCGGGACGATCTGCCGTCCATGCAGGACAAGTGTTTGTTGTTATAGCAGTGTAAGTTATCACAGTCACCTCAAAGGTCAATGCCGAAATCTGCTTATAAGTTATCTCGCCCGCTCTATTGTGCGTAGCAAATGCCCTTATAGGAAACAGCAATGTCGCAGCGAACACAGCCGCCACGACAAGCATAAATCGACAATAACCCCTCACCGACATATTTTTTAATAGTTGAAACCGCCAAGCTTGACAATGTCGGTACGAGGATTTACGCACATTACTGGTATCTTCTTGCTAAGCTCGATATTACGTGGGTGCTTGATACTTGTGAAAGCCTTCTTATAGTTTTCAGACATATAAAGCACCAAGTCGGGCGATATACCACGCATATAGTCGTATATATTTTCATAGAAGTCTTCTTCGGGAACTCCTTCCACGTCAAACTCTATTGCATTGTCGGCAAACAAAGTGGTTGCAAATGCAAGGTTGCTGTTGATTTCCGCCTGACGGCTTTCACTATTTGTCTTTGGATAAACAACATATACATGGCTTTCAAAAATGAGGTTCAAGTACTTTGCCCACATAAACTTTGCACGCGACTTCTTATCCCAGTCGATAGGAATACAAATACGGTCGTACTCACCAAAAGCCAACGGACTCTGAACTAGCACGAAAGGTACTTTTTCGAATTTCTGAATTAGCTTCACCTGCTTCTCTATGGTCTTGATTCCGTGAACACCCATCACAGCAAGATATGCATTTTGCTCTATTCCATATTCGTGAATAACATCAAAAGCCGAACCTTTCTTTACAATGGTTTTCACATTTTCGTAACCAGTTTCCTTCACAAACCTTTCGGCAACCTTTTCCAATTCAGCCTGCCATTCCTCAATCATCTTTTCGGAGTCGGCGACATATAAAATGTGAATAGGAAGTTTCTCATACTTAGCGATTTCGTATGCATGGTTCAGTGCAAAATTGGCTTCATTACTAAACTCGTAAGGTACTAAAACACATCTTTCCATAAAGCAATATTTTTATTAAAATAAATCTACAATTTTTCGCAAAGGTAAAAAATTTCCGAGAAAAAACACACAAAAAAAATTAGTCAGTCAACGTTCATATTTCAGATGCGGCATTGGAATATATTTTCTATTTTTGCGAAACAAATTTAACTAGTACATGATATGGATTTTGATTTAATAGTATTGGGCAGCGGTCCCGGTGGATATGTCGCTGCAATAAGGGCTTCACAGCTTGGAATGAAAGTAGCAGTTGTTGAACGTGCTCAGCTAGGTGGTATCTGCCTCAATTGGGGTTGCATACCAACAAAGGCCTTGCTAAAATCGGCACAGGTTTACAACTATATGAAGCACTCCGAAAACTACGGTATCGAACTCGAAGGAACGGCAAAACCAAACTTCGAAAAAGTTATCGCTCGTAGCCGTGAAGTAGCTGCAGGAATGAGCAAGGGCATCGAGTTCCTTTTCAAGAAGAACAACATCACCGTTTTCAACGGAACGGGAAAACTCGTTGAAGCGCACAAACTTGCTATAACAAAGGAAGATGGTAGCGTTGAAAACCTTACCGCCAACCATATAATCCTTGCAACTGGTGCTCGTTCGAAGGTTATGCCCAACATTCCTCAGGACGGTGTAAACATCATCGGATACCGCGAGGCTCTCACCTTGCCTAAACTTCCCGAATCGATGGTTGTTGTTGGTTCAGGCGCAATAGGTTCCGAACTAGCATTCTTCTATCATTCAATGGGTTGCCAGGTTACTATAATCGAATTCCTTCCAGAAATAGTTCCGCTCGAGGACGAGGAAGTTTCGAAGCAACTAGCTCGCTCGTTCAAGAAGATGGGCATAAAGGTTATGACAGGAACTGCCGTACAAAGTGTTGAAATTCAAGATGGAAAGTGCCTGGTAAAATACACCGACAAGAAGGGCGAAAATTCAATCGAATGCGAAAAGGTATTGTCGGCAGTTGGTGTTGTTACCAACATCGAAAACCTTGGCCTTGAAGAACTTGGCATTGCAACCGAGCGTGGTAAGGTTATAGTTGACGACTACTACCGCACATCATGCGAAGGCGTTTATGCAATCGGTGACATTGTTCATGGACCAGCCCTCGCCCATGTTGCATCGGCTGAAGGTATCTGCTGCGTTGAAAAGATCGCAGGTCTAGATGTAGAAAAGATTGACTACGACTATATTCCTTCGTGCGTTTACACGACTCCCGAGGTTGCATCGGTTGGCTTCACCGAGAAGCAGTTGCAGGACAAGGGCATAGAATACAAGGTCGGCAAGTTCCCGTTCACAGCATCGGGCAAGGCTATGGCAGCAGGCAACAGGGACGGTTTTGTAAAACTTCTCTTCGATGCTAACTGCGACGAACTGCTTGGCGCACACTTCATTGGCGACAACATTGCCGAAATGATTGCCGAAATGTCAGCATTCAAGAAGTTGAACGGCAAGGCAAAACAACTCATAAAGACCATACATCCGCATCCGAGCCTTTCGGAAGCCGTTATGGAAGCCGCAGCTGCAGCACACAACGAAGTGATTCACATTTAATTAATGTTATAAATGCAAAAAAAAGGATGCGAAATCGCATCCTTTTTTGTTTTAATAATCCGCGCCCTGAGCTTCGGTTGCAGAGCTTGTCGAAGCATAGAAGTGGCGACTAAATTTTACTTCGTTATTGTCAACTGCATACCGATTTCCAGTTTCATAAAATCCTTGTAAGTTCCTGGATACAAAGACAGATTTAGCAAATCAGAAATCCTAAGTTTTGCATAAACCGAAACAATGTCGTAGGTTATTGCAGTCTTAACACCCCACTGGAACGGATTGATAAAGTCGTAATTCTTGTTTATGATTTTTGACTTTTTGTAATTGTTGGTAATCGCTTCCCTCCATACTTGAACATAACGGTCTTCGAAATTCCACATTCCAAAAACGCCTAAATCCCAAGTAAGTCCGTTACTAAGAAGACCTCCACTTGCAAGTTTTACGCGTTGGAACAATTCAATGTTAAGATTGGATGTACGGAATCTTTCTTTAATCATATATTTAACTCCTGGTATAGCTGGTGTAGCAAAAAAATTATTATTTCCATCAAGAGCTACTCCTCTATAATCATCCAATCCCATACCTACGCCAAAAGCAAGGCTATACTTCTTGCAAGCATTCCACTGCATACCGATAAGTGCCGAAAACGTTGACTTCTGCTTGTTTGTCGTGCCTTCGAAAGTCTTAACGCCTGCAAAACCTGCATTCATCTGCAGTAGCAAATGCGTTTTCTTTGGCTTGCCGAACTCTCGTTTGCTCTGGTTCTCATTTCTCGACATAATCTTTGTTGCATCAGTAACTTTTGTGCTAGGCTGACGTGCATATACCAGATTTCCATCTTTGTTTCCTTCAATCTTGTACGAGCCAACATATCCGTGATAATACACATTTACTGTAAAAGGAGAATACATATCTATGTTACTAATAGAAATCTCAGCATCTCCCTCAGCATTAACGTGTTCGTACGAATGCAATCTGCCATCTTCTCGCATAAGGTTGTAGAAAACCTCGGTATTTTCTTCGAAATGCTGACACTTTATTTTCAGAGTGTTACCATCTTTTTCGAACTCGAATGTAGGTTCTACCGTCTTTTTTCCACCTTCTACGAAATAACTTGCCAGTGGAACACCATAGCCCAGCGCATAGTCGAAATACGGATAAATATCGCCCGACTTTTCTATTTCATCCTTCATTTGCATAGCGGTAAGGTCGCGCTTTGTCTGCCAAGCACAGGCGCCAAAGCCAGCCGCCAGCGGACACGAGAACGAAGTTCCGTAAGCCATTGTCATTCCACCCTTTGGATATGCTACGTATGCATGTCCGAAAGCGACGACATTAGGTTTGCGGCGACCATCGGCAGTTGGTCCGAACGACGAAAAGTCGATGTGGCGGTACTTGTCGAGCGAATCCTCGATTCCACCAACCGAGATAACACTGTCGGCATCGGCAGGAGTAATAAGCACGTACCAGCTGGCATCGTCGGCCTCGTTGCCCATCGAGTTGAAAACCAGCATACCCTTGCGAGCTGCCATATTTGCAGCCTTGGCAACATGCGAAGTTCCGTCCATATCCTTGGTATAGTAGCGATCCTTGCCGTAACCGAGCGAACTGCTAATGATGTCGGCACCATTCTGGTCAGCCCACTCCATTGCCTGAGTCCACCATATTTCCTCCTTAAAAGGTTCGGGATTAACCTCAGTACGGGCAAGCAGAAATTCAGCACCTGTTGCCAAACCTAACTTCTTCACTCCTGTTGCTGTTTGGTAAACGCCAGCAATACAGCTCAAGGTCATTGTGCCGTGCGTACTCCAACTATAAACGTATTCCTTTTTGTTCGGGAAGTTCCATGTCTTGAGAATCTGATTGTTGTCGCGAAGGTGGCTGAAAATCTCGTGTTTGTCAACTTTTGGGAAACCACCGTCAAATACGGCAATCCTGACGCCTTTACCATCGATGTTGTTTTCAGCAAACTTTTCGCCCTCCATCCTGAGAAGCTGTGGTAGAAGTTCTGGCTTCAGCATTTCGATGTCGTAGGTTTCGTCGTTTTCTTCGTCAACCATACCGGCATACGAAGCGACAACCATTTCGCCAGCTATTTCAACAACGCGCGACACAAACGGCAAAGCCTTTATCTTCTCAACGTTTGCACTTTCGGCCATAATGCCAACTGCATTGAACCAGCGCGATTCGCCGACAACTTCTTCCGACAATGCCGAAACAGCATCAACATAACCGCCATTGAGCGGATAATCGGTAATGTCGTAAAGCGACAATCCCAACTTTTCTCGACGTTCAATTGCCTTTGAGTCAAAATATTCGTAAGGATTGAATGAAGTATTCGCCTTATCACGGAAAAATACCCAGTAGCATCCGGGAGTTGCTATTGCAAACTGCGTTGCAATAAGCAAAGTTGCCAAAATCAACAGAAGTTTCTTCATGGTCATATTTTTTTTAGTTTCTGTGGGCTAAAGCCCGTTTCTGTGGCTTCGCCGTTTCTAGGTTTCAAGTTTCTACGCTGCGCTGTTTCTGTGGGCTAAAGCCCGTTTCTAGGTTTCAACTCTCAACTTTCAACTTTCAACTCTCAACTTTCCTACACTACTCTAAATCCCTTATTTGTAAAGTATTCAGCTATAGCATCGGTGCAATCACCGTCAATAATTAGGTGATGGTTGCCGAGCGGAAACTCACGCAGCAGGAACAAGCCCTTCGAGGTCATCTTCACTTTCACCTGTGTACGGCATGCAAACGGAGAATCACAGTTGTCAACTATTTCGCCAAGCGAGAGGAAACAATATTCCAACTTTCTGTCGATGCGGAAGATAGTAACGTTCTGCTTCTTCATTTCGCCCTTAACGGCTGCGTACTTACCTGTCTCGTAGTGAGTTGTAACTTCCATCTTGTCGAGAAGATTCTTCTGCACAGTGCAATGCGAGAAAATTGCAGCCTCTCTATCGGCGAAACTCAAGTTAGCCATCCATGGAATCTTACCAGTAAGGCGCTTAACAATCATCATGCCTGTAGCCGAACACAAATCGCCTTCGCAGGCGGCAGGGAAACCGTAGTCGTTCATTGCCGACACTGGCAGACAAATAGTATTTCCAATCTTCTCAATCAGACCGAAGCATGCCACTGTAATTGCATCGAGGTTGTTCTGCTTGATGAGCGTGTCGAACTTCTTAACCAACGACAATTCGGAGGCAAAACTTTCGTGACCGAATCGACCGAAATTTTCTGCGAAATTGCAGAAGTCCTCGCCTTCGGGCAAAGCCAACAACTCGTCCCACGAAAACTTAACAAGCTCTATATCAAGCAAGTCGTCCAACAAATCTTCGTCAGGGATACTCGATACCAACCAGTCGGAAATTCCGCCAATCAGTCCCAGTCTTGCTTTTTTTTCTGCTGCCGGCGGCGTTAAAAACCGTTCTAGTTCATCGAGACTTTGTAGCTTATCGACATCGAAAAGTTTGGTATTTATACCTTTTTCGTTAAGATAAGCCTTTACCTCGGTAGCCGCAGCCCACGAGTTGCCGTTGCGTGACGCTAGGAAACAATATCGGTTCTTTGATTCAATCCTGTCAAGCACCTTGTGCTCGGTTCCACCCGATAGGAACCATATGACATCAGGATTTGTCTGTACAAAAACATCGGACGTAAGGTTGAAACGTCCAAGAAAATCGGAGACGACGGACGACGGAGGGATGTCGCTGTCGTCGCCCGATGATGCTAAAAATATTTTCAAAGCTGTAAATTTTAGTTCTACAATCGACTACTTTGCAGCAATCATTTCAATTTCTACAAGAGCCTTCTTGGGGAGTTCCTTTACAGCGAAAGCTGCTCTAGCAGGAGGATTTGCGGTGAAATACTTTCCGTAAACAGCGTTCATATCTGCAAAATAGCTCATGTCGGCGAGCAAGCAAGTTGACTTAACAACATTGTCGAAAGTGCAACCGGCAGCCGTCAAGATGGCTTCCAAGTTCTTCATGCTCTGTTCGGTCTGTGCAGTGATGCCCTCTGGCATTGTTCCAGTAGCAGGGTCGATTGGCAACTGACCCGAAATAAAAATCATACCGTTAGCCTCGACAGCCTGGCTATAAGGACCGATTGCTGCAGGCGCATTGTCTGAATGAATGATATTTTTCATATTCTTACTTTTTAAATTAAAGGACAAAGTTAATATGATTTATTGGTTTTGAGAGTATTTTTGAAAAAAAGTTTTTTTAATCATCATTCACTCCAAAATGATTATCTTTGTGGCTGCTAATTTTTTGTGTAGAGAAAAATATGAATACGAACCCTAACGGCAAGGATACTTGCTGTGTTAATCTATTTAATCTGTACACTGTTATTCGTAAATATGCAATTGTGCTCATAGCCTTTTCTGCATTTGCGACGACATGTGCATACGGACAGAATACAACAATAATCTTAAATGCCGATAGTAACGGCAAAAGTACTTACGTAGAATGTGGAACAACGTATTATTTCTATGATTCGGGAGGAGAAAGCGGAAATTATGGGAATCGCGAAAACTTCACATACACTTTTGAATCATGCAATCCAGTGAAAATCACGTTTGTTAGATTCAGTACAGAAGACTATTCTGACAAATTAAAACTATATGATAATGGTACTAATGAGACTATATGTCAAGGAGAAGTTTTGCCTAGTACATATACTGCGACTTCTGGGAAATTACAAATATCATGGCATTCCGATGATACATACACATACGCTGGATGGACTGCTAAAATAACATGTACAGGCACCAGCACATGTCCGGCACATACACTTACATACAATACAACATCCAATTGTTCAGGAACAGCGAGCAACGCTCCAGCTAGCGTTACTGCATCCGGAGCAGTTGTCACAAACGTAACGCCTACATGTTCTTTAACACCATTTTTTGTTGGATGGAACACAGAACAATACGGCAATGGAATACAATATTATGCAGGTGAAAACATATCACTATTACAAAATAATGTAACTTTATATGCTCAATATTCAGAATGTGACCAAAATATTATTACCGCATCTGGTGATCCGTCTGAATCATACAATGTTCCATTTTGTTCAAATGGGAATTCATACTCTCCAAGATCTTCATATTCCCAGATGCTATATACTAAGGCCCAAATTGCAAGCGCTAGCGGACATAATGGAAGTGGAACAATACAAAAGATATGCTTTAATTACAAAGGAACTGCCGATCAAAATATGGAATTCGATCTATACATGGCTAATAGCACAAAAACGAATTTGGATACTTGGCAAAATTCTGGATTGACCTTAGTCGCGTCAAAAAATATAACATTCTCTCCCGGTTGGGTCGAAATAGAATTAGATAATGAATTTTCATGGGATGGCACAAATAATCTTGTAATAGCGATGCACAATAAAACACAAATAGGTTATTATACAAACAGAGTCTTTAACTGTCATGATAGTAACGGAACAAATGTTGTTAGGTACCAATACAATAGATATAATTTAATTACATTAAATGCCAATAATTATCCAGATGGTATAGCCACGGGTACAACATCAACAATTACTCTTCCTGATCTAAAGTTTTGTATGGTACCTATCTGCGAACCTCCAACTTTTCTATTCTCGGATGCAGAAGCAGATTGCGATTTGGGAAGCAGCTACAACCTGACGACCCTATTTACACTCAACAATTCTACGGGCAGTACTGCGACCTACTCATGTGACCCAGCCCAGGCAACAATATCGGGCACAACAATTACCCCTCTTGTTGGCGGTAACATAACAATCACAGCTCACATAGATGCCTACAACGGCAAATGTGCCGCAGATGCCACAGCCATTCTTACAGTAAACTGCACCGAGCCAAGCTTTGAGTTTTCACAATACGGAGTATTCTGCACAATTAGCAACTCCGTTTCGGCACCATCATATACTACCAATTCTACATCGACAAGCGTAACTTACTCGTCATCAAACGAAGCGGTTGCCACAGTCAACCCTAGCACAGGCGTTGTCACTGGTGTATCGGAAGGCTACACAACAATTACCGCCAACCTTGCCGCTAGCGGAAACTTCTGCCAGAAAACAGCCACATTCGTAGCCTACGTCTCCCCCGACGAAAACTGCATGCCGTTTACGGCAGGGAACTGCGAAATTCATGCTTATGCATACTCTCCATTCTATACCCAAAGCCACTTCGGATATTCGTATGTACAAATGCTATATAAGGCAGACGAACTAATAGAATCGGGACTAAGTGCTGGGAAAATAAACAAGATTGCATTCCATTATTACGGGCATCCATCTTCTCCACACGAATTCAGCCAAAGTTTCAGAGTTTTCATTGGAGAAACAACGGCAACAAGTCTTTTTGACAGTTGGGTGACTCCAGCAGAAGGGTTTATGGAAAAATTTTCTGGGTCAAAAACCTTTTATGAAAATTCTTGGACCTATATTGAACTTACTGACGGTTTCGACTGGGACGGAACTAGCAATATTGTTGTTGCAATAAACACATACGGAAATGAACTTCCTGTTGATAGTCGTTTTTGCACCAGAAATTCAGAGCAATTAGCAAGATATGTAGGCAAACAGCCAAGTGAAATTAGCGGAACAGAGATTTATCTAAATCCGACCACAAAACTGCCTTCATACGGAGGCGATCATAGCGTATATCGTGCCGACATAAAATTCTGCAAGGATGCCAGTACTATAATCCTTCCTATCGAACTTTCCGACTTCAAGGCAACATGCAAGGGCAACAAGATTGAAGTGACATGGCAAACCGAATCGGAACGTAACAACGACCATTATATTCTTGAACGCTCGTCGAATGCCGTTGATTTCATCGAGATAGCAAGAATATCGGGTGCTGGCAATTCAATCGAAACCATTAATTATTCATACACCGACCACAATCCCACTCAAGGTTACAACTACTACCGTCTCTCACAAATAGACAACGATGGTACACGTTCTGTTTCCGAAATAATTGCAGCCAAATGCAACACGATGCAAATAGATGAACTCAATGCAGATGTTTACCCCAACCCATTCAGCAACGAACTGACAATTGCACTAAGCAATTTCAATGGACAGCGCACAATTATAGAAGTATTCGACATGCTTGGAAAAACAATAGCAACCAAAACAATTGAAAATCCCGACAACTACTACGAAACCACTCTAAATCTTGACGGATTTCCAAAGGCCGCATATAGCGTTCGCATAAGTGCAAATGGTGCTACAATTAATAAACTGGTGGTAAAGAATTAATATTTGGCCGCTCCTTTTTGCAGATTCTGAAACAAGTTCAGGATGACAAAAAAGAGAAACAAAAAAAGCCTGAAACTTCAGTTCCAGGCTTTTTTATGAGCACTAATTATGAAAACCTATTTAATTTCAAAGATCTGGCCGCTGTGAAGCAACTGGTCAACAGTCTTAACCTTTGTGTTTGCAACTGCATTGTCAACCTGCTCCTGCAACTTGGTTTCATAAGTTGCATCGTCAACGCTACGGATAACGCCGATTGCCAGCGGGTAAGTCATCTTAGCTAGCAAGTAGTGAATGCTCGGATTCTTGGTTGTCATATCGTGAACCAAAATATCCTTTTCGGTAATGCCGTTTTCACCAATCTTAACGACCTTGAGGTCGGCACCGTCGAGAACAAGACCCTTGTCGCGTTCCTTACCGAAAATCATCGGCTTGCCGTGTTCGAGCATAACAACATTTTCGTCGCGAACATCCTTACCAATAATGCTTTCGTGAATCTTATCGTTGAAGATAACGCAGTTCTGCAATACTTCAACAATCGAAGCACCCTTGTGAGCATTAGCAGCAATCAAGGTCTTTTCGAGGTTGCGCGGCTCCTTGTCGATAACCCTTGCGAAGAAGTTGCCTTCAGCACCGATTACGAGTTCACCCGGCTTGAAAGGATTCTCGATTGTTCCATCGGGTGACGACTTTGTAATCGAACCATAAGGAGTTGTCGGAGAATACTGTCCCTTTGTAAGACCGTAAATCTTATTGTTGAATACCAACACGTTGATGTCGATGTTTCTGCGAATCAAATGAATGAAGTGGTTTCCACCGATAGCCATCGAGTCGCCGTCGCCGGTAGCAAGCCAAACATTAAGGTCTGGACGAGCCGACTTCAAGCCCGAAGCAATAGCAGCACCTCTTCCGTGCAATGTATGGAAGCCGTAAGTCTTCATATAGTACGGAAAACGCGACGAGCAACCAATACCCGATACGAATACTATCTTTTCCTTTGGAACTCCAATCTGCGGAAGAGCATTCTGCACTGCAGCCAAAATTGAATAACTACCACAACCTGCACACCATTTTACTGGACCTGCGGTCTGAAAGTCTTCTCTTGTAAGTTTCTGTACTTCTTCCATAATTACTATTTTGCTAAAAGTTGTTTAAATTTCTCTTTCAATTCACTAATAAAGAACGGCAATCCCTGTACCTTGTTGAACTGTTCGTAAGGATACTGAGGATACTGGGTGCGCAGGTAGTCGGCAAACTGACCAAGGTTCAATTCGCATACAACGCGCTTCTTGAATTTCTTCAAAACATCCTCGGTATTCTTTGGCAACGGGAAAATGTAGTTGAACTGAGCCAAGCTTACATCGTAGCCTTCTTCGCGCAATTCCTTAACTGCCATGTTCAAAGCACCGAAAGTACCACCCCAGCCTATTACGAGGAGTTCGCCACCGTTCTGGCTGCCGATGATTTCCTGTTCAGGAATGTAGTTGGCAATGCGCTGTACCTTTTCAGCACGGTAGTTTGTCATAACCTGGTGGTTCATCGGATCGTGTGAAACATCACCGTAAACATCCGACTTTTCAAGACCGCCGATTCTGTGTTCCAAGCCCTTCTGACCCGGCAAAGCCCACATACGGTTCAACTTTTCAGCATCACGCTTGTAAGGCTGATATTCGGGGTCGTTGTCCTTTACGAACGGAGGAACAATCTTTGGTATTGCTTCGTAGTTGGGGATTTCCCACAATTCGGTACCGTTTGCCAAATAGCCGTCGGTAAGGAGGATAACTGGAGTCATGTGTTCAACAGCAATCTTGCAGGCTTCGTATGCGAAGTTGAAGCAGTTGCCTGGAGTTGAAGCGGCGATAACCGGCATTGGAGATTCGCCGTGACGACCGTGGATTGCCTGAAGCAAGTCGCTCTGTTCGGTCTTGGTTGGCAAACCTGTTGAAGGACCACCACGCTGAACATCAACGATTACCA
>DBYO01000048.1:102153-102410 GCA_002310235.1 Bacteroidales bacterium UBA1184
GTAACACCAAGATTTCCACCGAAGCTTGCACCTATTGCAGTACAAATACCAGCAATTTCGTCTTCTGCCTGGAATGTCTTAACACCCAAGTGTTTGTGCTTGCACAATTCGTGCAAAATGTCCGAAGCAGGAGTAATAGGATAAGAACCGAGGAAGAGCTTCAAGCCTGCCTTTTCAGCACCAGCCATCAAACCCCAAGCGGTTGCAGTGTTGCCGGTAATCTGACGGAACATACCCTTCTTTCCAGCAACTGGCTT
>DBYO01000048.1:102478-104837 GCA_002310235.1 Bacteroidales bacterium UBA1184
GGCTTCTTTGCGAACTTCTTCTCGATGAACTCTTCTTCAACCTTCATATCGCGGTTGAACAACCAGATAAGCATACCCATAACGAACTGGTTACGAGTCTTGTCAGCCGTCTTGACATCGATTCCGAGGTTGAGGTCGTTCACTGTAGAACGCGACAACGAGGTTATCGGAGCCTTGATTACTGTGTAGTCGTCGAGGTCGTTGCTCTGTAGCGGGTCGTAGTCGTAACCAGCCTTTTCGCAGTGCTTCTGGTCGAAGCTGTCAACATCCACTATGATTGTTGCGCCCGGCTTTACCCACTTCATATTGGTCTTCAAGGCTGCAGGGTTCATTGCGATGAGAACATCTGCAAGGTCGCCAGGAGTCTGTACTTCCTTTGCACCGATATGTACCTGGAATCCCGATACACCTGCTACGGTTCCTTGAGGAGCCCTGATTTCAGCAGGATAATCCGGGAAAGTTAATAATTCGTTTCCAAATGAAGCTGAAGCATCTGAAAACTGAGTGCCTGTAAGCTGCATTCCGTCGCCAGAGTCGCCAGCGAACTTTATTACAACTTCTTCAAGTTCTACTATTTTCTTTTGTTTATCACTCATTGCTGTGTATTTAAAAATTTTACCGCAAAATTATTTCTTTTATATCAATTACAATCGCTTTTTTAATTGTTATATAACACATGTTTTTAAGCATCGATGTTGGCGTATGTTGCGTGAGCCTCAATGAATTCACGACGTGGACCGACTTCGTCGCCCATAAGCATCGAGAAAATTCTGTCGGCTTCGCTAGCGTTTTCTATCGACACCTGCTTTACGGTTCTGCCGTTCGGGTCCATAGTGGTTTCCCAAAGCTGGTCGTCGTTCATTTCACCAAGACCTTTGTAGCGCTGAACCTTCAAGCCCGATTCGCTGCCCTTGCCCATTTCGTTGACCAGAGCGATACGTTCTTCCTCTGTCCAAGCATACTTTCCAACATTACCTTTCTTAACCAAGTACAGCGGAGGCATAGCTATATATAGGTATCCCTTTTCGATAATCGGACGCATGTAGCGGAAGAAGAAAGTCATAATCAGCGTTGCAATATGGCGACCATCGACATCGGCATCGGCCATGATGATAATCTTGTGATAACGAAGCTTTTCGAGGTTCAGAGCCTTGCTGTCTTCAGCAGTTCCGATTGTCACGCCGAGAGCCGAATATATGTTCTTTATTTCCTCGCTGTCGAGAACGCGGTGAGGCATTGCCTTTTCCACATTCAGAATCTTACCGCGCAACGGAAGGATTGCCTGGAAGTTCTTGTCCCTACCCTGCTTTGCCGTACCGCCTGCAGAATCACCCTCGACGAGGAAAAGCTCGCACTTTTCGGGGTCGCGGTCGGAGCAGTCAGCCAACTTACCGGGAAGTCCCGCGCCAGTCATGACATTCTTGCGCTGAACCTGTTCGCGAGCCTTGCGTGCTGCAATACGAGCCTGAGCTGCCAGAACGACCTTATCGACGATAGCCTTTGCCTCGTTCGGATTTTCCTCGAGATAAATGCTAAGCATCTCACTTACAGCCTGATCAACTACACCTATTATATCACTGTTACCGAGTTTTGTCTTGGTCTGTCCTTCGAACTGAGGCTCGGCAACCTTAACCGAAATAACAGCGGTAAGACCTTCGCGGAAGTCATCACCATTGATTTCGACCTTTGCCTTTGCCAGCATTCCCGAAGTTTCGGCGTAGTTCTTCAAGGTTCTTGTCAAACCACGGCGGAAACCTGTCAGGTGAGTACCACCTTCTATCGTATTAATGTTATTAACGAAAGAGTGAAGGTTTTCAGTGTATTCATTATTGTACTGGAGGGCGATTTCTACAGGAACGCCGTTCTTTACTGTCGAAGTGTGGATAACGCTGCCAGTGAGCTTTTCACGACCTTCGTCGAGGTATTCAACGAATTCGCTCAAGCCGTGTTCCGAATAGAATTCCTTGCGGAGATTTTCGCCGTTCTCGTCCTTTACTCTTTCGTCCTCGAGCACAAGCCTTATGCCCTTGTTCAGGTACGACAAGTCGCGGATACGGGTTTCAAGTATGTCGTACTTGTATTCGGTGACGGTGAAAATTGTATCATCTGGCCAGAATTCCACCTGAGTACCAGTCTTGTCCGAATCGCCGATAACTTCAACCTGAGTCATAGGCTTTCCGTAGGCATATTCCTGACGGTACATCTTGCCTTCGCGGCAAACGGTAGCGATGAGTTTCTTCGACAATGCGTTGACGCAGGAAACACCTACACCGTGCAGACCGCCAGAAACCTTGTACGAACCCTTGTCGAACTTACCACCGGCGTGAAGAACTGTCATAACGACTTCGAGAGCCGACTT
>DBYO01000010.1:0-2990 GCA_002310235.1 Bacteroidales bacterium UBA1184
GATGGTCAGTGTGTTCGTCCAGTTTGTTCAAAATAATGGAAAGGGCTGAAAGGCAGAAAGTCGAACAGAAGACCAGTCGGTCTGCAGGTCTGTCAGCCTGTTAGCCTTCAAGAGAAACAGAATTATTAATTTAAATTTTTATAGACATGAAAAAAACATTAGTACTTTTGGCAAGCATAGCATTCGCATTGGTAATGCTCTATTCGTGCAACAACGGTGCAACAACCGGAGAATCAGAATCAACATCTCCTTTGGTAAAGGGACAGTGGACAAGTAATTTCTTCGGTACAATCGTTACATATCAGTTCAACGATGACAAAACAGGAAAATTTATCTCGTCCGATCCTGGTAAAAGCTATGATTTTACTTATGAGACAACTGAAGATTCAATATTCTTCACCAATGTTTCAGATAAATCGGTTTTAGGATGTGCATACACCCTGCTCGAAGAAAATAAGTTGAGAATTACAGAACCTTGCAATAATAGGATATTGGATCGCGAAGATCGCAAGTAGCGTAGATACATGAAGGCGGACTGCACAGCTGTTCGCCTTCTTGCCACCGCTCAAATATTATTAAAAATGAAAAAGTTTTATTCAATAATCTTGGTAGGATTGGCTATCGTTTCTATAGCTGGAATGTTTGCGTGCTGCAACACAGATAAGGAAGAGATAGCCGCAGAAATGCCGTCAGGAAACCTTGGCGGTCACGACTGGGTTGACCTTGGCTTGTCGGTACGATGGGCAACTTGCAACGTAGGAGCTAACTCTCCGGAAGAGAACGGCGACTACTTTGCTTGGGGCGAAACCACAAAAAAAGACGAATATTTGTTGTGCAATTACTCGTATTTTAATTGGGATGGTGGTGGCTGCCAGTCGTTTGCAAAGTATTGCAAAGGCTCAAATTATGGTGAAAATGGCTTTGCCGACAATAAGGCAGTTCTGGATGTTTCGGACGATGCCGCTACAGCCAACTGGGGCGAGGGCTGGCGTATGCCTACCAAGGATGAGTTTCAGGAGTTGTTTGACAAGTGCAAATGGGTAAAGACGTCGAACGGTTACGCGGTTACGGGACCAAATGGAAAATCAATTCTCCTGCCTCTTGCCGGATATCGTGTCACTACCGAACCGAGAGAGGTCGGCATTGATGGTTACTACTGGACAAGTTCGCTTGGCGAAAAAGGTCCTTCGTATGCATGGAGAACCGATTTCGGTGGCGGAAAAATGTTTGAAGATTGTCGCGATTCTGGTCTGCCGGTTCGTCCAGTTTGCAAGAAATAATTTAACTTTGCAACCTGATTGTTATTTTAGAAACGGCATCGCCTTTGAACGTTAAACGTTAAACTTTGAACTTTTGAATTTTTAAATTGTTGAATATGAGAAACATCTTATTGTTTTTAGCCTTTGTTTCCGTAGCGGGAATGGGCTGCAATGCAAACGGAAAGACTTCCGAAACAGTAACGGAAGAAGTAGCAGATAATGTAGAACAGGTAAATGAGGAACCGGCTGTTGCTCCCGAACCAGAGACTTACTATCACTACTCCGATTATCAAATCACTTTGCCTACCGAAAAATGGGAAGTTGATATTGCCTATTCTAATTCAGGCATCAGAAAAAAAGGTTCAAAACTCGAATTTGAGGTGAAACACTGGGATTCACCAAGCCTCGAGAAGGCCATCGCCAAGTATCCTGCCGAAAGCCGTCACGACGACATTGTAATCGGCGACTACACTTGGAAGGTCTTCACCGACGACAACGACTATTTCAAGATGTGCTGCTATATCTACAACACTGAGAAGAAATATGTTGTACGCGTTGCCACCGACAATTTAACAGATCCAACCGATCCCGACTTGCACGAAGTTCTGGAAGGTGTAAGGTTTGTTGATTAAATTGATAATGAGTAATTTATAATTTGCAATTCTGAAGCCACGCAATGCATTGCGTGGCTTCAGTTGTTTTATTCGAACCGTTACAAACAAATCTTTAAATCTTTGAATTTTTAAATTCTTAAATCATTAAATCATTGTTTTTTTTCCTTACTTTTGCACTCCAATTTTGTAAGGAGATGAAGCGTCGTTTCGTATATTGTATCTTGTTGGCAATTATGATGTTGCCACAATTTGTCTTTGGGCAGAAATATACGATTAGCGGCTACATAAAGGACAAGGCTACTGGCGAAGACCTTATTGGCGCAAACGTAATGGTTGCCGGACAGACAATCGGTACAAGTGCAAATGGCTACGGCTTTTATTCGCTCACGCTTCCAAGCGGTTCTTACGACATAATTTATTCGTTCATAGGCTATAGCGACGACACCGTACACGTCAACCTGAAAGCCGACAAGACACTTACCGTGCAACTTTCGGCTTCGGCAATAATGACGCAGGAGGTTGTGGTGAGTGCCGAGCGCAAGGCCAATGTGCAGAGCAGTCAGATGAGCGTTGTGCGTCTGCCGGTGGAGACAGTAAAGTCATTGCCCGCCTTCATGGGTGAGGTCGATGTGCTGAAAACCATACAGCTTATGCCAGGCGTTCAGTCGGCAGGCGATGGCAATGCTGGATTTTATGTCCGTGGCGGTGGACCCGACCAGAACCTTATTTTGCTCGATGAAGCCACGGTTTACAATGCTGCGCATCTATTCGGATTCTTCTCGGTATTCAACGCCGATGCCGTAAAGGACATGGAAATGTTTAAGGGCGGAATGCCCGCCGAGTATGGAGGCCGTATCAGTTCGGTACTCAACATATCGATGAAGAACGGAAACATGAAGGAATATCACGTCGAGGGTGGAATAGGTTCGGTATCATCGCGTCTGACGGTGCAGGGGCCTATCGTTAAGGACAAGGCTTCGTTCATAGTTTCGGCACGAAGAACCTACATTGACGCGCTGATTCGTCCTTTCACAAAGAAAACCTCGCTGCTGAGGACATCAGGCTACTACTTCTTCGATGTAAACGCCAAGGCCAACTGGATTATCAACGACAACAA
>DBYO01000010.1:3173-62827 GCA_002310235.1 Bacteroidales bacterium UBA1184
GAAAACACAGAGAGCAACGAAAATTCATCAGGTTTTGCAATAAAGCAGAAGTCGGGCATCAACGACTGGAACTTAAAGCAGGATTTCACTTGGCTTGCAGGACCGAAAAATACGGTAAAGTTCGGGGTGCAATACACCCACCACAAGTTTACGCCCAATACGCTTGCAGCCGAAATTTCCGACACTACGCTCGGTTCCGACTTCTCGAACAACAACAATCAGTTCGCCCACGAAGTCGGCATTTACATTGGCGACGATTTCAAGATAAACGACCGCTTTACGCTGTATCTGGGTGTGCGCAACTCGTATTTCGTTCAGGTTGGACCATTTACACGCTACATCAAGGACGATTTGCACCAGAATACAATCGATGAAATTCGCTACAAGGACAATCAGCCGGTTGCGTTTTACTGGGATGTTGAGCCTCGCGCGTCGTTCAAGGTTTCGCTTACCGAAAATTCGTCAATCAAGGCTTCGTATATGCGCAATTCGCAGTACATACATCTGGCATCCATTTCGGCAACGACCTTGCCGATTGACCTGTGGGTGGCTTGCAGCGATGTAGTGAAGCCGCAGAAGGGGAGTCAGTACGCGCTCGGATATTTTCAGAACCTGTTCAACGACAAGTTTGAAGGTTCAATCGAGGTTTACTACAAAACTTTGAAAAACCAGATTGAATACATGGACGGTGCTTTGCCTGGCGACGACATTTCCGATAACGCCGACAACTATTTCATTTTCGGCAAGGGCTATTCGTACGGCGTGGAATTTTTCTTCAAGAAGCGTGTGGGACTTTTCACTGGTTGGATTGGTTACACCTGGTCGAAAACCGACAAGATTTTCGATGATATCGACAATGGAAATCCTTTCCCAGCAAAGTACGACCGTCGCCACGACCTGTCGGTTACCGCCACTTACCAGATTACCGAAAGACTTACCGCATCGGCTGTGTTTGTCTATGCGACAGGAAATACAACGACATTGCCAGTTGCTTCGTATATGATTGATGGCGATTATGTAAATGTGTATGGCAAGCGTAATTCGTACCGAATGCCAGCATATCATCGCCTTGACCTTTCGTTGACATGGGATATGAAGACGAAAAAGAATTGGAAATCGTCATTGAATTTCTCGATTTACAACGTCTACAACCACAAGAACCCGTATTTCATTTACGTATATAATACTGGAAATGTAAAGGATGGTACATACAAGACTGTTGCAAAGCAGTTGTCGATTATTCCTATTTTGCCAGCAATTACTTGGAACTTTAAATTTTGATGCCGATGAGAGAAAATTTGCTTAAGATTTCGATAATTGTCGTGTTGCTGTCGATGGTGGCAATTTCGTCGTGTATCAAGGATATTACGCTCGACTTGCCGCAGTCGGAACCATGTCTGGTGGTTGATGGCTATGTCGATTTCGATGACTACCCAGTTGTTTTCCTGTCGAAAAGCACCGCATATTTCCAGGAACTCGATTCCAATGCAGTAAACGATTTGCAAATTAACGACACAAAGGCTACCGTAATCGTTTCCGACGGAAATATTTCCGATACCTTGCAGTACCTTCCGATACAACGCTGGCCCTACAGGTGTTTCATGGGCACCAAGTTCAAAGGGGAACTCAACCACCGCTACGACCTTAAGGTTCTGTACGAAGGCAAAACATACACCTCGTCGACCTTCATACCTGATACTATTCCAATCGATACGGTTTTCCCGACATTTATGACCGATACATTTGCCGTGATGCGTATCAACTGGAGGGATCCGAAGAACCAGAGCAACTACTATACAATCCATGTCAAGAACCAGTATCAACCGATGTACTACCGTCCGTATGCGTTGAACCACATCATAAGCGACAAACTTGCCGATGGCGAGGAAATGTCGTTTGCAATGGTTGCAAAAGGTATGGAGCGAAATGCATATTATGATAATTTTATGACAAAGGAAGAACGTGATTCCATGTACTATAAGCTTGGCGACATATTGTGTTTCAGTGTGGGCGATTCGGTGTCGCTGAAATTGTCAACAATCGACAATGTGTCGTACAATATTTGGGAATCGTGGTACAGGAACTGGATTACTGACGGCAATCCGTTCACAAATCCGGCAACTGTGCGAACCAACATCAATGCTCCCGAAGGCATGGAGGCCAAAGGTTTCTGGATAGGCTACGGATGCAACTATCGTTCGGTATATTTGTATAGCAAGGATTCCGTTGTGCCGATAGCGAAATTTTAAATCCTCAAATTTTCAAATTATCAAACCATCAAATTATCAAACCAGAAACTTGAAACTTAGAAACTAAATAATTTTCTTCTATGCTTTGTATTTTCAACGATTCCAACGATGCATATTTCAACATGGCGGTTGAAGAATATGTGTTCACTCATTTTTGCGACGATGTTTTTATGCTTTGGCGTAACGAGCCTGCAATTATCGTGGGACTTTTCCAGAACTCGCTTGCAGAGATAAATCTTGACTATGTAAACGAAAAGAAAATAAAGGTGGTACGCCGTCTTACTGGCGGAGGCGCCGTATTCCACGATTTGCAGAACCTTAATTTTACCTTTGTTGAAAGCAATAGCAACGGCAATTTCCGCACATTCACGCAACCGATTATCGAGGTGCTGAACAATCTTGGCGTAGATGCACGCTTCGAGGGTCGTAACGACCTTATGATCGACGGTCGCAAGTTTTCGGGAAATGCCCAGTGCGTAAGCAACGGTCGTATGTTGCATCATGGAACATTGTTGTTCGATACAGCCATGACCGATATGTCGAATGCATTGAAAGTAAACCCGCTGAAGTTCGAGGACAAGGCCGTAAAGTCGGTACGCAAGCGCGTGACAAATATCAGCGAGCACTTGAAATCGCCGATGACGGTTCTTCAGTTCAGCGACTTGATTATGAAGCATATCATGGATACAAAGCCCAATTGCCGCAAATATGAATTTACCGATGAGGATATTGCTGCGATAACAAAGTTGCGCGACGAGAAATATTCCACCTGGGAATGGAATTTCGGTCATTCACCAAAGTATTCCTATTCGAAGATGATAAGGACAAAGGGCGGAAATGTCGAGTTGCATCTCAATATCGAGAAGGGAATCATTACGGCTGCGAAGATTTACGGTGATTTCTTTGCTAAGCGCGATGTCAGCGATTTCGAGAAATTATTAATTGGTGTGCGTCACGAAAAGGATGCCGTTGCCGATTTGCTTACGAAGGTAAATCCCGAAGATTATTTTCTCGGAGTAACAAGTGAGGATGTGATTTCGTTGATGTTTTAAATGGCGAACAGTCTAACAGTCTTGCAGTCTTACAGTCTAACAGCTTGTTTGCCTTTTAGCATTTCTGCCTTGAACATTGCCCCAGAAACTCAGAAACGGCTTTAGCCCCTGAAACGGCTTTAGCCATAGAAACCTAGCAACCAGAAATAGGCGTTAGCCGAGAAACAAGAAACGGCGTAGCCTTTATCTGCTTTTCATCAGAAACGGCAGCACATCCTTGTTGTCGTTCCATATTTTCTGGAATTGGGATATAGGTAGGGGGGATGTACCCAAACCGATTTCGATAGTGGCGGCCTTTATGCCTTTAGATGTAGCCCAGTTGCTGCATCCTGTGCCGAAATCCTCCTCCGAATGATATTCGTAGTTGGTGATGTCCTTAAGTCCTTCGGCAAGGTTCTGACATTGCTGGCGGAAATCGTCCTTTTGCCCGTATGCCCAGAAAATTTCCTCGCCAGCCGAATGATAGCTTATCAGTGTCACTATGTTTCCTAGCGATTCCACAAGTCTTACCAAAGCCTGCGTCTCGAGTTCTGAATGCGCGTTGGCACCTCGGTAGTTTGCGCTGCGGGGCGACTTCAAAAATGTCTTAATATGACGGTTGACATCGAAGTTCCTGTTCAAGTCAACTCCGAGGGCGTTGCTCTTCCACATTCTTAGGAATGTGTTCAGTTCTGGTCGATTGCGAGCCTTGGGGTTTTCTGTGTAGTATATCTTCATTATGTTGTCACGGATGTGCGGGTCGCGGATGCTGTCGAGTCCGAATTGAGATATGCAAACTCCATCGGGGTTGAGCATCGGGATTATATGAAGTTGGCAGTCTTCGGTCAGTTCCGAATAGCTTGCGCTGTCAAATGTTCCCGACCAGAAGTTTTGTAGGAAATGCTCTGTCTGGCACATCACAAGTTGGCTACACATGTATTCGCGTGCGTGTGACGTGGCTTGTACGATGACTTGTCTGCTTGAATTGTCATTGCCGATTATGAGGTCGAAAATAATCCTTCTGTCGGCGGTTGCACCTAAAGTGTCGATTGTGAGAAGCGAGGGGTATTGTTCCGACAGCCTTTCAATGTCGGCACATAGCTTGTCGTATGAGTAAAGTTCGCTTATGGTGTCGGTCTCCCATTCGACTTTGTTCCAGTTTGTGCGCAGTATCCCGTTTTCGTCGAAGTAGCACATTTCGCCGTCGGCAGAGAAGTATCCTGTGACTTTCGTTCCTGAAATGTGGTCGATGAATGTCAGTCCGTCTTCGGTGTTCTTCCAACCGCCGATGTGCAGTTGTCCGCGTTCTATTCCGTGTTCCTTGCAGTAGCTGTCGAAATCTTCACTGTTGACGAGGAGGCGGAGTACTGCACGGCGTGTGTAGTTCTGCGAAAGCAAGCCGATATAGTGTTCTCTTTCCCGACCCCTGAGATTTATGACGAGCGCCGATGCAAGGCATTCTACATAAAGAGAGTCGCTTAATGTGTTCATTATTGGGCTGTTGCACACTATATTGTCGGCGACTGATGCAGCTGTGGCATTGTCGTCGAGCAGGAGGTTGAGTTCTTCGGCTGAGGCCTTTCTGTTGTTGGTGAACGAGAATACACGTTGTGCTAGCATTGTCAGTTCGGCGTTTCTGTCCCTATTTTCCAAGACGCCAGCATTTCCACTTTCAATTCCATGCTTGGCGCACAAGCTATGGAAACTTTCGCTGTTGATTATGTAGTTGCATACGTATTTACGGCTTATGCCATTTTCAAGGTACGACAATAGCTTGTCGCGCTCCTTTTGTTCGATATGGTTAGGTATTATTGTGAGCAAGTCGCCTATATATTGGCTGTCGGGTTTGGAATTGCTTTGGGGCAGGTTTGAAAAATCACACAATATTTCGGCTCCTGTTTTCTGTTTTGCTGTAAGTAGTCTTGTGAGACTGTCGGCAAGTGTGCGCGACGGAATATCACCTGTTGCTATTTTGTGTATTCGTTTTATGAAAAGCTTTGGGTTCTTTGAATCTGCTGCCATCGAAGTGAAATGGCAGAGCATTATGAATGCAACTATGAGTATATCACGAATCCTATGCTTCATTCCAATAGAAAGACTTGATTATTCCCTCTTGAAGTTTTACTTTCATAATCGTATCCCCTTTTAGTCGTTTGCTGTTACTGCGCTTATTCTGCCTTCAATGATGAAATGTCGATTATGGCGCAAATATAATGATTTTTGAAATACGTATCTTTAATTTGACTAATGTTTTGAAGGGTGCGAATTATATGAAAGTGGAGATGGTGAAATAAGGACTTTAAACCTGAAACTTAGAAACGCCGCAGGCATTCAAACTTTGAAACTCAGAAACGGCTTTAGCCATAGAAACCTAGAAACGGGCTCAAGCCCATTGAAACGGCGAAGCCATTGAAACCGCGATAGCGAGAAACGGCAAAGTCACATCCATTCAACCTGCCCTCAGCCATCCTCTCCATCTTTGCAGAAATGCTTAGTGTAAATTCCTGGGTGAAAGATTTGTTGTTAAAATATTCTTTTTGATTTGGTCGTTTAGTATGCTAATCCTCTCCCAAAAAGTTGTAGAATAAAAAAATAATTGTGTATTTTTGTGAAGTATCAATATAAGAACAAAAGTAATATGAATTTATTTAATCCAGAAATAAGAAAATTATATGTCATAGGTAATGGCTTTGATAAACACCATGGTATGAAATGTGGATATTGTGATTTTAAAGAGTGGCTGAAATCTAATCGTAAAAATGTTTATGAAAACTTGATAAGAATATATGGTAATTTGACTGATGATTGGTGGAGCAAATTTGAGGAAAGTTTGTCGGACTTTGATCCAGACCAATTTCCATCTGAGGTAGCAGGTGCTACTTTTTTTGAATATTTAAGAAAACTTGAGGAACGATATGGAAAAGAAGGTCGTTCTTTCATGGATGAATATGAGGTGGAAAACAAAACTATAAGCAATCGGCTCAATAGAGCTGCTGCGATAGCCGATTTTGAAATGGGTCATTTAAAGAATGATTTATGTAAAGCTTTCGGAGATTGGGCAAAAAAAATAAAAATTCCAGATGCTTCGAAGAGAGATTGTGATTTAGATACTACAGCGTTATTCTTTACATTCAACTACACAAGAACTTTAGAAGATTTATATAAGATAGAAGAGGATCTAGTAATACATCTACATGGTTCTGTAGATGATGGAGTTTTTGTAATAGGACACAACATGTCGGCAAAGGAAATGATGGAACGCGACTTGGATAGATATGCGTATGACAGAGACCCCGATGATGATGAAGGAGAAGACTTCGCAAGAATTGCAATGTTTAACGCTGCTGAAGAATTTAAAAAACCAGTTTCTGAAATTATCCAAGATCATAGTGCAGACTTTGATTCTTTGAGATGTATAGAAGAAGTAGAAGTACTTGGCTTTTCTTATTCGCAAATTGATAGGCCTTATTTGGATAGGATAATTAAAGAGACGGGTAAGGATATTAAGGTAAGATTAGGATGGCATGATGAGAAAACAGACAAGGACAAGGCAGAATCGTTTGCACGAGAATTGGAATTGAGCAATTATGAATTGATTAAATTCTGAAAAGTTAAATACTATGTCAAAAAAAATAAGAGCTGATTTTAGTCAGCAGACAAAGAATATAATCGCAGCCAGAGCAGCATATCGTTGTTGTTATCCAAATTGTGAAGCGACATTAATTGGTCCTGGCATTGCCCCAAATACTATAGAATGCATAGGAGAATGTGCGCATATATATGCTGCATCAGGGAAAGGCCCTCGCAGTAATCACAATCTTAGCGATGCTGATTTGAAAAAGCCAGAAAACGGTATATATCTATGTAATAAACACCATACTTTGATTGACAAAGGGAATGGTAAAAAATATCCTGCAGAAACATTGATGCTCTACAAACAAATACATGAACACAAAATATCGGAAGAACTTGGGCATACATCTTATCCTCTATTATGGATTAAGAAATTGGTTGTGCGAAATAGCCCAATCCTAAAAACAGGCACAACGTATGATTTTACAAAGTGCTCTATCATCAGTGGTAATAATGGTGTCGGAAAATCTGTTTTAATTGAGTATGTTTATACCGCTTTGACAGGAAAATGTTTGTCTCGTATGGAGAAATCGTATGTGGAGTTATGCATAGAGATGTCAAATCCAATATGGCAAACTGTATTATGTACAATTGACAATGGAATTGTTAAATATAAAGTAGGGGATCAAGAATTATATTTTTGTCCTTTCTCAATTGATGTGATTTTTCTGAGGGACTGTACTTATAGTATAAAAGGAGATATGATCAATTGGATTCGTGCTCAATTAGATAAGGATAGAAGATTTGTGAAAGCACTTATATGTGGAGCAGACCTTTCTGATAGTTATGTCGTGAAAAAGGCAAGTATGGAGACTATAAGAAAAGAGCCATATGAAACGATAAAAGTAAAACTTCAAAAGAATGATGATATAGACGAAAATTGCAACTGGAGTTTTGAACAGTTCTCTAGAACAGAAACATATAGCGTGGTTTTTGATTTGGTTGTTGGATATATGAGAAAGGTTTCTCGTTATAAGAACACACTTTTTTTATGTGACTGGACAAACATCAATACCTTTTGTGGTGATTTGATGAATCATTATTTCAAATTATTCCATAATTCTAGTAATTATTTTCAAACCATTGTTACTATGCATACATTATGGAAAAATGTGGATTGGTCTGGATGGAATATGATTAAAATGACAAAAGAAGATAATTTGGATGTTAAATATTAGAATATTAATGAATAATGTTATCTAAAAAGGGGTATATATCTATTTCAACTCTATCATTAAAGTAATTCATATATAGCAAAAAATCGGCGTAAGCTTTTGCCTACGCCGCACATTATTCCTTTTGTTTACTCATTATTTATATATTTCTGTGCCATTCACTTTTACACTGGCATCGGTCGAGTTTTTAAGAGCATCAAGCATAGCACCCATAAATTGACGTCTTTTTTCTTTCTTTTCAATGTTGTCAGCCGTCTTTTTGACTTCACTTACACTACTGATTACTGATTTGATACCTGACCCATCCAATCTGAATGTGACAAATCCATTCAACGAATTTTTCTCAATATCAGCCATATTTTCTGGGGAAAGCACTTTATTAATAGACATGATACATTTATTTCCACGATACTCCTTAAATTTCAAAGAGCAAAGGTCCACAGTAGAATAAGAAACTTCTGAATTTGTTGGATTTGTCACTGCTTTTGTCAAACTCAAAATGCAATTGTCACCATTCCTTAAACTTAACATTGATGTTAATTCAATTAACCCTTTTCCACTATTAAAATAATTTACCGTACAAGGGAATACTGCTCTTTCGCATATTTGTTTGTACATTTCATTCTCAATGTTATCAATAGAGCTATTGACATCTACCGTCCTGATAATTTTATTCTGTTCAATAGATATTAATGATAGTTTAAACGATACAGATGTCCCTTTTCTATTATATTGCTCTAATTTCAATAGATATTCTGCGCCAATGGCTTTCATCTGCTTAACGACATGACCATTTATAAAATCCTCGCTCTTTTGAAGTTCACGCTCCTTCTTTAAATCTGCAAGATGGTCGTGTTCTATCAATTGCAATCCTGGATGACGAGTTATAGCGCTATTTACAGCATTGTTGATTCTATTCTTTATAAGACCATCATAACTATTCAAGTCAAAGTTCAAACCGAAAAATGTCATTCTCATTTGATTTGTTCCTTGAAATAGCATTTCTGGCTGATTACGGAGCAAAACAATACCAGAATAATCTTGTAGTTTTGTGTTTGATTCTACTTTGCAATAACCATCACTGCCGGTCGGATTTCCACATACCGCCACAAGTTCCAATACCTGAATAGGTGCTGTTTTTTGAGCAATAGTCCAATTTTCCTTATTAAATTTGAATGCATAAAATTTATCAGTTTGCAATATCTTTCCATTTGGCTGATATGCACCAAGATACAGGGCTTTGCCGTTGCTTTTTGCCACATAATATTGTTCTGGCAATATGTCTAATAGCAAGTCATCAAGACACTCATCCAAGCAGTCAATCATATTGCTAACCACATTCCTTATTTTCTGTTCACCACCTTCCATATTAATAACTTCAGACCTATAATAAGAATGATAACCTAAATTGTTTTCTACATTTATCAATCTTGTTGAGAAATCATATTGTATCGTTTTGTTATTTTCAGAATAGGAAGAAATATCAATGCAAAACAAATAATCTGCGCCCTGATTCTTTGCTGTAACAGAAATCCCATCAAGATAATCTTCAAGTTTATTTTCTTCAATGAGTTTCATTACCTGCCGATATGCCTTGTCATCTCTGTTTACAACGCCAAAACCATAGTCAAGAAACTTTTGTATGCAAAGTGCTCGCATAGAAGTGTTAAACTGGGCAATTGTTTCGTCATTTACAGACTTTATTGCCTTCCCGTTCATAAAAGAGAAATGACATCCATTGACAATAATGGCAACATTACCTTTTAATTTTAAAGTACCATCTGCATTTACAGATTTTTGAGAAAAAACATTCGACAACAAAAATGTCAAAAATAAAAATACTATTATCCTTTTCATATACACAATTTATTAGTTATTAATTATTTACCATTTTGCTTTTCATATATTCTAATGCAACTGCTTTTACAGCTTGAACCATTTCCTTCTGATTGTCAGCTTTTTTGTTTTCCAATTCAAGTTGCCGATTCATATAGTTCATCTTATCTGCATATTCTTGCCTACTATCCGCATAATCGCGTTCTTCTTTTAATCTGCGCTCTTCGTATTCCTGTTGCTCTTTTGCCAGCAACGCTTGTTCTTCAGAAGTAATTATTGCCTCCGCTTTCGTTAGAAGATTATAGTATTCATTGTCTTGCTCAGTTCCGCTCATACTATATGCCCACAAAACTTTCATTGCACCAGTAGCATCGTGACACGACAAAAAACTTCTTGCCTTCACCAGAACAGCATTATTGTCTTCCCTTTTTTTTATTGCTCGTTGTTCTGCAATATATTCATCCCGCTCCTGATAGATTTGACAAGCTTTTGAAAATGCTTTTTCATAAAGGTCAAACAAATCTTCTGGTATTGACAAAAGACAAGATATTGCTGCATCAAAATCTTTGTTCTTAACCAACATATCTGCATTCGCAAATATTTTATCCTGCATAGCTGAATAATAATCCAAGATTTTGCTTTTTGCCTCATCAAAAAAAGGTTTCATATTACCGTAACTTATATTTTGTATCCCATTTTTCAATGCTGCCTCTTTAGAAACACCTGAACCTCTAAATGAAAACGATTCACTTGAAAAAACAGTTCCTGCATCATTTTCCTGTATTGTCAAATATAATTCTCCGCTGATAACATAAATGTTTTTCATACCGCCCTCGGCATTTTGAATATCATGGACTGATATGGCCGGAACCATTAAGAATGTGCTGTTGCCATACGAAGAAAAACCTGCCTGTGTTGCAAGGTTTATGAGTTTGTTCTTTAGAAAATCTTTATTATTTTTTGTTTCAACCGAACTGTTGGGAAGCACTTTAACCCCAACTACTATTTTGCCAATGTCATCCAATGTTTGTGAAAACAAACACGAAGAAAACGACAATAATATAAGCCACAAAACTAATCTCATATTCTTATGCTATTTAATTGTTACATAAAGGCTATTGCCTTTTACACTTCTCGAAATAGTTAAACCAAGTGAACGGAAAAATTTAAGCACTCCCATACTATACTTATTAAGAGTATATGGTGCACCAGTCTCATCAGAGAAAGGCAATTTTATATCATCAAATATCATATTTAAGGGAGAAACGCCCTGCAAATGGTAGTAATTGTTGTAACTTGTTGATTCAACCCATAATTCAATTTCATCCTGCAAGGTTAAACCATTAGACCCGATTTCCGACTCCATTGTATATGTGGAATTTGCATCAAAGGAAATAAACAACATCACCGACCTTCCTTGTTCGGCTATTATTGTAAACTTGTTCTGCATCACACGAAGAAAATCGTCAGCGATAGACGATACTGCATTCATTGATAATTTCGCAATGTCTTCAGTGTAAAACGGACCACATTCACCTACTTTATTGGCTAAAGACGCTCCTGTCGCTACATCATAGGCAGTAATATTAATCTTAACACGACTTTCGCGTTTACTTTGCCCTGATACCTTGGTTTGCTGGCAAATTATTTCTGCTTCAACATAAATATCTGCTCCAGACATATCAATAATGGCCGTTTTTACATCCGCCTGATTATCCATATTCATTACGCTCGTAGTATTTGCAGCCTTTAACCTTGCTATAAAATCAATAGTAGAAACACCTCTTTCATCAAAGGCCTCCTTAATTTTTGTAAGGGCAATTCGTTTATTGGCATCTTTCTCTAAAATTGTTCTAATATCCTCATTCTCTTTTGTATATGGGATAACCATAATTTTAGGCTGCACTATAGTCTGACCATGCAAACAGATAGCAATTAGAAGCACAAACAAAATTAAACAACTAAACTTTTTCATATTCCGAATCCTTCTTTTATTTTATTCTTTTCTAAGTCTTTGCGCAAATCGAAAGCCCTAATGGTAACTTGAAATAATGTTGATTTTTCCAATCCAGACTTCTTGAATTTTGAAAGCATAACACATTCTTTTACAAAGTCCTGATACCTAATATTATACAAGTCATCAAAAAACATTGGATTTTTTTGCCTAAGGGTCATTTCTCCCTCTGGCAGAAGCGGTTTATTGAATTTTGTTCCAGGTACGCCATTGAACATAACGCAACGAATCCCAGAAAGATATGCAGATGCAGATAAATCTTTCTCAGAATCACAAAATACATAAACATTAAAGGTTATTTCTCCTTGGTTTTCTGAAATTGTCTCGGCATATTTGTAGTGACATAATTGAGCGTTTGCCACTAATGATGTTAGCACGAAAACAATAGCAATCAATAATTTTCTATTCATATACTTAAATCCTATTATAATTTTCGCTTGCAAAGATAAGTCCTTAATACACACTTGGTTCGTTCAAGTTGTACCAAAATGGTTCAAGTTGTGTCAAGATATTTTTTGTTGTATCAAGAGCCATCTGCGGACGGTTTTGTAAGTTATTTTTGCACCCGACAGCTCAGCAAATGCGGATTATACAAAAAGAAAGTGGAGCCGTTATTTCTTCATGCTCCTTGCAGTAGGGCTTCGACTCCCAGTTAAGAAGAACAAGGAAGAATACGCTCCACTTGGCTGTATTTCGTGCAGATACGAATACGCACCAAGCAAGCATCTTCACTTTATCCCGCCTTAACCTTGTGAGTTGTCGAAGTTCACTGCAACGGAACAAGCGAAATCGCTTTCTATATGTCTGCCAAAGGCATACAACTGCCATTTGACGGGACAAATATAAAGATTTTTTTAATACCTATATATGAATAAGAGGAAAATGTTGGGGGGGAATCTTGCATATTTAGCAAACAAAAGGAAGAATAGCAGTTTGTTGATTCACATGTATATTTTTATAAACCATACTTTACAAACTTGTTACAAATACTATTTTTATTAACTATACTTAATAAACAATATATTTTTTGCAGTTTTGTTAATTATACTTAACAAATTTTGTTTATCTTTGTGCCCAGATACAACAATGATTTTTTATGGAAATAATTGAGAGAGAACGTTATTTGAATCTTATCCGCCAATGGATTGGGAAAGACCTTATTATTGTGCTTACTGGTCAGCGACGTGTTGGTAAAAGCTGTCTGCTAAAGCAGTGGTGCGAAAAAATGTCGAATGAAGGAAATGTAATATATATCGACAAGGAAAAACATGAATTTGACGGTCTTTCGAGCTACAAAGAATTGAATGAATACATTGATAATAAATTGCAAAAAGGGCAGAAAAACTTTATACTGATTGACGAAGTTCAGGACATCGCCGGATTTGAACGTTCGTTGCGCAGCTATTATTCCAACGCAGATACGGAAGTCATTGTTACTGGAAGCAATGCAAAAATGCTAAGCAGCGAGCTCACCACACTGATAGGCGGACGCTACAAGGAAATTTATGTCCAGCCACTTGACTATTCCGAGTTCCTTAAATTCCATCAGTTAGCCGACAACGATGAGTCGCTGGCAAGCTATATCGAATACGGTGGAATGCCAGGACTGGTGAACATTGGTCTTGACGCAAACAATACTCCACAGTACCTCAAAGATATTTACAGCACAACTCTGCTGAAGGATGTTGTAATGCGCAACCAAATACGAAATGTAAATTTTCTTGACAAATTAGTAAAATTTATAGCTGACAACATAGGCAAGCTAATTTCTGCCACCAATATCAGCAAATATATGAAAACGATTGGAGAATCAATATCGCCGTCGGTTATTATCAACTATCTGAATATGCTTGCGGAAGCCTACTTGTTGCACAAAGTTAACCGTTACGATCTGCACGGAAAGCGCATATTTGAAAGCAACGAAAAATATTACTTCGAGGACAATGGAATACGCAACTCCGTTATCGGTGGCTCTCGCAGCAGCGACATAGAAAAAGTACTTGAAAATATAGTATATCAGCAACTTGTGCGTATGGGATATGGTGTGTATGTCGGGCAGTTGCAAGCAGGAGAGATTGATTTTGTCTGTTCAAAACCAAACGGGGAACGAGCATACGTTCAGGTTGCATATCTCATTGCTAACGAAGAAACTCGACAGCGCGAATTCGGCAATCTCAAGGCAATCCGCGACAATTATCCCAAATATGTAATTTCAATGTCTCCGCTAGTAAGGTACAGCAACGAGGACGGAATTGCACATCTGCATCTACGACATTTT
This sequence comes from Bacteroidales bacterium UBA1184, assembly GCA_002310235.1. Taxonomy (GTDB): domain Bacteria; phylum Bacteroidota; class Bacteroidia; order Bacteroidales; family ML635J-15; genus Bact-19. The sequence goes on from DBYO01000010.1 coordinate 17,390, forward strand.
CTTAAATATGGTTTTGAACGAGATTAATCTCTGATTTCCTATCAAGTTGTTTCAAGTCGGTTCATTTTGTGCCAAACTAAACAGATGGCAGTCAACAATATGATTTTTGATTATTTTTGCGCCACAAAACCATATTTATATGCAGGACATTGAATCGTATTACGCCAAATTGCGCAACGAAGTCACCGAAAAGGTAAACCGTACAATGGAGTCGCCAACCGACTTCAACTACCTGTCAGCACAAGTAAAAATCGAGACCGACGAAGACCTCAGTTCAAGCACACTGAAACGCTTTTTCGGATATATTCCTAAAAACGGAACGCCAAGCAGAACGACACTATGTATTTTGTCACGCTACCTTGGATACAAGGGCTGGAATGACTTCTGTCAGGATATGTCCGAATCGGATTTCATTGCAGACGACTGCATAATCACATCGGACCTCTCGAAAGACGACATTGTTCACTTTGAATGGGCTCCCGACAGAGTATATGAAGCAAAATACTTAGGCAATGGACGATTTGAAGTGACCGTAGCACAGAATGGCACTCTCGGCGTTGGCGACAAATTCTCGGCATCGGGGTTTACGCTTAACCATCCGCTGTATATGAACAAAATAGAAAGAGTCAGCAATGGCGGAAGCAGTGCGCAGTCGAACTATGTTGCAGGGTACAAGTCGGGGCTAACAAATATCGAACTGGTTAAGAAAAAGTCTGACAGTCGCGCAGAAGACCAGTCTTGATGTCGGATTGTCTAGCAGAAGACCAGACTGTCAGCCTGCAAGACTGTGAGCCTGTTAGCCCAACTCCAGAAACGGCGTTAGCCATAGAACGGCGAAGCCCTCAACAAAGTTAAACTTTTCAAACGGCGTAGCCAAGAAACCAAGAAAAACCTGTTATCTTTGTCCCAAATATTCACCCAATGTTCGACAGCGACAAGAATTCAGGCTTCTTCTCAGACGACAGCAACATAAATGTGTCGGAAAAATTTTCCGAGATACAGTTGCTTCACGCCTCGAAAAACGGCTACACCGAAGTATATAAGGCAAAACGCTATGGTCGCTGGCACATACTGAAACGCCTTACCGAAAAAGAAAGCGAGAACCAGAAGTTCAAGAATCTCATCCAAAAGGAATTTGAAGTGTCGTATCTGCTTTCGCACCAAAACATTGCAAGGACTTACGGCATCGAAGATGTTCCCGGATTGGGTATTTGCATAGTGCAGGAGTACATTGACGGTTGGAATTGGAAAGAATTCTTTGAGCAGCAAGATGTCACCAAGGCAGAAACCGAAACGCTTGTCTGCGAACTCTGCGATGCACTGCAATATATTCACGAACAACAAATTATCCACCGCGACATAAAGCCTGCAAACATTCTCGTCACACGCAACGGACACCACATCAAGCTAATCGATTTCGGACTCGCCGACCGCGACGACTATGCCATACTCAAAGACCCAGCAGGAACATCTGGCTACGCTTCGCCCGAACAGCAGAAAACAGGACTAATCGACAACCGTGCCGACATATACGCGCTTGGAATACTTATCGGCAATCTGCCAAACTGCTCACGCAAACTTAAACGCATAGCAATGCGGTGCAGCGAAGTGCAGACAAGCAAACGCTACATTTCGGCAAACGATGTAAAGCAAAGCATACAGAACAAAAAGTCGCGCAGTATTGCAATTGCCACATTGGTATTAATCATAGTTGCATTGTCAACCATTCTTTTTGTAAGGTTGCCACAACAAATCAGTCAAAAAATTGTCATTCAGCAGGATACGGTAACGATGCAGATGGTAGAGCAACAGTCTGCCGAAATAGATTCCTTGAAACATCTTGCCGATACCTACGCACACGAAATCGACTCGATGAAACAAATCGGAAATGCCGAAGCCGAGTCTGCAAACCAAATGCTTGAATTGCAAGATGCTGTCCGTGCATACGCCAAGTCGGTTTGTGCCAAAATTGACAAGTTCCTCGCAGGCAGAACCCAACTTACATCCGATGACTGGCAGACATACCAGAATATGCAAACCGAGATGATGATGCATCGTGGCGAATATCCGCTAAAACTATTGTTGTCAAGAATTCCAAAATCAGACAGGAACTTCGCAAGCAAACTCGAAACTCTCAAGGCTGTGGAAGAAAAGGTTTACGAAGAATATTTGCGAGCAAATTATATGAAAGTGGAGATGGCACAATAAGGGACTTTGAACATTAAACTTTGAACCAGAAACCTGAAACCAGAAACCGTGTTAGCGAGAAACGGGCGTTAGCCATTGAAACTTCTCATCACCCACACTGCTATTGCTACCCACGGAATTGTGAATATAAAACTGTCGAGCCTGTCGAGCAGACCGCCGTGTCCAGGTATTAGGTTGCCAGAATCCTTGACGCCTGCGCTACGCTTGAACATCGATTCGATGAAGTCGCCAAGTATTCCGAATATGCCGACCATAGCACCGATTACGCACCACTGCCAAACTTCAAAGCCTAGTTTCGGGAAGAGGTAGCAGCCAAATGCCGCTGCAGTTACGGTAAATACGAATCCTCCAATTGCACCTTCCCACGATTTCTTTGGTGATATGCGCTCAAAAATCTTGTGCTTGCCGAACTTGCAACCTACCAGATAAGCCATCGTGTCGGAAACCCATATCAGGATAAATGTCGCCATTATGAGCTGATTGTCGGTCATGCCGATGTAGGTGGCAATGCTAAGAGGAAGTGCAATGTATATCAGTGAGAGGAAAGATTTTCCAAGATGTTCTTCCTGCTTTGAGTCGTGCTCGAAAAGTTGGATTATGAATAGGGATAGCATCAATGCCAAAAGTGGTATGAATGTCATTGTGTATCCTCTGCTGACCCAATATGCCGAAAGTATTGCAAATGTGCCAATCGTTTCGATGAATATTGTTCTTAAATGTGACATTTTGAACATTTTCATGAATTCGTAAAGCATTATGACACAGCACAATCCCATAAAGATAGCACAAGTGTGTTCGTTGTACAATACCATAAAGCATGTTATTGCTACGAAAAGTGCTCCAAATATGGTTCGTTTCAGTATGTCTGGCATTCCAGTAGGTTTGAAAGTTTCTAAGTTTATATTTGTTTCTTGTTGAGTCGTGGCGCGCCGCGACAATACATTTATGATTCTGAATTTTCGTTATCTTTATTTTCTATTTCAGCATCGCTTCTAGAGTCCTTTTCTGCCTCTGCAGTCTGTTTTTCTGCTTCTGCTTTTTCCTGTTCCTTAGCCTCGTTTATTGCATCGAGAGCCTTGTTTTCGCCTTTGCGCTTACCAAAAATACGTTCAAGGTCGTCGCTGAAGATGACTTCCTTTTCGAGCAAGGTTTCTGCAAGCTGGGTAAGTCCTTCCATATTGTTGCGAAGCACTTCCTTTGCACGTTCGTACTGTTCCTCGACCATAGCCTTTACATCAGCATCAATCTTTTCGGCGGTCTTGTCGCTGTATGGCTTGGTGAATCCGTAGTCGTCGGTCGAGTTGTAGTAGGAGAGGTTGCCAATGTCGTTGCTCATGCCGTAGAACGAAACCATTGCAATTGCCTGTTTTGTAACGCGTTCAAGGTCGTTGAGGGCACCAGTCGAAACTTTTCCGAAGTTGATTTCCTCGCTTGCGCGTCCTCCTAAGGTTGCGCACATTTCGTCGAGAAGTTGCTCCTTGGTGGTAATTGAGCGTTCCTCTGGCAAGTACCATGCTGCACCGAGAGCCTTTCCGCGTGGGATAATCGTGACTTTCAGCAGAGGATTTGCATATTCGAGAAGCCAGCTTACAGTTGCGTGTCCAGCTTCGTGGTATGCTATAGTGCGTTTTTCGGTTTCCGAAATAATCTTGTTCTTCTTTTCCAATCCGCCGATTATACGGTCAACGGCATCGAGGAAGTCCTGCTTGTCGATTTCCTTCTTGTCGTTTCGTGCTGCGATGAGGGCTGCCTCGTTGCATACGTTGGCTATGTCGGCACCGCTGAATCCTGGCGTCTGCTTGGCAAGGAAGTCGATTTTTACGCTCGATGCCATCTTGAGGTTCTTGGTGTGAACTTGGAAAATCTCCTCGCGTTCCTTTACGTCGGGAAGTTCAAGATGGATTTGTCTGTCGAAACGACCGGCACGCATAAGTGCAGAGTCGAGGATTTCGGCGCGGTTGGTAGCGGCAAGGATTATAACACCGCTGTTGGTGTCGAATCCGTCCATTTCGGTAAGTAGCTGGTTAAGAGTGTTTTCTCTTTCGTCGTTACCGCTGAAGCTGTTCGACTTGCCACGGGCACGACCAATTGCATCAATTTCGTCGATGAAGATGATGCACGGAGCCTTGCTCTTTGCCTGACGGAAAAGGTCACGTACACGCGATGCACCTACGCCTACAAACATTTCAACGAAGTCGCTACCGCTGAGCGAGAAGAACGGAACATCGGCTTCGCCAGCTACAGCCTTAGCCAACAATGTTTTACCAGTTCCTGGAGGGCCTACGAGCAATGCGCCCTTAGGAATTTTACCTCCAAGTTTTGTATATTTGTCAGGATTCTTCAAGAAATCAACAATTTCCATTACTTCAACCTTGGCTTCCTCGAGACCGGCAACGTCCTTGAAGTTGACTTTCACCTTACGTTCCTTGTCGAAAACCTGAGCCCTCGACTTGCCGATGCTGAAAATCTGTCCGCCGCCGTTTCCGCCGCTCATGCGGTTGAATACGAACCACCAGAGTACTAGAATAAGCACGATTGGAAGAATCCAGCTTATGATTGAGCCAAGATAGTCGTGTTCGGTCTTGTATTCCACGCTCACGCGCTGTTCCTTTGGCATGTCCTTCTGTGCTTCGGCAAGTTTGGCCTCGAAACTTTCAACATCGCCGATATTGAAGTAGAAAGTAGGCATTGCACCAGAAAATATGCTGCTGCCACGCGATGCTGCGCCGAACTTGTCGAGGCTTTCGGGCTTGATGTAGATGTCGGCACGTTCGCGGTTTACGACAACAACCTTTTCTACATCGTTGGTAAGAAGCATTTCGTTCTCGAACTTGTTCCAGTTTATCTCGTTGGCATTGCTACCAAAATCGATGAAAGTAATTCCGATTAGTACGGCGAGAATTACAATGTAAATAATTAAGCGAACCTTACCGTTGCCGTTATTGTTTGGCAAGCCTTGGTTATTATTGTTCGGTTTGAATCCTTTGTTTTCTTCCATTTCCTTATTTGTTTTCGATAGACTTGGTTTCTGCGTCGGCCCAAAGTTGCTCGAGCTTGTAGAACTCGCGTGCTTCGGGAAGGAAAATGTGCACCACAATGTCAACGTAGTCCATCAAAATCCATTCGCTGTTCTCGAAGCCTTCTTCCTTCCATGGCCTTTCCTTCAAAGTGCCGCGAGTCTGGTATCTTATGTAATCGGCAAGTGTATTGGCGTGGATAACCGAGTTGGCCGTGCAAATTACAAAATACTTTGTTATGTGGTTTTCAATGGCTTGCAAGTCCATATTGACTACATTTTCGCCTTTCTTGTCGAGAATTGCCTGATTGATAACTTCAAGCAACTTCTGGGTGTCTTCTATTTCTGAAATTTTAATCATTACTTATATAAAAATTAGGGGACAAAGATAAGGAATAATTTGATAATTTGAAAATTCAAAGATTTGATGATTCAAAGGTTTCAAAAAAATCAATCTACAATCCGAATACGCCAATCGTAAATTATTATTAATTTTGCGCTCAAAGATTTGTAATGGCAGAAAAGAAGAAACATAAGTTTTGGGCATGGTTAACAAGGCCTTACCAGTTGGTGATATACCGCGATGGAAATTTCGAGGTGTTGAAGAAAATACACATGAACAAAATGGGATTTTCTCTTGTTATAGTGTCAATGTTTTTAGTGTTCTTTGCAATTATATCTGTGTTAGTTGTTTATACGCCACTGAAATATTTGGTGCCAGGATATCCAGATCATGAGACTTTGGAAAAGATATACGAAAATGCTGAGCGTGTTGATAGCCTTTCTGCTGAGTTGGATGCCCGTGAGGCGTATCTTGGCATGATTCGCGACATAATTTTCTCGGAAGTGCCCGTTGATGCCGATTTTGCAATGCCTGTAGGTAATTTGACTGAAGAGCAAATTCGCGAGTTTAACGACCCAACCAAACCTCGTCAGCGTTATGATGATTCAGAATCTGTGAATGTTGTTGACAAAAATGACATTGTGCCTAACCTTTTCGTTCCTATGAAAGGTGTTATCATAAATGGTTTCGACAAAGTTCATAGACATTTCGGAGTTGATATTGCTCCTATGTCGGATGTGGCTGTGTTTGCTGTTCTTCCGGGTATTGTTATAGAGAGCAATTATACTTTCGAGAATGGTTATTCAGTGATATTGCAGCATGCGAGGGGAATTTTGTCGGTGTATAAACATTGCGAAGTCCCGTCTGTGAAGGAAGGTCAGAAAGTCCGTCAGGGTGAGCAGATTGCTGTTTATGGAAATTCTGGCGAAAATACGAGCGGACCGCACTTGCATTTCGAACTTTGGCAGAATGGTGAGCCGCTGAATCCAACCGATTATATCGAATTCTAATGGAACAAAAACGAAAAAACATAGCAATTCTTGGTTCTACGGGTTCCATTGGAACTCAGGCGTTGGATATTATCCGCGACTATCCCGACAAATTTTCCGCAGAGGTTCTTGTTGCAAATAACAATGCGCAGTTGCTTGTCAGTCAGGCACGTGAGTTCGAACCGAATTTTGTGGTAATTGCCAACAAGGAAAAATATGCCGAAGTGCGTGATGCTCTTGCAGATTTACCTATAAAGGTTTATGCTGGAGCTGAGGCAATTCTCGATGTTGTGGCTATGGACTGTGTAGATATGGTTTTGGCTGCAATGGTGGGGTTTGCAGGACTTTTACCCACGATAAAGGCTATCGAAGCAGGCAAGGTGGTTGCTCTGGCGAACAAGGAGACACTTGTGGTCGGTGGTAAGATAATTTGTGACAAGCTGAAGGAAAGCGCTACATCGTGCATTTTGCCTGTCGATTCGGAGCACTCGGCTATTTTCCAGTGCCTACGCGGCGAGAATATCGACGATGTCGAGAAGCTGATTCTTACCGCATCGGGTGGACCGTTTTTCGGAAAGAATGTCGATTTCCTGAAGAGCGTCACTGCTGAGCAGGCCTTGAACCACCCGAATTGGAAGATGGGAAGCAAGGTTACAATTGATTCGGCAACGCTGATGAACAAAGGTTTTGAAATGATTGAGGCTCATTGGTTGTTCGGAATTCCAGCCGATAGGATAGAGGTGCTTGTGCATCGTCAGTCGGTAGTGCATTCTATGGTCGAGTTTGCTGATGCGTCGATAAAGGCGCAGATTGGTGCTCCGAGCATGCGAATTCCAATCCAGTATGCTTTCGACTATCCCAATAGGACATATTCTCCCAAAAACCGCTTTTCATTTCTCGAACATGGCGTTAATCTCACGTTTGAGAAACCCGATACGAACACATTCCGCTGTCTGCAAATTGCTTACGATTGTCTTTCGCAAGGCGGAAATGCCCCGTGCATAATGAATGCTGCCAACGAGGTTGCTGTCGATGCATTCCTGAAGGGAAAGATTGGTTTTATGCAAATTCCTGAAATAATAGAGTCAACCCTCGAAAAGTTGCCTTTCGAAAGTAAAATTTCCATTGAATCGTGCTTTGCTACCGATGATGAAGCGAGGATGGTGGCATTACAGATGATTTAGTTGTTTGATCCTAATAAACCAAAAAAGCCGCCCATTCGAGCGGCTTTTATCATGAATTTCAATATTTCCTACCAAGCGAAAAGCGGATAGTTTGCCATCATCTTGTTGACTTCGGCACGAACGTCGGCGATAACGGTTTCGTTTTCCGGATCGCAGAGAACGCGGTCGATGAAGTCAACGATAACAGCCATCTTGTCTTCCTTTACACCACGGGTTGTGATAGCTGGTGTTCCGAAACGCAAACCAGATGTCTGGAATGGGCTGCGAGTGTCGAAAGGAACCATGTTCTTGTTGGTTGTAATGTCGGCAGCAACAAGAGCCTTTTCTGCAACCTTACCTGTGAGTTCCGGGAACTTGGTGCGGAGGTCAACAAGCATAGAGTGGTTGTCGGTACCGCCACTGACAATCTTATAGCCCTTAGCCATGAAAGCGTCTGCCAATGCAGCAGCATTCTTCTTAACCTGCTTCTGGTATTCCTTGAATTCTGGAGTGAGAGCTTCTCCGAAAGCAACAGCCTTAGCAGCTATAACGTGCTCCAACGGACCGCCCTGGCAGCCTGGGAATACTGCAGAATCGAGCAATGCCGACATCATCTTTACTTCGCCCTTTGGAGTCTTCTTGCCCCAAGGATTCGGGAAGTCCTGCCCCATCATGATGACGCCGCCACGAGGGCCACGGAGAGTCTTGTGAGTAGTTGTGGTAACGATGTGTGCGTACTTAACAGGGTTTTCGAGCAAACCTGCTGCGATAAGACCTGCAGGGTGCGACATATCAACCATAAAGATAGCGCCTATTTCGTCGGCAACCTTGCGGATGCGAGCGTAGTCCCATTCGCGGCTGTAAGCAGAAGCACCAGCGATGATGAGTTTCGGCTTGTTTTCGCGAGCAACGCGTTCGAGCTGGTCGTAGTCAACGCGACCGTCGCTTTCCTTTACGTTGTATTCCAATGCCTTGTAGTTGATACCCGACATATTAACTGGTGAACCGTGTGAAAGGTGTCCGCCGTGTGCGAGGTTAAGTCCGAGGAATGTGTCGCCAACATTGAGGCAAGCAAGGAATACTGCCATATTTGCCTGTGCGCCAGAGTGCGGCTGTACGTTTGCCCAGCAAGCACCGAAGATCTTTTTCAATCTTTCGATAGCGAGGGTTTCGCTCTGGTCAACAACTTCGCAACCACCATAGTAACGCTTTCCAGGATAACCTTCAGCGTACTTGTTTGTCATTACCGAACCCATAGCTTCCATTACCTGGTCGCTTACAAAGTTCTCCGATGCGATGAGCTCAATGCCCTTCATCTGTCTTTCTCTTTCCTTTTTTATAAGGTCGAAAATTTGTTCATCTCTAACCATGATATTTTATTTTAATGTGTTTTAAAAATTTTCGGCAAATGTAATAATTATTTGTCACAATGAGGATTCAAAAAAATCAAAGATGAAGAAAAGTTTCTGGTTTATGAGTTTCTAAGTTTCAAGTTGTTTAAAACCATTGAACGTGAAACCAGAAACTTGAAACCTTGAAACGGCGCAGCACATAGAAACGGCGCAGCCATAGAAACTTAGAAACATGAAACATATAAACGGGCGTTAGCCCATCAAACCAGAAACCAAGAAACGGCGCAGCCATAGAAACCAAATATTCTAATTTTTTCCTTATCTTTCGCAAAATTTTTGACAATGAAACGAGTTTTGGATTTTTTCAAGGAGTTGCAGCAGAACAACAACAAGCCGTGGTTCGATGCTCACAAGCAGCAGTACAAGGAGATGCTTGCCGTACATAACGACTTTTCGCAGCGTCTTATCGATGGCATTGCAAGTTTCGACAAGTCGGTGGCCGGCTTGCAGGTGAAGGACTGCACCTATCGCATATATCGCGACCTGCGCTTTTCGCACGACAAGACGCCCTACAAGCAGCACATTGGCACCTATGTCTGTCCTCACGGCAAGAAGAGCGGCTATTCGGGCTATTATGTTCATATAGAGCCAAATGTGAGTTATTTTATCTGTGCAGGCCTTTGGTGTCCCGAACCTCGTATTGTGAAGAGTGTGCGCGAGGAGATAATGCTCAACGGCAAGAATTTCGACAAGGCCATACGCAGTGCCAAGGGCTTTTCGCTCTCGTGGGACGATTCGCTCAAGAAGATTCCCGCAGGCTTCGATGCCGACGACGAGTTTTCCGAATACTACAAGCTCAAAAGTTTCCTCATTGAAAAGCCAATTGACGAGTCGTACATCCTCGAGAGCAATTTCGTCGATAAGGTCGTTTCCGACCTCCGCCGCACCTACGAGTTCAACTCTTTGTTGAATAAGGCCGTGGAATATGCAATGGAGATGTATTGATTTTCTGATAATTGTTTGTATTACAACAATTTGAATAATTTATTACTCTTTCCAAAAACGGAATAAGTGGTAATTTTTACCCCTCAAAAAATGGAATAAGTGTTTTTTTTGTTTTGGAAAAGCGTTTATCTATATCCGAACATTATATTGTTTAAAACTAAACTCGCCTTTTGTTGTGTTTTATTATAATAATAAGTATGTTTGCAGTTTGGAATAATTTGCATAGAGATGTCGGATGTGGTAAAAAATAAAAGGCAAGGGAAACTTCCTAAAATAGAAGTCGTTGATCTCTTTTGCGGGATTGGCGGTCTTAGTTATGGAATGAAGTCAGCTGGTTTTGATATTCGTGCTGGATATGATTTGGATTGGACCTGCCAATATGCATACGAAACAAATACAGGAGGAAAGTTTTTTTATAAAGATGTTAATTCTGTGACAGGAGATGAAATAAAAAAACTATATTCAAAAAAGAAAAATATCATTAGAGTTCTTGCTGGTTGTGCCCCTTGTCAGCCATTTTCTTCGTATGCATTTAAAAACAAGAAAAAGGACGAAAACAAATATAATCTATTATATGAATTTGGACGGTTAGTGAAAGAAGTTCATCCAGACATTGTTACAATGGAAAATGTGCCTGCCATTGCTTCTTTTAAATTAAAATCTGTCTTGTCTGATTTTGTGAATACTTTAAAATCAGAAAATTACGAAGTGTCCTATAAAGTAGTTTACTGTCCTAATTATGGCGTTCCGCAAACGAGAAAGCGCATGGTCTTATTGGCTTCGAGATTAGGAGAAATTGAGTTGATACCACCAACACATTCAAAAGACAACTATGTAACCGTGAAAGACGCAATCGGGAATCTTCCAGCGTTAGCAGCAGGAGAAAGTTGTTCTTCCGATCCGTTGCACAGATGTCGAGCCTTATCCCCTTTGAATAAGCAGAGAATGTTAGCAACACCTTATGGTGGAAGTTGGAGGGATTGGCCGGAAGAATTACTTTTGGAATGCCATAAGAAGGAAGAAGGCAAGAGCTTCGGTAGTGTATATGGACGAATGGTATGGGAGGAACCTGCGCCGACAATGACAACCCTTTGTACAGGTATTGGTAACGGGCGTTTTGGACACCCAGAACAAAACAGAGCCATCTCTGCTAGAGAAGCAGCATTGTTCCAGACATTTCCTACATCCTATAAGTTTTTTCCTGATGAGCAGAGTGTTTCTCTGTCAAAAGCATCTCGATATATCGGGAATGCCGTACCGCCCAGATTAGGCGAAATAATTGCAGAAAGTATAAAACAACATATTAGAACACACAAATAGAAATGGATGACGATCAAGTTTTAAAATGGCGATTTGATGTTAGCACATTCAGGTTAATTGGGCGGGATTTGATAACAGACCGAGTAACTGCTTTGTTTGAACTAGTGAAGAATTGTTATGATGCAAACGCGTCGGAGGCTACAATCATTTTTAATAATGTAGGTTTGGACAAAAAAGGAGAATCATCTATCTATATTAAAGACGATGGAATAGGTATGTCTTTTACAGATATCAAAGACAAATGGATGGTAATAGGCACATCTAATAAACGTTCCAATCCATATAGCCCAGAGCCGTTTTCCCGGAAATGTGTGGGAGAAAAAGGAATTGGCCGATTTGCAGTAGATAAATTAGGAGACAAAGTCAACATTATCACTAAACAAAAAAAAGGAAAACAATGGTTGAATGTTGAAATAGATTGGGAAGCATATTACAAACAGAGTTTTGAGAGTAATGAAATAAAACTCTTTACTGATATAGAAAACCATTACGAGTATTATGATTCCGAGGATATTAATGAGCATGGAACAACGCTGAAAATAACAAATATTAGAGAAATTTGGTTAGAAAATGACATAAAGCGCTTTATTGAAGAGGCGGGGAAACTAGTCTCTCCTTTTGCGAACATGAGTTATCCTATGCAAATCAAGGTTATTGCACCAGAATACGGCATAGAAACAATCGCAACTAAAAACATGGATGATGTTAGCATTGCTACCATCAGTTTTTCACTAGGTTTTGATATCACTTCTCAAACACAAGACAGTGCCTATTTTGATGAAGAGACAGGAGAAATAAAAATCCGAACTATTCCAATGAAGTCGTTTGGCGGGATTAAAATGAAAGTATATTATTTTGATGAAGCCGCTCGTCGACGTTATCGTAAAGAATTTCCTAATAATCAAATAGATGGCGTAAAAATATATCGCGATAGTATTATTACCACTCCATTTGCCGAAAATGAGTCTGAGGATGATAAGAAACGTGATGTTTTAGGAATTGACAAACGATTATGGATGAATATCTTTGATCGAGTAAGTACCCGAGAAATCATAGGAATTGTTGAAATCACAAAAAAAGACAATCCAATGATCATTGACGCGACAAACAGGCAGGATTTTGTTGACAATGAACAATATCGCGACCTTAAAGAATTTATCATCACACAATTAGATGCAATTGAAGGTTATAAAAAGTATTCAAGGAAAAAGAAAAGAAAAGAAAACAGCAACACATTAGAATCCGCTGGTCAAGAGATTCAAAGCTTTATTTCCTCAGTAGAGAATATTGCCGAACAAAACCCTAATCTAAAAGACAGTCTTGCTCCTGTAGTTGAGCAAGCCAAGAAGACCGGAAAAGCAGTAAGAACTGCAATTAAAGAAAAGAAAGAAGCGGAAGAAGAGTTTGCGCGAAAAGAGAGTGTTTATATGAGTATTATGTCTTTGCAAGAATATGCAATTCATATTACACATGCTGTCCGTACCACATTGAATAAAATCCGTGATAGGGTTGAATATTTTAACATGTTCTATCCAGATCCTACGGAAGAAGATATATTTAAGCGTTACGCAAAAGAAATGTATGTGGAATTTTTGAATGTTAATAAAGTGATAGATTATATGTTAAGTTATTCACAATCAAACATTCAACCCGAAGATATTGAACTTGATGAAACAATTCGCGAAATATTTGTCGAATATACGCCATTGTTCAACTCCAATGGAATCAAAACAGATCTTATTATCCCTGAAAAGATAATGCTTAGGAACACCCGTCGACAGTTTTTTAGAGATATCTTGCAAAACCTTATTGACAATTCCATTAAAGCCGTAAGAGATGCCGAACAAAAAATAATTCGTTGTACGGTATCAGTCGAAAAAGAAGAATTAATAATTCTGTTATCTGATACGGGAAATGGAATCCCACAAGAAAAAAGAACATGGGTTTTTGGAGTTTATAATACAACCACCCAAGATCAAGGTGGTGCTGGCATAGGTTTATACATTGTAAAAACAAGGGTGGAATCTTTAAAAGGAAAAGTATTTGTAACAGATAGTGAGTTTGGTGAAATTGGTACAACAATAAGAATCGAATTACCATTTAAAAAATAAACAATATGAATTATAACTTGGTATTTATTGATGACAATATGAGAGAAGGATTAGACAATCCTTTCGTACGATCAATAGGTAAATTCAAGGAGGATGCAAAACTATCGGTATTCGTAGATCCACAAGAAGGATTGAACTATGTTCTAAACAATTTGAACTGTAGAATGATAGTTTTTCTTGATTGCAAATTTGACGGATACGGATTACAAGGTATAAATGTTCTAAAAAAAATCCGTGAACAAACCTCCTTGTTATACATTGTGATGATGTCTGCTAATGCAATAAGTCAAATAGCGGGATTGGACATAATTGAAATGATAAACGAAGACTTTATTTGGTTCTTTGATCGCAATAACGGAACGGTTAAGGATGCGTGCGATTTAATTGATAAAATTAAAAACTTGTGGACAACACGTTTTGATTGTGTGCTTGAACAATGGATTCTCCGACATCCTGAAGATGCTGATAAATATGCTTATAGAGAACTTGGTGGCAAATCTTATACATGGTCAGAAATGTTGTCAGAATTGCGACATCAATCTGCCGTGGGCAAGGTGTTTGAGGGGATGGTGAATGATTATTATATATATCGTTTTACAAAATTGGAAGATTCAAATGGCTAATGTCTTGATTGCTTGTAACAATGCTGATTCTGTAGATTTACATAATTTTCTACAATCTTGTGCTGATTTGGCTAGACAACAATGTGTGGACTTCAATCATAATTATTCTTTTGTAGAACCACCTCATTTAACAGAACAAGAAGTGATATCTCCAATGCCATATCATCAAATTTGTTTAATTGCGGCTCATGGTGACGCTGATGGTGTGTATAATGAAAATCATGAAGATGTTGTAACAACTAGAACAATCAATTATAATTTTGAAGGCAAGGGGTTTTATTCTGTGTCATGTTTGTGCGCTCAAAATTTGCGTATAGAACTTATGCGAATAGGGTTGAAGTTGTTTGTTGGCTATAATATCCCTTTTTGTGTAGGAGATGATGAAGATTTGTTTTGCGAATGCGCATTGGAAGGTTTTAAGAGTATTCTTAATGGAAACTCAAAGAAGGTTGCGCACAAAGCAATGTTGGATAAATATGATGAAGTGATTAAGACTGCATCATTTGAAGATAAAATTAAATTGCTCCGAAATAAAGAACATCTTGTTTTTGATGGTGAAGATAATCTTTTGTTGTCCGATTTAATATAGCAACATGGACTGGCGATTAGATAACATTTGTGTATATTGTGGAGCCCCAGCAGATACTCTGGATCATGTTCCTTCAAAATGTTTCTTAGATGAACCATATCCTAAGAATCTGAGAAGTGTGCAATGCTGCGGAAAGTGTAATCATAAGTTTTCTTCCGACGAGGAGTATTTTTCTTGTCTAATAGATTGTATGAAAGAAAAAACAACAAATCCCAATATGATAAAAAGGGAGAAAACAAGGAAAACTTTATTGCACTCTACTAAGTTATTAAAAAGAATAACAGGACAATTTCGAATGTTTGCGGACATTGAAGTTTGTGATATGGAAAAGAGCAGGTTTGAATTTGTTATGTATAAATTGGCATTTGGACATTTAGCATATGAGAATAATTCTATAAATTGGGATTCGGAATATAAGGGTAGATATGTGGTTATTAGAAAATATGTCTAAACCTTTATTGAATGATTTTGAAACTCCATATTATGGATATGTTGTTCCTGAAATTGGTAGTAATTGTTTGTCTCACATTCTTGTTGGGTTAGACGATTCTGTAAATTATAGTAATTGGATAGTGGTTCAGGATGGAAGATACAGGTATTGTGTTTCTCCTGATAGTACAAAAGTAAAATTCGTAATCGCAGAGTATTTGGCTGTAGAGGTATCAATAGTAGATTCTGTTGTAAAGAATGATTGTAAAATTAATTAAATAAACCATGCACAAATTACCAAGACATAATACAATCCGAGTTTTTGAAGGCTTTGCTGGTTATGTGACACATTACTAAATTAAATGTATGAGAGAATTTGTTTTTGACACAGAAAGAGCTTTTCTTGATAAGTTTGATGGGAAAATTTATGCAGTGAGCGATGGCATGGGGAAATATATCTGTGACATACTTGAAGAAGATTACATTACACTTACTAACGATAATGTGTTAATTGATATGAATACTGAACCATATCACAATTTAGTTGCAAATGCCGATAGTGATTATATCCTTTATAATGTGTCAGATTATAATTCAGAAAAACAATTTACGGAAAAATATGGCATTAGAATAATAATAAAAGAAAAGCAAACATTATGAATAGAGAAAGACAGCTTCAATTATATCAAGATTTTATAACTAATTGTACAACAAATTCAAAAAGTTTAAAGAATTATGTTGATTTTAAACGCATCAATGAGTGCCTTCAGCAATTATTTCCAGAAAGAAAGGATATTTCTATTTTAGATTTTGATGATTCAATAGGTTTTGAAGAAGTTGTTAATAATCTTAATGAACTGGAAACTTATATTGACATTAATACTAAAGGAAAAAATCAATATTCAACAACAGTAAGTTGGTATCAAAGATTCTTAAATGCAAAG
Organism: Bacteroidales bacterium UBA1184; assembly: GCA_002310235.1. GTDB lineage: Bacteria > Bacteroidota > Bacteroidia > Bacteroidales > ML635J-15 > Bact-19. The sequence continues at coordinate 33,482 of DBYO01000010.1, forward strand.
AATCTTTTTTCAAAACAAGAAACGATTATTAATAGCATAAAAGATTACACAAGTCTTCCTCTCCAGCAAATCTTCTACGGTGCTCCTGGCACAGGCAAATCACATACTATCAACGAAATCACCGAACAGCAGCCCAAGGAAAATGTTTTCCGCACTACTTTCCATCCTGATAGCGATTATTCCACTTTTGTGGGCTGCTACAAGCCGACAATGATAAGCAAGGAACCTTTGTATAAAGTCGGAGAATTGATTAATAAATTATCGGAAATCAAAACTTCTGGGGCAACATATCCTTGCCATAAATTCGCGGCAAAATATTGGGAATCGCTTAAGGATTTGTCTGCCGATGAAGTAAAAAAGATTCTTACCTCCTGCGGTTTTACAGAATCAATGGCTGTAGAAACAGGAAAAGGGATTGCAATTGGAGAAGATTTCGCAAAAAAAACAGATAACAAAAAGATAGTTTATTCATTCGTTCCGCAATCCTTCACCAAAGCCTATCTTCGTGCTTGGCAGACCACAGAGCCTGTATATCTGGTTATCGAGGAAATCAACCGTGGCAACTGCGCACAAATTTTCGGAGACCTTTTCCAACTGCTCGACCGTAAATGCGACGGCTTTTCCGAATATCCTATCAAGGCCGACAACGACCTTGCCACCTACATTGCCGAAAACCTTTCAGCCAGCATTCGCACCGATATTCCCGACAGTGTAAGAAGCGGTGAGGAACTTTCGTTGCCCGCAAACCTCTACATCTGGGCAACCATGAACACCAGCGACCAGAGCCTGTTCCCGATAGATTCGGCATTCAAGAGGAGATGGGATTGGAAGTATGTGCCGATTGATACAAAAAAGGAAAGATGGACTATAAACGCAGATGGAGCAAGCTACGATTGGAGCGATTTCCTTGAAAAAATAAACGCAAAGATAGAGTCGGCGACTTCGTCGGAAGACAAAATGCTTGGTTTCTATTTCTGCAAGGCAGATAATGATGTAATCACAGCAGAAAGATTTGTCAACAAAGTGATATTCTATCTTTGGAACGATGTTTTTAAAGACTATGGTTTCGACGATGCTGTTTTCAATGACAAAAACAATAAGAAAATCACATTCCGTATGTTCTACAAGGCAGATGGGAAAGTTGATGAAGCTATTGTGAAGGAATTTCTGGACAATTTAGGTGTAAACATTAAAGATAATGAAGAAATAATTGAAATCGATGATATTGACGAAACCAATCCTGCTGTTGCAAACAAAAATCATTTAAAGAATATCACATTTGCAGATGGAACGGTGTTCAGTACAAATGATATGGGACCTTTCGATGCTTATATTGAAGCTATTAAGAAAATAGGAGTTGATAATGTTTATTCAATAGCGGATAAATTGAAATATAGAAGATTGAATCATCCGCTTATTTCTAAAGAAAAATATCCGGAAATAGAAAATTCAACATCATATTCGTATATGCAACTCGGTGAATATTATTTTGTAAAGGGTTCAAAGACATACACATTGGTTAGAATGCTTGAAGACATCAAAAATCTGTTAAGTATTGACATGACCATTAATTGTTAGTCACAGTGCGTATCATTATAGAAGAACACCAATATCCTGCCAAAGCCGTTGAAAATGTGCTTGATGGTATCACCAACCTTCGCGATGTAGATGGTAAGGTTAGTGTCAACTATGTGGGGTATTATTATAATCCCAAGTTGAAGGATTGTGTGTTTGTGCTCCCTAAAGTGTTAATTGAGGACAAGGACGGAGAGGAACAGGTGTTCGGGCATTGCAAACCGGAAGAAATCATAAACCTTGAGGAGCAAAATGTTTTGAAACAGGAAGAGCATGACTTTATTTATGAGCTTTCTGTGTGGATTTATCGTGCAATAGTCTTGTACCACGATACGCATCCGAAAAGCAGCATAGTGCTGAAGCAAAATGTGCAGCAGATGTCTAAAGGTCGTATGAGACGCAAGCACAACACTTTTCTTGATATTCTTTTGGCTCTGCAAAAGTTCAATCGCGAAAACCAGGATTTCTTCTTCTTTGTGTTGCGTAATCTGCATTCGGGTTACAACAAAATTAACTGGACACGAACGATAAGCCACTCGTCGGCATATATACAAGATGATACTCCAGTTTACTTGAATCCTGTAAACAAAAAGCGTCAAATCAATTTCGACGAGGAACTTCTAATAATTTTCTTCTCGATACTGCATTACATAAATGTTCAATATGGTTTTCCTATAACTATTAATGTTAATTTTCCGCTTATTACAGGTCAACAATTTGAAAATTATAGGAACGGATTTGGCAAAACCCGACTTTTGCAAATAAAATACAAGTATTTTTCCGACAAAGCCTTGTATCTATGGGAATTGTGCTATGCATTCTTTGACAAGAGCAAGCAGGTGAATGTCGATGTCAATGAGCGCGAGTATCTGTTGGTAAAGAATTTCAATATTGTATTCGAAGCGATTATTGATGAACTTGTTGGTGGCACTAACGATAATCTTCCTGAAGAACTTAAAGACCAGCCCGATGGCAAGCGGGTTGACCATTTGTATCAATACCGCGACCTTACAAACAATGATGATGAAAAGCCAATATATTATATTGGCGATTCAAAATATTACAAGCGCAATACAAAACTTGGAAAAGAAAGCGTTTATAAGCAGTTTACCTATGCACGCAATGTAGTACAATGGAATATGGATTTGTTCAATGATAGCGAACCTTTGCAACAAAAAGGTCATATCCGCTTGAACGATGAAATTACCGAAGGTTACAATATTATTCCAAACTTTTTTATTTCTGCGGAACAAAACACATTGGAGCGTAAAGATGATATTCATTTGACCGACAAGTCGGAAAAGTATTTCCAATCGCGACACTATGATAATCGTCTGTTCGATAGGGATACATTCCTTATTGCTCATTACGATGTCAACTTTTTATTTATTATTGCTTTGTATGGTCGCAATAACAAGTCGGAAAAATCTGTATGGCAAGAAAAGGTGCGCAAAATGTTCCGCGAGGAAATCCAAAAAATGCTGGAAGAAAAATTCCATTTCTATGTAATGACGGCAAAGGAAAATGTGAGTGCTGTAGCGTATATAGATGATCATTTTCAAGAACTTTTGGGAAAAATCTTTACTCCCTATAACGATAGAGGTTCACAAAAATATTTTTCTCTCGCATTGGACAGAAATAAGAAGTTCGATGATGAGAACGAAGCATTGCTTGGCCAATTGGAAGAGTTCTTTTATGTGAAGCCTTGTAAAATAGGTGATAATCCTCAGAACATATTGCCAAAAGTAGAGCCATTGTCAGCGAAAATGGCAGTGCCGTCCACCTTCTTAACACTTCATTATTTGGAACGTTACGCTGATAAAGAAATTCTTATTGGATGCTATCGCGATCAGGACCATTTGAACTGGATTTTGGGAAACAACGACAAAGGCACTCTAATTTATAATATCCGTCTTGACAAAAGCCGTTCTGGAGCACAGAAAATAAGTCATCTTGAAAAAAAAGAGGTCAGTTTTGTGATATTATATGAAATCGGTCATGAAAATGACAATAGAAATCGTGTTTTCCATGTTCACCATCATGCAACTATGGATAAGGAACGCATGAAGAAGGCATGGTACAAAAAGCCTCATGGCAAGTATTTTTGTTATGTTTTCGATGAGGAAGTTACATTAGGAAATATTGATGTTGCTCGTTTGATTAATGATTGGCGAAAAGAAAATCCAGATGCAGAAGTTGGAACACCAATTTTTATGAAGGGAGAAGATGTGATTAAATACAGAAAATATTAGAAATCAACTTATAAGAAATTCTTATTAGTTCGACAAAAAAAGTAATAGACAAGTAAACGTAATATCCACCACCTATGCCCGACCCTCTAACTCCCGAACAGCGCCATCGTTGCATGTCGCACATACTAAGCCGCGACACAAAGCCCGAACTGAAGGTTAGGCATTGGCTGTGGCAACACGGTTATCGCTACCGCCTCAACGTGAAAGGCGTGCCAGGGAAGCCCGACATTGTAATGCGTCGCTACCGCACAGCCATTTTCGTAAACGGATGCTTCTGGCATGGTCACAATGTGGATTTCGATCTTAATAATGCGAAAAATGGCGTAAAAAGTTCGGAATGTTGCAAGATTCCTAAATCGAACACAGAGTTCTGGACATCGAAAATTCGCCGAAATCAGGAGCGCGACCGTAAGAATTGCCAGCTTTTGATAGAAAACGGCTGGCAGGTGATAATCCTCTGGGAATGCCAACTGAAACCAAAAACTATCGAAAACACCATGCAACAGGTGGAAATCGCGCTCAACGACTATTTTATCCGCACTTTCAGTCGCAACACAAAACCTTATGTCAGCATCGATGAGGATAGCCTGCCTATAGCAGCGGAAGATGCTGCCGATTACGAATAGTTCGCCACAGAGGCAACCAATTAAAAAATCCAAAATCGTAAAACCAAAATCGTAAATAATATTGTATCTTTGCAACCCAAAATTGATTTACGATGAAGATTTCATACAATTGGCTTAAGAACTATGTGTCGTTTGACGAATCGCCGGAAGAACTGGCTGCAATATTAACAAGCGTTGGACTGGAAGTTGATGGAACTGAAGAAGTTTCGTCGGTGCCAGGCGGACTGCAGGGCTTCGTAATAGGCGAAGTGCTCACCTGTGTTGCTCATCCAAATTCCGACCATCTGCACGTTACTACAGTAAATGTCGGCGGTGACGAACCATTGCATATCGTGTGCGGTGCTCCAAATGTGGCTGCAGGACAGAAAGTCGTTGTTGCTACCATAGGCACCAAGATTTACGCAAAGGACGGCGTGTTCGAAATCAAGAAGTCGAAACTTCGCGGTGAACCTTCCGAAGGTATGATTTGCGCTGAGGACGAAATGAATATCGGCACTTCGCACGACGGAATCATGGTTCTGCCAGCCGATGCAAAGGTGGGTACGCCTGCTGCCGAATATTTCAAGGTGGAAAACGACACCGCCATCGAAATCGACATCACTCCAAACCGTATCGATGGTGCTTCGCACATAGGCGCCGCCCGCGATGTGGCTGCCGTTAAGGGTATAAAATACAATATCCCCAAGGCCGAAATCACCGAGAATCCAAAGAATGAAATCAAAATCGACATCAAGATAGAAAATACCGAGGCTTGCCGCCGCTATATGGGCATCTGCCTTACCGACGTGAAGGTGCAGGAATCGCCCGAATGGCTGAAGAACCGCCTGAAATCGGTCGGCTTGAATCCTATAAACAACATCGTGGATGTCACCAACTTCGTGCTTTACGAAACTGGCAATCCGCTTCACGCCTTCGACGCCGACAAGATTGCCGGACGTCAGATTGTCGTGAAGAATGTCGCAGAGGGAACACCATTTGTAACTCTCGATGGCGTTGAGCGCAAGCTTTCGGCTCACGACCTTATGATTTGCAATGCCGAGGAGCCAATGTGCATCGGCGGTGTGTTCGGCGGTCAGAAGTCGGGCATCTCCAACGAGACAAAGAACGTTTTCATCGAGGCTGCATATTTCAGCCCGGTATCAATCCGCAAGACTTCGAAGTTCCATGGTCTGAAAACCGACGCTTCGTTCCATTTCGAGCGCGGTGTTGATATCAACATGGTGCCTTACGCATTGCGCCGTGCCGCAAGCCTGATTGTTGAAATGGGCTGCGGTCGTATCGCTTCCGAAATTACCGATGTTTATCCTAACAAGATAGAGCCAGCAATAGTTGACTACAACATCGACCGTGGCAATGCGCTTATCGGCAAGGAAATTCCCGAAGCACGCGTACGCGAAATCATCGGTCTGCTCGACATGAAGATTCTCGAGGACAAGGGCCGCGACCTGAAGCTCGAAATCCCGACCTACAGGGTCGATGTAACCGGCGAAGCCGACGTGGTTGAGGACATAATGAGAATCTACGGCTACAACAACATCGAGGTTCCGAACCATATTTCGTTCAGCATCAACTATCCCGAAAAGCCCGAACCGCAGAAGATGATGAATCTCGTTTCGGATGTGCTCACAGGCATGGGCTACACCGAAATAATGTGCCTCTCGATGATTTCTGCTGACGACATTGCCGAGAACAGCGAGTACGCAAACCGCATCGTGAAGATTTACAATCCGTTGAGCCGCGAACTGAACGTTATGCGTCCGTCGTTGCTTTATGGCGGACTCAACAGCATAAAGGCCAACCTGAACTACAAGAACGGCGACCTTAAGTTCTTCGAGTTCGGTCGTACCTATTATTATAATGCCGACAAGCAGATTTCCGACATCACCGCATACAGCGAAACCCAGTACATCGGAATGTGGATTACAGGCAAGCGTAATCCGTTGAGCTGGAACCTGAAGGACAATCCTACCGACTACTTCATGCTGAAGTCGGGCGTGGCTGCAGTGCTCAAGAAAATTGGCATTGACATGTCGGCATTGAAGTTCGAGGTTTCGTTGGACGAAAAGTTCAGCACTTTCCAGTCGTTCAAGCTGAAGGACAAGGAAGTAGCACGCATCGCCGTTGTTTCGAAGGCATTGCTCAAGAAGATGGACATAGACCAGGATGTTTTCTATGCCGAAATCAACTGGGATGTACTTCTGAAGTTTGCCAAGACGCACAAGATTGAATATCAGCCTATTTCGAAGTTTCCACGTGTACGCCGCGACCTTGCATTGCTCATCGACAAGTCAGTAACCTACGCTCAGTTGGAAGAAGTTGCACGCAGGACAGAGCCTAAGCATATTGTTGAGGTCGGTCTGTTCGATGTCTATGAAGGCAAGAACCTTGAGCCGGGCAAGATTTCGTATGCATTGAGCTTCGAACTCGAGGACACCGAAAAGACTATGACCGACAAGCAGATCGACAAGATCATGCAGAAGCTCATAATGTTCTACGAGAAGGAACTTGGCGCAAAAGTAAGATAGACGAGTGTTCGTTAGTTATAGCATTCATTTGCCGTAAAATCAAGGACGGTGCGCTATACAAAAGGTTTGTATTGTTGACGTTGCCGTGTTGATAAAAAGGATAATGCTTTGCATTATAGAGTTTTATGACGAATGTCCACGTGTGAAAAAAATCTGTCCGATTTGTTTGCATCTGCATAAAAAGATATATCTTTGCACTGCAATTGATAAGGCATCAATTCATTTCTGAAGATTAAAAATCACAATAGAAATATTCTCACGATTGCTTGTTGGTTTTAGGTTTTGGTACTTATTGATTGATACAATGCCCCAGAGGGGAAAAACAAATTTACGATTAATTTTAATAACATTTAACTTTAAAATGAAGAGTTATTCAGAGTTGAACGACAAATTGTTGCCTGAACTCAGAGAATATGCAAAAGGCTTGGGTATCAAAAGAGTTGAGGCTTTTAGAAAACAGGATTTGATAAGAAAGATAATGGATGCGGAAGATCCTGATTTTGAAGATGAAATTGATGACGATGATGATCTCCTTGTTGGTGTAACCGATATTATGGCACCTTTGCCAGAAAGAAACATACGTTCTAGCGAGACCGCAGACGACGATGAAGAAGAAAAGGATTCGGAAGATGGCGCAGATGATAATACGCAGCATAGAAGGCGTCAGCGCAGAGCAAGAATTCAGTCTCCGATAATGACTACACATTTGGATGAAACTGGAGCCGGAGCAAAACTGGTATTTAACAATCAGGAGAATCAAAGACCTCAGAAAATAAATGCTGAGCCAGTTGCAAGAGTTTCTGTAGATACGGTTCAGAAGGTGGATGCCGTGAATTTTCAGCAGAATGGCGGCGAATATCAGCAGAGCCGCCAGGATGCAAAGAAGCCGTTCCAGAGATTCGATCAGCAGCGTAATAACAATCAGCGCAACGACAACAATGGCGCTCAGTCTCAGCCTCGCCAGCAGCAGCTGCCACTTGATAACGACAACCGTCAGCAGCAGACAAATGTATCGCAGAATCAACCTATAGAAGAACCTAAACCTAATTACGATTTTTCAGGTATCGTAACAGTATCTGGCGTACTTGAGATTATGCCCGAAAATTACGGTTTCTTGCGCTCGTCGGATTACCATTACCTGAATTCTCCGGACGATGTTTATGTTTCGCAGTCGCAGATAAAGTTGTTCGGTCTTAAGACTGGTGATACAATCGAAGGTTCGGTTCGTCCGCCAAAGGAAGGAGAGAAGTATTTCCCATTGACTAAGATTATAAGCATAAATGGTTTGGATCCGGCTTTGGTGCGCGACAGAATTCCATTCGATCATCTCACTCCTTTGTTCCCAACCGAAAAGTTCAACATTACGGGCAAAGGTCATGCAACACTTTCTACGAGAGTTGTAGATTTGTTCACTCCGATTGGAAAAGGTCAACGCGGTCTTATTGTTGCTCAGCCAAAGACAGGTAAAACTGTTTTGCTTCAGGAAATTGCAAATGCAATAGCGGCAAACCACCCCGAAGTTTACCTTATCATATTACTTATCGACGAGCGTCCGGAGGAAGTTACAGATATGGCTCGTAACGTAAACGCAGAAGTTATCGCTTCTACTTTCGACGAACCAGCAGAACGCCACGTAAAGGTTGCAAGCATAGTTCTTGAAAAAGCAAAGCGTATGGTAGAATGCGGTCACGATGTGGTTATTCTGCTCGACTCCATTACCCGTCTAGCACGTGCATATAACACTGTTGCTCCTGCATCTGGTAGGGTTTTGTCGGGTGGTGTCGATTCCAACGCACTTCACAAACCGAAACGTTTCTTCGGCGCTGCTCGTAACATCGAAAACGGTGGCTCGCTTACCATTCTTGCAACGGCACTTACCGAAACTGGCTCCAAGATGGACGATGTGATTTTCGAGGAATTCAAGGGTACTGGTAACATGGAACTTCAGCTCGACCGCAAGCTATCGAATCGCAGAATTTACCCTGCTGTGGATGTTACCGCTTCGAGTACACGTCGCGAGGATTTGCTTGTAAATCCAGACCTTGTAAACCGCCTGTGGGTAATGCGCGAGTTCCTTGCCGACATGAATTCTGTGGAGGCTATGGAGTTCATCCGCGCACGTTTGCCGCAAACCCCAACCAACGAGGAATTCCTCCTCACTATGGACAAGGGCTTATAAAGGTTTCTAAAATATTATTATATTTGCAAGTCGGGAATTTTTCTCGGCTTGCTTTTTGTTATATGATAATTATATGAAGAAATTATTTTGCATATTGATTTTGTCGCTCATTTGCGGATTCGTGTTTTCGCAGAACGAGGAATATCATACCAAGTCGAAGGCTGCCATAAAGAGTTTCGAAAAGGCTGTTGCATACTACCAGAATGGCAAGACCGACCAGACTGTAAAGTTCGCCTTGCAGGAGGTTGATAATGCAATTGCCAAGGATTCGATGTTTATCGAAGCATATCTGCTAAAGGCTGAAATTTATGATTTCCTTGGGGATATAAAAACGTCAATACACTTTTATGAAAAAGTTGACGAGATAGATCCGCATTTTGACTATGGCATAACCCTCAAACTTGCGATGCACAATTACGGCATTGGCGACTATGCTTCGGCAAAGAAATTTATCGACTTTTTTTACGAAAATGCTGATCTTGATGTATATAAGAAATTTGATACCGACCGTTTGCGCGAATACATAACTTTTTCGGACAGTGCTGTGCGTAATCCTGTGAACTTTAAGCCACGGAGTGTAGGCAAGATTAACACCGAATGGGACGAGTATTGGCCGTCGCTTTCTGCCGACGAGGAAATGCTGGTGTTTACTAGGCAAATACCTCTGAATAAAAATAATCCATCACGTAGTCAGACCAACATGAACGAGGATTTGTTCTATGCTTACCGCAATCCACAGACAGGTAAATACGATTCGGGAGCACCGCTTCCTGGAAGAATCAATACTGAGCTAAATGAAGGCGCTCAATGTATTTCGGCAGATGGAAAAACATGTGTGATAACGGCTTGTAATCGACCAGATGGCAAGGGAAGTTGTGATTTGTATATAATGTTTTGGGAAGGTAAGCAGTGGTCGCAGCCGCAGAATATGCGCTCGGTAAACACAGAATCCTGGGAAAGCAACCCGTCGTTGTCGTCTGATGGAAAGTATTTGTATTTTTCGTCATCGCGCTCGGGAGGATTCGGTAAGACCGACATTTGGCGCGTCCAGATCGACAGCAAGGGAAATGCCTTGAAGCCTGCTGAAAACCTTGGTGGAAGGATAAATACGCCATACGAGGACATTTCTCCGTTCATACACCCAGACTGCAAGACCTTGTATTTTGCGTCCAAGGGACATCCAGGACTTGGTAGTTACGACTTATTTGTTGCAAAGACTGAGGACGAAGGCAAAACTTGGTCGAAGCCGAAAAACCTGGGCTATCCGATAAATACCTTGGGAGAGGAGAGAAGCCTTATCGTGAACGCAAAAGGCGACCTTGCAATGTTCTCGTCATCGGGAACCAAGCGTGACTTGGACATATACGGCTTCGAACTTCCACCAGATGTTAAGCCACTGACGGTCACATACGTCAAGGGTTATATCTACGATTCGAAGACCAACGAAAGGCTGAAGGCAAAATGCGAAATGCTTGATATCGAGAGTGGGGAAAAGGTTGTGGATATGTATTCGCAGGAAAACAACGGCGAATATATGGTATGTCTGCCCATCGACAAGGACTACGCTTTCAATGTATCGCGCGAGGGTTATCTTTTCTACTCTGAGAATTTTTCGCTCACCAACCTTGAGCATCCCGAGGAGCCGTACATTATGAACATTCCGTTGCAGCCGATAGAAAAGGGTGTGACGGTGGTTCTGAAAAACATTTTCTTCAAGACCGACAGCTATGATTTGCTGCCCGATTCTTATACCGAGTTGGGAAAGGTGGTGGAGTATATGAATGCAAATCCGAAGATGAAGATAGAAATTGGTGGACATACCGACAACGTTGGCACCAAAGCTTACAACAAGACCTTGTCGGAAAATCGTGCAAAGTCGGTTTTCAATTATCTTGTGTCGCAGGGAATAGCAAAAGAGCGCTTGTCGTATAGTGGATATGATTTCTCGGTTCCGGTTGCCACCAACGACACCGAGGAAGGCCGTGCGCAAAACCGTCGTACAGAGTTTAAGGTCGTAAGTGTTGAGTAGAATATGAAAAGGTTGAATGTAGCGGTAGTATTGGCTGGCGGAAGCGGTCGCAGGATGGGCGGTGAACTGCCTAAGCAATTCTTGCAGGTCGGCGATAGGCGTATAATCGAGTATTCTATCGATGCTTTTGAAAGAAATGCTGGTATTGACGAAATTGCAGTAGTGGTAAACAAGGATTATGTCGCAGAAATGCATGAAATAATCGCTCGTAATTCGTGGACAAAGTTGAATAAAATCCTTGATGGTGGGGCAGAACGTTCCGATTCAAGTCTTTCGGCAATAAAAGCATACGAAGGTGTATGTTGTAATCTGATATTCCACGATGCGGTCCGTCCTGTGGTTTCGCAGAGGATAATTTCTGATGTAGTTTCAGCATTAAAAAAATACAATGCGGTGGCAGTGTCGGTTCCATCTACCGACACTATTGTCGAGATTGACGAATCTGGACGTTTTATAAATCGCATTCCAAAGCGTTCGAATCTTCGTTGTCAGCAAACCCCGCAAGGCTTTAGTTACGAAACTATTGCTAAGGCGTACAAACAAGCCATAGAAGATTCTTCCTTTGTTGCTACCGACGATTGTGGAGTAGTTGCAAAATATCTTCCCGAAGATAAAATTTTTGTTGTTGATGGAGATGATTCCAATATAAAGATTACATATAGGAAGGATTTGAAGATTATGAAGGTTCTTCTAGATGAAATGGTCTAGTTTTCCAAAAATGCAATTATTATCCTGAAAATCTTTATTATCTTTGCCAATTATATTATTGTTGAAATCGGTATAATATCATATGTTCGGATATTCTATATAAAGATTATGAAACTTACATTGAAAAATACTAAAAACGAAATATTTGAAGCCTATGAAAGGCTTCAGAAAGAAGTACGGGAAATTAAGAAAAAATCACCGGCAAGTGTAAAAAAACAATGTTCAGAGGAAGATGAGATAATTGGTTACACAACTGGTGTATATGACTTGTTTCATATCGGGCATCTTAATCTTCTGAAAAATGCTAAAGGTATGTGCGACAAGTTGATAGTAGGAGTTACGGTGGATGATTTGGTGGCTTACAAGGGCAAACAGGCAATGATTCCATTCGAGGATAGAATTGAGATTGTACGTAGTTGTCGTTATGTAGATGCGGCGGTTCCTCAATATGATATGGATAAGCTTACTGCATGTAAAAAACTTGGCGCAAAAGTCTTGTTTGTCGGTGATGATTGGTACGGAACCGACAAGTGGAAAGAATATGAGAAGAAATTCAAGAAGGAAGGAATCAGAATAGTTTATTTCCCATACACTAAAGGTATTTCATCAACAAAAATAACGCATACATTGCAGCAGGTTCGTGGTTGGACCGACGAATCGGCAAAAAAGGCACTCAAGATAAATAATGAAGATAAATAATTATGGTAGATAAGGATTATTGTTTGAGTTCGTACATGGCCTTCCGTTATATTGAAGATGCCGATAAGGATTTTTATGATGGAATGCACCACAGAAATATTCAACCTATTCCCGATAGTCAAAAGACATATGTTAAAACTGCTGACGAGATAGGTGAGGCTATCGATTCTCAGATGCGGCAGTTTGACGGAAAGAAAAAAGGCATTTTGCTTTCTGGGGGAATGGATAGTGCGATTGTGGCTTCGTTTATGAACGGAGGCAATGCTTATACTTTCAGATTTTTAGGTGGTAATTTCCAAAAAGAGGAGTTGGCTCGTGCAGAATACTTTGCGAAGTATTACAATCTTACTTTGCATTATGTGGATATCTCTTGGGATACTGTGCTTAAGTACGTGGATGCCTGCATGAAGTCTAAATGCGCTCCAGTGCATTCCATTGAACCTCAGATACTTCAGGCTGCATTGCAAGCCAAGAAAGATGGCGTTGAAATAATGTTTGTCGGCGAAAGCAGCGATCTGGTTTTTGGCGGTATGGACAAACTTCTTTCGAAGGACTGGGATTTAGATGCATTTATGAATCGCTATATGTTTACCAATCCAAAGGATGTTTTGAGAAATCCAATTGATATGTCCTACCTTTTTGAACGATATCGTATGAATGGTGGGAAAATTGATTTTCTGACGTTCATGGATGATGTTTTTTCAATAGAAAGTTCAAGTTCGTATTGGAATGCATTTTCTGTGGCAAGTATGCCTTATTACGACCCGTATGCACGATTGAAAATGTCGGAGCCGTTGGATTTGCAAAGAGTAAGGAATGGAGAACCCAAATATTTGATTCGTGAACTTATGTCGAAACGTTATCCCGAAATCCCTGTGCCCGACAAGAATCCTATGCCTAGGCCGGTGGATAAATATTTTGAAAATTGGGAAGGTCCTCGCCGTAAGGAGTTTATAGAGAATCTGGATATGAATAAGTTTACAGGTAATCAAAAATGGCAGATGTGGTGTCTGGAAAGATGGCTGGACATGAATGATAAATAAAATATCTGGTCTAGTTGTTACAATAAATAAATCAAATGAAAAATGAAAGATAAGGATTATTGTTTGAGTTCGTACATGGCTTTTCGGTATATTGATGCTGACGACAAGGACTTTTATGATGGAATGCAACACAAGAATATTGTTAGGATTCCCGATTCTGAGAAGACTTTTGTGCGTACTGCCGAAGAAATAGGAAAAGCAATTGAGGAACAGCTTTTACAGTTTAAAGGCAAAAAAATAGGAGTTATGCTATCTGGAGGAATGGATAGCGCGATTGTGGCTTCTTATATTGGTAAGGGCGAGGCTTATACGTTTAGATTTTTGGGCGGTGAATTTCAGAATGAAGAGCTAATGCGGGCCGAGTATTATGGTAAACGTTGTAATCTGAATCTTCATTATGTCGATATCTCATGGGATACTGTGCTTAAGAATGTGGATGCTTGTATGAAGTCTAAATGTGCTCCTGTACATTCCATTGAACCTCAGATTCTTCAAGCGGCATTGCAAGCCAAGAAAGATGGTGTGGAAATTATGCTTATTGGCGATGGAAGTGATTATGTTTTTGGCGGTATGGATAAGTTGTTGTCGAAAGATTGGGATTTCGATGCGTTTGTCAAACGTTATTATTCCATCGACCCAGAAGAAGTGTTGAAGAAGCCGGTTGATATGTCGTATGCTTTTGAACCTTTCCGCAAGGACAATAATAAAATAGACTTTCTTGAGTTTATGCAAGGTCTAATGATAACAGAGAGTTTTAGTTCTTACAAGAACGCCTTTTCTGTAGCTGGTATGCCATATTACGATCCGTATGCAAGATTGAAGATGGCGGAGCCGTTGGATCTGAATCGTATAAGGAATGGCGAGCCAAAATATCTTATCCGTGAGCTTATGAGTATGCGTTATCCTGAAATTCCGATCCCAGCCAAGAATCCTATGCCAAGGCCAGTTGACGTGTATTTTGACAACTGGGATGGACCAAAGCGCAAAGAATTCAAGGAAAATCTTGATATGACGAAGTTTACGGGTAATCAGAAGTGGCAATTGTGGTGTGCAGAGCGTTTCTTGAATATGTTTGAGAACTGAAACTTTGATGCAATGAAGTCGATAGACAAATCGTTTATGTACCAGTTGCGCTTGTTGTGGGCGTATAAAGATTTACTGCGCAATCATTTCAAACCTATTACAAACTGGTATATAAAGAAATTCCGTGCCGCTCAGTTGCAAGCAGCTCATAAGCTGCAAGGGAAGAAATGCCTTGATGTTGCTTTCTTTTTGTCTATTCCAGGTATGTGGAAGCACGATACTTTGTTCGAGGCAATGCAAAAAGATCCTCATTATCATCCGTACATAGTAATCACTCTTTATTCGCAATACAAGGGGTTCGAGAAGGCTGAGATGTTGAAAGTGCTCGAACGGACACGTCAGTTTGCTGAAAGCAAAGGGTATGAATATGTTATTCCTTATGATGATAAGTCGGGAAAGTGGTTGGACGTGAAGAAATTGTATCATCCTGATATTGTGTTTTTCACTGCACCATACAAAGATACTTTACCTCAAAACTTTATATACCACTACAAGGATACATTGACCTGTTATTTGCCATACGCTATTACATCGCTCAATTATTACAAGACCAACTATAATCTTATTTCAACCAATATTGTAGGAATTTATTTTGTCGAAACACTCATCCATAAGGAATTGGCATATAAATATTCGCGTAACTATGCCGAAAATGTTGTAGTGTCTGGACATCCTGCTACAGAAGTCTTTCTGAATCCGAACCATTCTCCTCACGACGAATGGAAAAAGCAGTCGAAGCCTAAGAAACGTGTCATATATGCTCCGCACCATTCCATTGATTTCGACAATAATGCTACGTTTATGGATAATGGTGAGGCTATTCTGGCTCTAGCCGAGAAGTATTCCGATGATATACAGTTCGCTTTCAAGCCTCACCAACTGCTAAAATTCAAGTTGCAACAGGTGTGGGGAGAAGAGAAAACCGAGGAATATTATCGTAGATGGGAAAGCATGGAAAATACTCAGCTGGTAACCGATAGCTACGAGGATTTGTTTCTTACTTCCGATGCTATGATTCATGATTGTGGTTCATTTACAGTAGAGTACATTTTCACTCAAAAACCTGTGATGTATTTGTGTAAGGATGAGGATATGTCCGATAAGTTCAACCCATTTGGCATTAAGGCTTTTGATTGTCACTACCATGGACTTTCTATAGATGATATTGAGCATTTCCTCAAGGAAGTGGTAGTTGGAGGCAATGATCCTATGATGGTTCAAAGAGAGCAGTTTTATGACGATTATCTGGCTTCAAAAGACGGAGTGTTGCCATCGCAGAAGATGTTGCAAATTATTGAAGATACTATCAATGGGAAATAACCCATAAATAGTTATTGGGAGGTTTGCCAAAGCGAAAAGAATATTTAGGTGGTGGCGATGTCTTATTTTTTTGTAATTTTGCTTTTTTGAATATTGTTTATGGTGAAAGTTTCTGTAATACTTCCTGTTTACGGTGTTGCTCAGTATATTGAAAAATGTACGGCTTCGTTGCTGTCGCAAACTCTGGACGATATGGAGTTCATATTTGTGGACGACCATGGACCCGACAATAGCATCGAGCTGGTGCAGAATATGATCGCCGACCATCCTCGCAAAGACCAGTTTGTATTCCTTAAACCTGAGCATAACTTGGGTGCTGGTATGGCTCGCAATTTTGCAATACCATATGCAAAAGGCGAGTACATTGCTTTCGTTGATAGCGACGACTGGATTGAAAATGATATGTTTGATAGGATGTATGCTGAAGCAAAAAAGTACGACAGCGATTTGTGTTGCTGTCAGATGCAAAAGGTTTATCCCGATGGACGTCGTGGCGATATCCTGAAGAATCCGTTTATTGGAAATGGCGAAATATCGGATGAAAAACGTTCGTATTTCCTTACTCACTATGTTTCGCAGTTTACATCGCTCATATACAGAAAGACATTGATAGACCAGTATGGCATTCGTTTCCCAGAAGAACGCAGTGCCGACGACAGTTATTTCGTTTCGTGTGTGCTGATGCTGGCAAAGTCGATTTCATACGTTGATGAACCGTTTTATCTGTATCTTATCCGTCCCGGCTCGGTGTGTACGACAAAGGATAGCACAAAATACCAGAAACGACTGGCAGTTTTCAATAAATTGCTTGCTTTTTCGAAGCAAAACGGAGTTTACGATAATTTCAAGCCCGAAGTCGATTTTATGTATATCAAGAAAGGCTATCTGTCCACGGTGTTCAATTATGTGACGAATTCTACCGATCCTAACAAGGAAACAATAGCTTCCATATACGACGAATTGTTGAGGCAGATTCCCGACTACAAGTCGAATCGCTTCTACAGGTCTAATTTCAAATTGCGCGCGCTAATGACATTTATCAGGACATTCCCCAGGTTTGCTGTAAAGTTTATAAAATATTACTCGAAGCGCAAAGAATATGTCGTTTAATGATTATAACGGGAAAGCACTATGGATTTAATAATTGGAGCAGGAATAACGGGACTTACCTACGCAGCCCGAACATCTAACGACTATTTGATAGTTGAGAAGGAAAACGAAATAGGCGGGTATTGCCGTACACATTATTCAGGCGACTATGTCTGGGATTATTCAGGACATTTTTTTCATTTCCAGCATTCTGATATTAAGGATTATGTAATGGAAAAATTGTCTAAGGACGAAGTTCTTAATGTTTATAAATATACACAGATATATTACAAAGGACGTCTTGTGGATTATCCTTTCCAGATGAATATTCATCAGCTTGAAAAGGAAGAATTTATTGATTGCCTTTACGATCTTTTTGCAGTAAAGCGTGATGGTGCTGCCGAATCTTTCAAGGATATGTTGTATGCAAAGTTCGGTAAGTCTATTTCCGAAAAATTCTTAATTCCATACAATGAAAAACTTTATGCAACAGACCTTGACAGTCTTGATGTTGATGCAATGGGACGTTTCTTCCCATATGCCGACAAAGAACAGATAATATTGAATTTCAGGAATTCTAAGAATCAGTCGTATAATTCGTTTTTCTTATATCCAAAACAAGGTGTGATAAAGGTTGTAGAGTCGGTGGCAGCAAGGGTAGATGCTAATAAAATAGCTCTGAATGAGCAGCTTGTTTCTATCGATATCGAGAAAAAAATAGCAGTAACCGACAAGCGAACACTCCATTACGATAATTTGATTTCGACGGTTCCGTTCCCATGTCTGCTCGATATGGCGCAGGTGCCATACGACAGAAATGTGTATTCGTGCAACAAGGTTGTTGTGTTCAATATTGGCTTCGACAGGAAAGGTGCCGATACGAAAAACAACTGGATATATTTCCCCGATAAGGACATAGTTTTCTATCGTGTAGGATTCTATGACAATATTATTGGCCTTGACAAAATGTCGCTGTACGTGGAAGTCGGATTCGCTCATAACGATATGGTCGAAGAAAAGGCTTTTTATAAGCATGTGCTTGCCGATTTGAAGAAAGTCGGAATAGTAGGTCCTGAACAAGTTGTTGATTATGAGTGTGTCGTAATGGATCCCGCTTATGTTCATATTACGCAAAAGTCAGAAGCCGACAAGGTTGAAAAGATGAATTTGTTGAATTCACGAGGAATATATTCTATCGGACGTTATGGAGAATGGAAGTATTGTTCGTTAGAAGACAATATGCACGATGCGTTTATGTTGGCAGAAAGACTAAAATAGTTGCTTTTAGTTATTTCTTCAAAAATCCCGCAACGACATTATTTCGGAGAATCATTATTGCCTTTCCTTTCGATGGGCGAAAACTAATTGCGTAGTATGCCCATAGCAGTACCGAACCGCAGTTTTTGGCAATTTCCCATATTGCCTTTGTGAATACTCTTGCCGAATTTTTCTTTTTATACCTAATTCTTTCGCTTATTCCAATTCCAATTCCTATGTTTTTTATGTAATCGTATGTCGTTCTTGATGCAGGTATGAGATGTTCAACGGCAATGTTTCCGAAATAATATATTTTTTGTTTGTCTGCTTTCAGGCGATAGAAGAAATCTTTTTCTTCACCACCTAGAAGCATGTTCCACTTTCTGCCAAGTTGCGTGTCGAATGTTCCGTATTTCTCAAATGCAAAACGTTTTACGCCCATGTTTGCTCCTACAGGGTACGACATCCCGTTGAACATTCCAGTTCCTTCGCCTTTGTCGGTGACTGCAAATAGGGGCATTGTCCAGCAAGATACCCACTTGGGCATTCCTGTCTCGAAAACAGGAACAACCTTACCTCCGAAAGCCAGGATGTCGTGATTTTTAAGGTTTTCGCTAAGTGAGCGCAGGTAATTTTTGCCTACAGATGTGTCGTCGTCGAGGAAAATTAGAAATTCACCTTTGCTTTCTTCTATACCTCTATTGCGAGCTTGCGACAGACCGTTCTGTTGTTCTGTTACAACCTTTATCCTTACATTTGGGTAATCGTGTCTGAACCTGTCTGCTTCGGCTAGTGTATTGTCGGTACTGTTGTTGTTGACGAGTACAATTTCGTAGTCGTCGGCTGGATAGTCGTTGTTGGCAATGCGCGACAACGCATCGTACAGGTACTTGGCGCGATTGTATGTGCAGACAATTACTGAAATCATTTTCTTTTATGCTTTGACAGCAATTTTCTGTGCTTTTTCTTTCTTGTATTTTAGGTAAATGGCGCCTGCAACCAAGATTGCAAGTAAAACAGAGAATGCTATCGAAACAATGTCCCATACTTTTATCATCGGAGCTTCGTTGATGAATTCAATCTTGTGTTGACCGGCTGGAATTACCATTGCACGGAGTATGTAGTCGGCACGGAAATATTCGGCTGGTTGTCCGTCGATGTAAGCCTTCCAGTCGGGATTGTAATAAACTTCCGAGAATATTGCTAACTGTTCCTTGTTGGATGATGTGCTGTAAATCAGATAGTCGGGATTGTATGGCTTCTGATGCGTCATTTCGATGACAGCGGTTGTGTCGCGCGACAGATTTTTGCCTTCAACGTAGCTTGCAAACCTCTTGTCGATGATTGCGGTGTCGGCAGGATTGAATTCGTTGAGTGCAAGTATTTCAGCATTAGCATCGTCCACAAGTTGGCAAGTTTCTACAAACCAAGCATTTCCGAGTGCTGCAGGATTGCGTTGTACCATGCTCGAACCTTGCTGGTCGGGAACGATGAAATAGCGAGTATTCAGCATGTTGAGTACGTTCATATTCAGTTCACGCGTCATGTAGAAGTCGATGAGGTCCTGATAACGGCGCAGCTTTGCTCCGTGATATCCGCCAATAGAGTGGTGGAATGCCGATGTGCGTGAGTCGTTGAATGTGCTGGTAGTTAAATTCATTACTCTGAAATCCTGGTCACCGAAACGTTCTGCATATTGGTCTATTGCAACGTCGTCTTTTGTTGGGTTAAGTTGTGCTTCTTTTTTCGACATGTAGCTGTCGTCGTTGAGGTAACGACGGTCAACGCTCCATAGATCGAATACGACAAGCAAAGCAATTATTGCGGTTGTTACAGCAAAAGCGACTTTTTGTTTCTTTTCCTTGTAACTTATTGCGAAGAAAAGTGTTACCGCAGAAAGCAGAATCAGTATTATCGAACGCCATGAATCGGCTGTAAATAAATTCTGTCTGTCCTGAATGAATATTTCTTGAATTCTTGGCCAGCCGTCGCCGTATTGCCCAGCCATTTGTTCGTCAACAGCACCTGCAAACGAGAACGAACCCGACATTATCAAAACGATGAGGATTATACCACATGTTATTCCTGTAGATGCGTATAATGCTATTTTTAGTTTTTTCTTGTCTATTTCGTTGCTGAATATGTTTTTCAAGGCAAGAATTGCCATCATCACCATTGCTACATTTGCTATCACAAGGCTCATCGATGGGGTGCGGAACTTGTTGTATCCAGGTAGGTAATCGAATAGGAATCCGTTGACACCCATCAGATTCTTTCCCCACGACAATATTATTGCCATGATTGTGATTCCGAGTAGCCACCAGCGTTCTGGACCTTTCACTACAAATAGTCCGAGAATGAATAGGAATACTATTATTGCACCAAAATACACAGGGCCTGATGTAAATGGCTGGTCGCCCCAATAGAGAGGAGCATTCTTGATTTTGAAGTTTTTGTATGTCTCCGACGACTTGTCAACTGGTTCGTTAGAACCGCCTCCGAAACTTCCCGGCACAAGAAGGGTATAGGTTTCGCCAATTCCGTAGCTCCATGCAAAGGCGTAGTCTTTGTTTAGTCCTACTTTGTTTTTGTCCTGCGAATGTTCAATGTCACCCGACAATGATTCTGGGGTTACTGTTATTTCGGAGCCGCCACGCATGGTGTATTTTGCATATTCCACATTCATCATAAGTAATCGGGCATTGCCACCAACGGCGAAAATAGCGCCTATTACAAGTATGCATATTGCTTTTCCGAACTGCTTAAATGTTTTGTCTTTTAAGGCGTAAATCAGGTAAACTAATCCTAGTATTATAACCGACAGAAGCGTATAGTATGTGATTTGCAAGTGGTTGAACCCAATCTGGAAACCGAGGGCAAATGTGAATAGTATAGCGCCCCATATGTATTTCTTTCTGAATGTCAGTATTATACCGCTAAGAATTGGTGCTACCATAGCCAATGCCCACGCCTTCGATAGATGCCCGGCTTCGATTATTATTATGTTGTAACTTCCAAGTCCAAATGCCAAAGCTCCGATGAGGCTTAACCACGGATTTACGCCTAAGGCCACAAGACATATATAAAAACCAATTAGGTATAGGAATATGATACCGATATTTTTTGACCAGCCGATCCAGTCTAGGTCCAATATATCCTTTGCTCTGAATATAGAATCCTGCGGTTTGTTTGTTATCTGATAGGTCGGCATTCCGCAGAACATTGCGCTGTTCCAGTGTGTATATATTCCAGTCTCCTTCAAAAAATCCTTTTGTTCTTTGACCATTCCGAGCCAGTTGCGGTCGTCACCTTGGTTGAGCACTTTGTTGGTGGTGACTAACTTGTCAAAAAACAGAATGGAAATAAGGAAGAATATTATCACTATTCCTGCGTGTGTCAGAACGTTCTTTACTATTGGTTTCATATCAAATCTTGATGTTACAATTAAAATACAAAGGTAATGCTTTTTTGCTATTGCACAAGTTGTGTTTCCAAGTCCTTTTTTTCTTACCTTTGCAGTCCCAAAATCGTAAGTCTTGGAAAACGGCAAGTACATAGAGTTTGTGTCCGACAAAATATTTGCGGAAGTGTCGAAAGTCGCAGAAAACGAAAACGTTGACGTGTTCGTTATTGGCGGTTATGTGCGTGATCGTTTTTTGAAGCGGCCCAATAAAAACGACATTGACATTGTTGTCGATGGCGATGGCGTTGACTTTGCTCGCAAACTGGCAAAACATTTGAAGGTAAAGAAGGTTAGCCTTTTCAAGACATACGGCACAGCGATGTTTGTTTACAAGGATACCGAACTTGAGTTTGTTGGTGCGCGTAAGGAATCGTACAATTTCGATAGCCGCAACCCGATTGTCGAACGCGGAAGCATCGAAGATGACCAGAAGCGTCGTGATTTTACCATAAATGCGCTGGCAATCAGCCTAAACAAACACAATTTTGGTGAACTTGTCGATCCGTTCAACGGTTTGGAAGACCTTTATTTCCGTACCATCAGGACACCGCTCGAACCATCAATAACTTTTTCCGACGACCCGTTGCGTATGCTTCGCGCTATTCGCTTTGCTTCGCAGCTCGATTTCCAGATTCATCCCGAATGCCTTGCAGCAATTCACGACAATCGTGATAGAATCAAGATAATAACCCAGGAGCGCATTCATACCGAGCTCAACAAGATTCTCGAAAGCAAAAAGCCGTCGATAGGGTTGAAGTTGTTATTCGACACAGGCTTGCTCGAAATCATTTTCCCAGAGTTGTACCAGCTTTCTGGCGTTACTGTTCAGGAAGGGTTAGGACACAAGGATATTTTCTTGCATACAATTCAGGTAGTTGACAATGTCGCAGAAAAGAGCGATGACCTTTGGCTGCGCTGGGCTGCATTGTTGCACGATATTGGAAAACTTAAGACAAAGCGTTTCGTAGAAGGCACTGGCTGGACTTTTTATTCGCACAATACCGTGGGAGCAAACATGGTGCCGAAGATTTTTACGCGTATGCACTTGCCGCTCAACGAAAAGATGAAATTCGTTCAGAAAATGGTCGATTTGCACATGCGTCCCATTGCTTTGGTTGAGGACATTGTCACCGATTCGGCAATACGTCGTCTTATTGTTGATGCTGGCGATGATATTGATGCACTTATGACGCTCTGCGAGTCGGATATTACTTCACGTAACGAGAAAAAGGTGGCTCAGTTCCTTGAAAATTTCAAAATTGTGCGCCAGAAGATTGTTGAGGTAGAGGAAAGGGATTCGCTGCGCAATTTCCAGCCGCCTATTTCGGGCGAGGAAATTATGGAATATTTTGGCATAGAGCCGTCAAAGTTAGTCGGAGAAATCAAAAATGCTGTGCGTGAGGCTATTCTTGATGGAATCATCCCCAACGATTACGAAAAAGCTCATGAGTTCATGGTGCAGAAGGGAAAAGAGTTGGGATTGGGAAAGATATAGCTTCGCTGATTTAAAAATTTAAGGATTTAATGATTCAAAATAAAAAAGGCATCTTGCGATGCCTTTTTCAATTAAATGTTTTCAAGTATTGTAATCCAACCGAACGGGTCTGGAATATCGCCGTACTGGATGCCAACGAGTGTTTCGTACATCTTGGTTGACCACTTTCCAGGCTTGCCGTCGGGGCAATATACGTAGTGCTTGTTTTCATCGATATCGACGATTTCGCCGATAGGAGAAATAACAGCTGCTGTTCCGCATGCGCCAGCTTCTTCGAAAGTAGGAAGTTCGGCAACGTCAACTGGACGTCTTTCAACCTTCAGACCAATGTATTTAGCAACCTCTTCGAGGCTCTTGTTGGTAATTGACGGAAGGATTGATGTTGACTTAGGTGTAATGTAGGTATTGTCCTTGATTGCGAAGAAGTTAGCTGCACCGATTTCATCGATGTACTTCTTTTCGCGGCAATCCAAGTACATTGGAGAGCCATAACCTGCTTCGTGTGCCTTTTCGAGACCACGGAAGCTAGCAGCGTAGTTTCCACCAACCTTCATTGTTCCTGTTCCAAGTGGAGCAGCGCGGTCCGAATCCCTGATGATAGCGATCTTTACAGGGTTGAAACCTTCCTTGAAGTAAGGACCAACTGGAGTTACAAAGATGAGGAATGTGTATTCGTCGGCTGGATGAACACCTACCTTTGCGCCCGAACCGTAGAGCAACGGACGGATATACAACGAAGCACCAGTTCCGTATGGAGGGATGAAGTCTGCATTGAGTTCAACGACTTTCTTTACCATGTCGAAGAACAGCTTGTCGTCAACCTGAGCCATGTATATGCCGGCTGCCGAGTTCTTCAGTCGCTTGCAGTTTTCTTCCCAGCGGAACAAACGTACCTTGCCGTCCTTGCCGCGGTAAGCCTTCATTCCTTCGAAAGCTTCCTGTCCGTAGTGCAATGCGGTAGATGCGATGTGGATGTTGATGTATTCCGAATCACTAACTTCGATTTCTCCCCATTTGCCGTTTTTCCAAACGCAACGTACATTGTAGTTCGTTTTTACATATCCGAACGGGAGTTTTGACCATTCTAAATTCTGCATATTGTTATTATTTAAATGTTATTTTTCTAAAAATGACTTTATTACGCCAAAAATCTCGGTGTTGTCGAGAATTGGAGTTGTGGTTCCGACTCCATATACTGGAACTTTGGCACAAGTGTGCGCTGTCGTTGAGAATCCGACCGAGGCCCTGCGGTTCATAATCTGGCAGTAGGTGTAGGCCATCGGGTTGATGCCGTTATATTTCGATTTTGCGTCATCTTTTGCACGGTTCGACTTTGCGTTTATGGCTGCGTATGCTTCGTTGAGCATTTCTTCTTCGTCCGAGGAAAATTCCATGTCGATTCCCATGAAGTATCTCGAAGCCAAATCGTTATAGTCTTTCATCGAGACATTTTCCTCGTTTTTCGTCTGCTTCTTTAATATTGTAGCGAACTTCGACATCGACATTTTCTGCTTGCTAAGTACGCCGTAATCAGATTCGTAACCGTTGTCGGCAATACCTAGCGACACACCGCCTGTTTCGTGGTCGGCGGTAATGATTATCATAGTTTCGTCTTTGTGCTGCAGGTAGAAATTGTAAGCCACCTCTATGGCATTGTCGAAATCCTCCATTTCACCAATGATAGTGCCGGCATCGTTGTCGTGAGCGGCATAGTCGATTTTTCCGCCTTCCACCATCATAAAGAAACCTTTGGGAGAATCGAGGTGTATTATTGCTGTCTCAACTATTTCGGCTAGCGAGTTGCCTGGTGTTCCTTCGCGGTCGATTGCGTAAGGCATGCTAGCGTCGCGATCCAATGTTTCGTTGGTGAATATAACTTTCGTATCGTGGTTTTTCAGCGAGGCAATTCCCTTGAGCGATGTGAAAGTCAAATAACCGGATTCTTGGTATATTGTCATCAAATCCTTTTCATCCTTTTTGTTGCCAGTCTGCTTTAGCAGTCCGCCGCCACCGAAAAAGTCAAAGTTGCTTTCTGGAAGTTGAAGACCTATCTGGTAGTAGTTTTTGCGTGTAGGTTGGTTGGCATAGAATGCGGCTGGTGTAGCATGGTTCATGGGGGCAGTGCTTATTATGCCGACCTTCATGCCTTTTTCCTTAGCGACTTTAGCTATGGATTTTGGCTGGTCGCCATCTTCTAAATATGATATTTCCCCCACGTTGAACTTTTGTCCGCATGCAATAGCCGAACCGGCAGCACCAGAATCGGTTATACGGCGGTTTTTGCAAACGGTGCTGCACATCGAAAGCAGTGGAAGCTTGTTAATTGTTGATTGCGTGAATCCGCTTTTGCCTTCCTTTTCGGCTAGATACGCTTCGTACAAGTCAACATCGGTCTGCCCCATACCATCACCGATGAACAAAAAGACATATTTCTGTGCGTTGGCAAACGTAATGGTTGCCAGCAATATTATGACAATAATAAAACACTTTTTCATCGTACATTTATTTGTGTGCAAATATGAAAAAAATAATTGGCATTAACTAGAGTTTTTATGAATAGATACTAACAAATGGTTTCAACGGCTAAAGCCGTTTCTATGCTGCGCTGTTTAACTACGTTGAGGGCTTCGCCGTTCTATGGCTACGGCGTTTCTGGGGCTAAAGCCCGTTTCTGGGTTTGGCTTACGCCGAGCTAAAGGTTAACTTCGTTGAGGGCTTCGCCGTTCATGTGCTGCGCACGTTTCAGGTTTCACGTTTCTGGTTTCTTGTTTCACGTTCAACGTTCAATGATTTGAAATCGTAACCATTTTGCGTTATCTTTGCACAAAAATTATGACAATGGAAAACAATAAGGTTCGCACAATACCAATAGAGGATTTTTTCCGCAATTCGGAAAAGTCGTCGTTTGACATTTCGCCCGATGGCAGGCACATTTCGTTTATGGCTCCATACAAGTCGAGAATGAACATTTTTGTAAGTGGCATCGACCTATGTGAACCCAAACAGATTACATTCGAGGAGGAGCGTGATATTGCTGGTTACATGTGGGCCAACAACAATAGAATCCTTTTTATGAAGGACGATAGCGGCGACGAGAATTTCCAGCTTTATGGCGTTGATGCCGATGGTACCGACATGCGCCCATATACCAAGATGAAAGGAGTGCGCACCCATATTCTTGACGACCTCGAAGAAATTGACGATGAAATTCTTATCGAAACCAACCAGCGTAATCCTGAAATTTTCGATCCATATAGGCTCAATCTTAAAACAGGTGAAATGACGATGCTTGCCGAAAATCCGGGTAATATCCAAGCCTGGATGACCGATCACGACGGAAAGTTGCGTATTGCCTATTCTATTGTAGATGGTGTCAATCAGGAGATGCTATACCGAGATACCGAAAACGAGGAATTCCGTCCGGTAATTCGCACATCGTTCAAGGAAGATGTTTCGGCAATTGTTTTCACCGCCGATAACAAGAATGTTTACGCCATTACAAACCTTGGGCGCGACAAGTCGGCACTTGTGCTGATGAATCCCGCTACTGCCGAGGAATTGGAGGAAATATTCACCAACGACCGCTACGACATTTCGGGTGTAGGTTGGTCGAATCTTCACAAAAAACTTACTGCAGTTTCGTATGCTGGGCACAAGGATACAGTCCGTCATTTCTTTGATGCTGAGGCTGAGCGCATAAACCAAAGGCTATCTGCAGCATTCCCGAACCACAAGTTTGGTACAGCAGCCACCAACAAGGCCGAGGACATGCGCATTATTTATGTCGGCAACGACCGCACACGCGGCGCATACTACCTTTACGATGTAAAAGCCGACAAGCTTAGCAAGATCGCAGATTTGTCGCCTTGGCTGAAGGAGGAGGAACTATCTCCGATGCTGCCTGTGGTTTACACTTCGCGCGACGGCTTGCAGATTGAGGCTTATCTTACTTTGCCAAATGGTTATTCGCTAGAAACGGCTAAGCATTTGCCCTCTGTTGTTATCCCACACGGCGGTCCATGGGCGCGCGACTATTGGTGCTACGATTCGGAGGTGCAGTTCCTTGCAAATAGGGGATATGCTGTATTTCAGATGAATTTCCGCGGCTCCACAGGGTTTGGTCGCAAGTTCAAGGAATTGTCATACAAGCAGTGGGGACAGACCATGCAGGACGACATTACCGATGGCGTTTTGTGGCTGATTGACAACGGGTATGCCGACCCGAAGCGAATTGCAATTTATGGCGGAAGCTATGGCGGTTATGCGACCTTGCAGGCATTGGTGAAAACGCCAGAATTATTTGCCTGTGGTGTCGATTATGTTGGAGTATCAAATCTTTTCACTTTCCTTAATACAATTCCTCCATATTGGAAACCGATGTTGGAGATGATGTACGAGCAAGTTGGCAATCCCGAAAGCGACAAGGAGATGCTTGCGGCAAACTCACCAGCGTTGAATGCCGAAAAGATTGTCCGCCCGCTATTCATTGCGCAGGGAGCCAACGATCCGCGTGTCAACAAGGCCGAATCCGACCAGATGGTCGAGGCTTTACGCAAGCGTGGCGTGGAAGTCGATTATATGGTTAAGGACAACGAAGGCCATGGTTTCCACAACGAGGAAAACCGCTTCGAATTTTATCACGCGATGGAGAGATTCTTGAAAAAATATATTGGATAGAAGGGCGTTTAACCTTTCTTCTTGTACATTTTTTCCATAGATACAATTGTATCTTTCATGCGTTCGCGTAGTGAAATCGGTTCTAAGATTTCGACCTCATTTTTCATGGTGAGAAGTTCCTGGATAAGTTCGTAGGTCGGTTTTAGTTTGTATTCGAAGATGGCATATTCGTCGGTTGATTTTTTTGTGTTTTCCTTTTGTGAACAATGCAGCGGAAGTGAGCGAAGGTAGCAGTCGCGGTGACCGTATTTTTCACCTTTGTAAACTTTCAAGACAACGTGCTCGACTTTCGCATTGGTTATGCTGATGCCGATTATGTGTTCGAAAATTTCTTCTGGATTGATGTCTGGGAATTTGTATTTCTTGTCGGTGCGTTCGGCCTTGTTTATTCTGTCGAGAGCGTAGATGCGTACCCCGAGTTCCGATTTTGCAAGCACGTACCAGCGTTGACGGTATAGTTTCACGCAATATGGTTCGATTATGAAATTGCTCTCGTCCTTTCCAAAGCCTTGATGCCAGATGTGGACTTTTGTCTGGTCGCGCATAGCTTCGATAATTGTAGTCAGGTGCTTCTGTCCCGACGGAATGTCTTCGAGCAGTACACGTTTTTTCAGTTGCTGGCTTCCGCAGACGAAATTGTGCAGCGACATTGAGTTGAGCAGCCAGGTCTTGGTAGAGTCCGATTCGCTGTCGTCGTAAGTTATGTAGTAGCCGTATTCGCTGCAACCCTCGCATTCGATGTCGATGCCAAAGATGTCGGCTATGTCGTTGATGTGACGCAGGAAGGTGCGTTTGCTGAGTTCCATGCCACCGTCGCGGCCAGCGCGTTGCCAAGCTTTGTTTATTTCCTTGAACGGCACCTTGCCTCTGCGGCGTATGAAGTCTATTAGCCAGACGTAGTTGTTTATGAGCGATTTAGTATCCATTGCACGTGATGTTTTTGTGTTTATGGATGCAAATATAGGAAAATGGTACGACAAAATATGGCGGAGGGTAAAAAGTTTTTAGGGGCTAAAAGAAGAAAAGGCTTGAAGTCTAAAAGTCATAATGGCTTCAAGCCTTCGAGCCTGTTAATCCGTCCTAACGAAGATTAATGGCAACGACCTATTCTATTTATTTATAATTTTTAGCAAATTTTAAACGTGTTTTATTAATATAGTTTTCTAAAAATAAATATTTTTTAGTGAATTTAGTAAGTTATAAGAATGTTTTTATTATTTTTGCAAAAAATATTGCTATGATTATCGGGAGGAAAAAAGAACAGTCGGACCTGTTGAGGCTAGTTGAATCGGACGAGCCGCAATTTTGTGCGGTATATGGGCGAAG
>DBYO01000035.1:0-77505 GCA_002310235.1 Bacteroidales bacterium UBA1184
AGCTCGGCATAGAAGCGCTGCTTTTCCTCGCCTAGTGTACGGACATTATCATTGCGCTCGGTGGTGACTTCGCTGAGGAAGCTCTGGAGACGCTTCTTCTCGCTGCGATCTGCCGTAGCCATGTTGGTCTCGATAGTATTTATGTCACTGTCGTTGGTAGCTATGCGCTTCGAGATGTCAGTCTGACGAGCGACTGAGGTCTGCAATGTTTGAGTATTTGCGCTAATGCGCGAATTATTGTTGCCAGAAGCATTGTCAGCACCTTCTGTTACGTTCTGAGAACCGTTTTGCGTATTATTTTGCGTTTGGGTAGCATTGTTTCCATCAGAAACGGCTATATCGTTACGTTGGCTTACCTCATTGCCGTATTTCGCATCTAGATTATTGTAAATCGGCATCAATACCGACTTCGTCTCAGCATCAACATTCGGGATGATTGTCTGCAGAAGTGCGTACTCAGACTTTTCGGCTTCGGCAAGCTTTTCCGACATATCTGCACCCGACTGCTCTGCATTGGTCAATGAGTAGAGCGACTGACGATAGTCGGCATAACGATTGGTGTAGTCGGTGGATGCGCTGGTTTTTGCTATCTCGCCGTGCTTCGACTTGTCAAGCTCGGCATAGAAGCGCTGCTTTTCCTCGCCTAGGGTACGGACATTATCATTGCGCTCGGTGGTGACTTCGCTGAGGAAGCTCTGGAGACGCTTCTTCTCGCTGCGATCTGCCATAGCCATATTGGTCTCGATAGTATTTATGTCACTGTCGTTGGTAGCTATGCGCTTCGAGATGTCAGTCTGACGAGCGACTGAGGTCTGCAATGTTTGAGTATTTGCGCTAATGCGCGAATTATTGTTGGTAGAAGCATTGTCTGCGCCTTCTGTTATGCTCTGATAGCCGTCTTGCGTATTATTTTGCGATTGGGTAGCATTGTTTCCATCAGAAACGGCTATATCGTTACGTTGACTTACCTCATTGCTATATTTTGCATCCAGACTGTTGTAAATCGGCATCAAAACAGACTTCGTCTCAGCATCAACATTCGGGATGATTGTCTGCAGAAGTGCGTACTCAGACTTTTCGGCTTCGGCAAGCTTTTCCGACATGTCGGAGCCCGACTGCTCTGCATTGGTCAACGAGTAGAGCGACTGACGATAGTCGGCATAACGATTGGTGTAGTCGGTGGATGCGCTGGTTTTTGCAATATCATCATGCTTAGACTTGTCGAGCTCGGCATAGAAGCGCTGCTTTTCCTCGCCTAGTGTACGGACATTATCATTGCGCTCGGTGGTGACTTCGCTGAGGAAGCTCTGGAGACGCTTCTTCTCGCTGCGATCTGCCGTAGCCATATTGGTCTCGATAGTATTTATGTCACTGTCGTTGGTAGCTATGCGCTTGGAGATGTCCGTCTGACGCGTGACGGAAGTCTGGAGGGACTGCGATACGGATGAAGTGTTTACATTTCCTGTATTATCGTTACCCTTCACTTGGTCTACACCATTCTGCTGGACATTTTGTGCTGAGGTTTCGTTACCCTTCCCTTCGGCTACGCTCAGGGGGCGGGTATTGTCAGCTACGTCATTACGCTGGCTTACCTCATTGCCGTATTTTGCATCAAGATTGCTGTATATAGGCTGCAATACCGACTTAGTTTCCGCATCGACATTAGGCATGATTGTCTGCAGAAGTGCGTACTCCGACTTTTCGGCCTCGGCAAGTTTTTCCGTCATATCGGTGCCCGACTGCTCTGCACTGGTCAAGGTGTAGAGAGACTGGCGGTAGTCGGCATAGCGGTTGGTGTAGTCGGTCGATGCGCCGGTTTTTGCTATCTCGTCGTGCTTCGACTTGTCGAGCTCTGCATAGAAGCGCTGCTTTTCCTCACCAAGGGTACGGACATTCTCGTTGCGTTCTGTTGTAATTTCGTTGAGGAAGCTCTGAAGACGCTTCTTCTCGCTGCGGTCGGCCGTAGCCATATTAGTCTCGATGGTATTTATGTCGCTGACATTCGTTGCTATGCGCTTGGAGATGTCGGTCTGGCGCGTGACGGAAGTCTGGAGGGACTGCGAAACGGATGTAGTGCTTACTTTTCCTGTATTATCGTTACCCTTCACTTCGACAGGCTCAGTGGGCGGATTGGATTCGGCTACGCCGTTACGCTGGCTATTATTTGATGCGGATCCATTATTCGCAACAAGCTCAGCTGGCGATGTGTTTCCGTATTTTGCATCAAGATTGCTGTATATTGGCTGCAATACCGACTTAGTTTCCGCATCGACATTAGGCATGATTGTCTGCAGGAGTGCGTACTCCGACTTTTCGGCTTCGGCAAGTTTTTCCGTCATATCGGTGCCCGACTGCTCTGCACTGGTCAGACTATACAGCGACTGGCGGTAGTCGGCATAGCGGTTGGTGTAGTCGGCCGATGCGCTGGTTTTTGCTATCTCGTCGTGCTTCGACTTGTCGAGCTCGGCATAGAAGCGCTGCTTTTCCTCGCCTAGTGTACGGACATTATCATTGCGCTCGGTGGTGACTTCGCTGAGGAAGCTCTGGAGACGCTTCTTCTCGCTGCGATCTGCCGTAGCCATGTTGGTCTCGATAGTATTTATGTCACTGTCGTTGGTAGCTATGCGCTTCGAGATGTCAGTCTGACGCGTGACGGAAGTCTGGAGAGACTGCGATACGGATGAAGTGTTTACATTTCCTGTATTATCGTTAGCCTTCACTTCGACAGGCTCAGTGGGCGGATTGGATTCGGCTACGCTCTGGATGCGAGCTTTGTCATTTTCACTCTGGGTGCTGGATGATACAACATCCTTTTGCGCCTTTATATCATTGTACAAACTCAGAATTGATTCTGTTAGTTCGTCATTCGGTTTATTTTCCAATTTTGTATCTGGAGAAACTGCCTGCATAAGTGTGGAATTGGCCGATTTCATCTTTTTGTTCGCTTCAGACAAATATCTCATCTTAGCGACATCATCAGTCTCCGCATCGGCTTGCTGCTTGTCCTCCAATGCCGAATAGTAAATGACATCGGCCTGCTGTCGCTGCCTGTCACTAGATTTAGTGGTATTATATTTTTCGTTAAGCACATCGTAAACACGACTTTCCGCATCATATTCCTCATTCAATATGGCAATGCGTTTTACAATGGCTCCTTCAAGAATATTCTCGGCATCAGCAAGATCTGAACCAGAAGACTTATGCTTTGAAGCCTCGACCATATTAGAAACAGAACTAACATCTTTCGCAATATCAGTCTTGACAGACTTATCCTTTGCCGACGACCTTATTTTTGAAACTTCACGATTCATGTCGGCAATATCCTTTTTACGCTGTTGCAAAGCAACAAGATCATGCATTTCTGCCACATTGTCAACTATCTGGTTTTCAATATCAGATTTAACTTTCTCAACCAAAGTATTCTTGACATCAGTAGCTGACGACTGCGACTGTCCCGACATCTGCCCAGACAGTTCCTTTGACTTTTCAATCAGATTCTGTGTTGCAGAAACCAAACCTGCCCACGATTCACCTTCAACTTTTGTCTGTCTAATAGCATTGAAATCATCAATTGCTTTCGATACAGATGCATTTTCCTCATATTCTAATTCAGAAGCAATTGCCTTTACATTTTCGGATATCTGCTTCTGAGTAGCATTGATACGTGCAAGCAAATCCTTCTTCTCTTCATCGGTTTCCGCTACATCGAATTGAGATTCCAATCTCGACTTTTCGCTATTAAGTTCATCGGTAGCCTCCATTTTCTTCACTACCGCCAACGTTGACGGAGACATATAGTCTTCCAATGCCAGCACATCGTCGGTAACAAGCCTAGTATCCTTTCCAGCATTCGATTCAATCGAATTATAGTCAATCACCTCCGAATATAAGCTTTCGTCCTCTTCAACAATTCTTTCAATCTCAGCCTCTTCCTTCTTTTCCTCTTCAGTTATTAAATCCTTCAACGCCACAATATCGTCAGAAGCAATATCATCTTCATCCTCTTCAAGTTGGTTCAAATCGATGCTTGCAATAAGCCTATCGATACTCTCGAGCATCTTCACTGACTCGTCGGCTCTCTGAATCATCAGATTCAAGCGCTTTGCCTCGACCTGCATATTCTTCATGCCGCTAATGGCATCGACCTTCGAATTCTCCAGTGCCTTGTGCTCGTTCACATACCTTTCGCGCATAGCCGGGTCGGATTCGTTCTTAATCAACTGCATTACCGACTCGAGTTTTTCGTTGAGGTCTCGCAGATTTTTACGGTCTTTCACCATATTTCGGCTCAATTTCTTCAGTGCGTCATCAGCCTGCTTCCTCTCCTTTTTCTTTTCGTCGATCATTACCTCAAGAGGTGATTTCACATTTATCTTTCCTACCGAAACACTTATATTATGCAACTTGAACTGATACTCTCCACTAGCGGGATCAAGAGTCTCGAGATTTGCCATATCCTTTACACAACGCTCCAAGGTAGGCGTTGCTGTAACGTAAACCGAATTAAACTTCTGTCCCAAATCATAAAACGTTACCACCGAACTTGCCATCCTTGAAATTTCAGACTGCGACATTCCTGAGTTTGCACCAGCAGCCCTTGCATTTCTAATCTTATTGGAAGTCATTTTAGCATAAGCGTTCAATTTCTTCGAATATTCATCGTAGTTTGATACTGCCGACACCTTTTCATCAAGCATTGTCTTTGTAGCCACAAACAAGTCGGTGGTATCGATTTCATACTTGACTTCCTGTTTTTCAGGTGTAGTATCCTTTACTTCTTCCGGACGGCTTATCTGTTCTTGCGAAATTCTATTATATTCTGCTTCGGCTCCTGGTGTTACAGGCAATTCCGCTTGCTCGGCGAAATCCTCTTCGGTTTTTATAACAATTTTTTCTATCACAGGCTCGACAACATAGCGGCATACCATAACCTGTCCATCCTTCGACGATCTGTCAGACGCGAAGAAAGCTGATTTTCCATTTGCTTCAATAGCAAACATAAAATCATCGTAGGGAGTATTTATCGGGAAACCAAGATTTTCGGGTAAGTCCCACTGCCCAGTCGAGGCATCGTACTGCGACTTGAAAATATCGTAACCGCCAATGCTGTTGTGACCTTTTGACGCAAAATACAAAGAACCATCATTCGAAAGGAAAGGGAATGCCTCATCGAAATCAGTATTTATTTTCCCCGGCAAAAGTTGCAACGGAGACCAGCCATCATCGGTCTTATGCGATATATATAAGTCCAGCCCAGTTTTCATATCGTTGCCATACGAACTTACAATTGCAATTGTATCAAGGACATATACAAGATCGACATCCTTATTGTTCTTGTCGTTTCGCATTCTGAAGAAATCGGGCTTTACAACAATATTTCCAGCAAAGAGCTTGCGTCCGTACGAGAAATGGAAATTTCCACGTTTCACTTTGCTGTTCGACATAACCTTAAGCACCCACGACTCCTGTCCAAGATTATTGGCCATTCGCGCCTTTCTAATCAAGTCGTCAACCTGAGCTATCATTGGCGAACGTCCCTTGGTTGTACTTACAAGGTATTCGCGATAGCGGCTGTAAAATGATATTGACTTAGTAAACAAATATTTGCGATTGTATGCCAAACCGAGATAATAATCGGCCTCTTTCAGATCATTATCGTAAGCCAAGGTTAGATATTTTATCGCCTTGTCGTACTCGTTGCGCAACATAACCATCGATGCTCCGCAATAATAATTGAATATTGGATCGGCAGAATACCAGCTATGCAACTGCGAAAATCCCATGTAGGCGTTTGTGTAGTCAGCCGCCTCAAAATAGGCCACGCTGGCGTTGAACAAAGAAACCTCCGTCTTCGAATACTTCTTGACATCTACAAGTTTTGCATACTGCGCCGAGATATTTCCGACACAGACCGACAGCAAAATTGCCAACAAGACAAATATTTTCTCCAACTCTTTCAACAAGTTACGCTTTCGCCTTAATAGCCTATAATACACTGCAAAACTATTGAAATAAATTTAATTATCAACAAGTTTTCAACAATTTTTCAACAGGGTGCTATGGGGACATAAAAATGCCCTTAGTCGCCCACATGGCAGCCAAGGACATCGTATGGCGGATATGATTTATAAAACTTAGTGAACAGAAAACAGAAGCCTACTTTCCCTTGCCCGTTTTAACCTCTATTTTCAGTCGTTTTCCCATAAACCTACGGTTCTTGAAAACCTTCAAAACCTTTTCCTGCAAGTCGGAATCGACCTCGAAGAAAGTATGTCCTGTAAGAATCTCGATCTTACCGACTTCGGCACCAGCAAGCAAGTCACTCGAATTGATAACATCCATCAGTTTCATCTTGGTAAGGCCATCTTTCTCGCCTACAGTTATGAAAAACTTGGTATATTTCAACTTACGGCTGCGCTTGTCGAACTTATCGTCACCCGACCTACGCGAAGCACCTTTCTTCTCGTCCTGCTTACGACCTTTGCCCTTCTTGTCCTTGTCGTAGATGTTAATGTCGGCAGCACCCTTGTAGTAGTTGAGGAAGCGGTTGAACTCTGTGGAAACAAACCTCTTGATTAGTTCTTCTCTATCGAGCGACTGAAGCCTAAGCATAATTGCAGGAAGGAAATCCTTTATCTGGTTGTCGATTGTCTCTATAGCCATCACCTTGTCAATCATCGACATAAGCTGAATCATACAGATATCCTTGCCGTCGGGAATTTTCTTGCGGACAATCTCCTTCTTGAGCAACTTCTCAATTTCACGGATCTTGTATTCTTCGCGGGTGTGGACAATCGTCACACACATTCCGCGCTTGCCAGCCCTACCGGTTCGTCCGCTTCGGTGAATGTAAGTTTCCCTATCATCGGGAAGATTGTAGTTGATGATATGCGTAAGATCGTTGACATCGATTCCGCGTGCCGCCACGTCGGTAGCGACAAGGATCTGCAAATGCTTGGAACGGAATTTAGCCATTACCATGTCGCGCTGTGCCTGCGACAAATCGCCATGCAGAGAATCGGCGTTGTAGCCGTCCTGTATCAACTTGTCGGCAACTTCCTGCGTTTCCTTGCGGGTACGGCAGAAAACGATTCCGTATATATTCGGATTTATATCGACTATACGCTTCAATGCAAGATAGCGGTTCTTTGCACTAACGAGATAATACACATGGTCGACATTTTCGGCGCCGGAATTTTTCTTTCCAACCGAAATTTCCATTGGCTGCATCATGTAGTCCTCGGCAATGCGACGAATGTCGTCGGGCATAGTAGCCGAAAACAAAAGCGTCTGCTTGAAGTCGGGCGTTGACGACAAAATATTATCCAAATCCTCCTTGAAACCCATATCGAGCATTTCGTCGGCTTCGTCAAGCACAAGAGTTTTTATTTTTCCTATCTTCAACGCTTTGCGTTCAATCAAATCCATCACACGTCCAGGCGTTCCCACCACGATATGCGCACCAGCCTTCAGCGACTTTATCTGGGGTTCGATAGAAGCACCACCATACACAGCTACAATCTTCACATCGGGCAGAAATTCGGCAAACGAAACCAAGTCCTTGGCAATCTGAACACATAGTTCACGTGTAGGCGAAAGGACAATCGCCTGAGTGTGCTGCGATTTAGCATCAATTCTTTCAATTATCGGAAGACCAAATGCAGCGGTTTTTCCAGTACCCGTCTGCGCCAAACCGATAATATCCTTCTCGGACGACAGCAATTGGGGAATTACTTTTTCTTGAATAGGTGTAGGAGCTTCGAACCCACGCTTCTTTATTGCGGCCAACAATTTTTCGTTTAGCCCAAAATTTTCAAATGATGACATAAAATTTTATTTGGGCACAAAAATACAACTTTATTTACGATTGACGAATTACGAATTACGATTGGCTACGCCGAGCTAAAGGTTGGGCAAAAGGCCAGCAGAAGACCAGTCTTGATGTCGAACAGAAGACCAGTCCTACAGTCTACAAGACAGTTAGACTGTGAGACAACTGGACTGCTAGCCTTCGAGCCTGTTAGCCTTTGAGCCTTAGGTGTCGCCCTACATCAATTATCCCTAACACACCTTAAACTAAGGAAACTGTCAGGTGGAAGTTTTTCATACCTCAAATCTGGAGAATAACTCGACAAATAACTATAATAAACATTATCGTTATCATACATTGTTGTACACCAGAAAAATGCATTGTTTCCAAAGCCTGTACTATAAGATGTTCCTGCCGGCAACGCATTGAAACCTGTTTCTCCGAAATATCCACTTGACGTAAGGAGACCATCATCCCAAAGGTCTGCCTCTCCAGCCAACTTTGATCCTACATCGTAATACCTACCGCCAAGCGTATTATTTAGACGCGACCATTCCCCATAACTTGGCACATGCCAGCCATCGGGACAAATGCCCTGAACACCGCTAGGACTGGTATTGCTAGACTCTGCTCCATCCATAATTGCAGGCCAGTTATATAGATAACCATATTGCTGCACATTAGCAGAACTATCATTAGGATAATAACGATATTTTTCTGATGTACTAGTACTGGTACTTAAGGTAGTATTTCCCACGTAGCGCAAATTCTCTGCCATCCATGTTTGCGTACCAATGGTAACGGTGGCATAGGTATTACCATCGCGCACATCGGTAAACGAACCCTGCGGATATGAAATAGTGTCGTTGCCAATATTACCACCGGATCCGCCACCGCCAGTATCCCCTCCTCCATTCTGCGACGGCAAATATACAGGTCGTATTGCCATTCCATAAGCCCTACCGTACCACCCTAAAACACATGTGTCGGGATTGTAATACATACACACTGCAGAACTCGGATGTTCTGGATTCAATGAGCTAGTCCAATAATACCCCTGGTCTGCAAGAGGAGTATATTCACTATCATCGTACCTAACATCAAATAGAGGTAAAAATATCTTGTTGCCATTCGGCCCAATGAAATACATACCGTCCACATAATTTATTGATGACCACTGACGAGTGCAGCTGGTTATCAACTCACTGAATTCCTCTTGCGTAGGTATTCGCCAGTTCGGGCCAAGTGTTGCGGTTGCAGCATCGTCTGATGCCTCGAGAACCATAAGGGTATCTGTAAATCCATTGTTTCCGTATTGCGACATATTGCAATATTTGGTCAATGTATTATATGTTCCGTTGCAATAATCATAAATACACCACTCAAACACAGACTTTGTTGCAGTTTCACCCCACGCGTACGCGTCGCTATAATCATTGGGAATTCTTGAACCTAAATTGCGAGTTGCCCATAGTGTTCCGCTCGGCAGACCAAGGTCAACATATTCTGGAATTTCCTCCGTATGATCATCACTGCCGCCAAAATTTATGTGGCGAGCCTCCCATTTGCCTGTTCTTTCATTATACACAAGCACATCACCATCCTGCGGATTCTCTATATCAACATCAAAGTTTACCAGTTTCTGAGCTGTAACTGCATAATTTGACGAAAAAGCATAAAAGCCGCTTGCAATTTCAACGAACCCGAGACTTGTAAAATCGCCAGCAATATCGGTTTGGTACTCTACCTGCATCCAGTAGTTTCCATTCTGCCACGGAATTTCGTCGAAAGGCACATTTGTTGAGCCATTGCAACCACAGGCAAGCACATTACGATTAATCATAAACGACATAAAACCATTCTCGTTGGTAGTGGTCTGATGTATAGCACAATACACAGGTGTACCATTCTGTCCACCTTCGTAGAATGTCACACGCACTGTAATGGTTCGGTTTGCTAGCGGCACATTGTCGGAATTGCGCACCGTAGCGGAAAAATTTACTGTCTGCGGAACCCCCTGCGAAAAAGCAGCGAAAGCTACGACAATTATCATAAAAAAGGAAACCAATCTCTTCATAACCAAAACTTTTTTGCAATTAATTATTACGTACACACCTCACACTAAAACCATAATTTTTCGGATAATCCACTTTTTCAAAATTCACATTATCATAACTTATAATCCAATCTCCAGCACGGTCATCGCTAAACTCAGTTGACGACCAGAAATCGATTGAGTATCCCAATGGCCAATAATTTTCATAGTTACTAGCGAAAGCACCCGCGGCCAACGCATCAAATCCACTAGAACCAAATTCCGGGACTTGAGTTAAAACCCCTTGTTCCCATACCTCGGAAGCGCTTGCAAGTCGAGAAGCAACATTTTGACCTCCAACTGCAAACTGTAACATAGACCATTCTGCATTGCTTGGCAGATGCCAGCCTTCGGGACAAATCCCCTGCACACCGCTAGGCACCGCATTGGAACTTGATTCCCCATTCATAGCCGCTATCCAGTTATACAGATAACCATAACGACGAACATTATTTTCATCGCCGACAGGATAATACCTATATGCCCTTGTATTACTTGAACTTGTACCCAAAGCAATATCGCCTTCGTAACGAAGATTTTCTGCCATCCAAGTTTGTTCTCCTATTGTAACGGTAGCATATTCGTTGCCATCGCGGCTATCGACTAAAGTTTCTCCTGGCACACCATTATGAATCGGTCGAACTCCGTGAGTTGGGTCATATATTGCTCGCACAGGGTAACCCTCTTCTCGCAAACGCGCATTTGCTATTTGGCAATAACCTGGATACCATTGAAAAGTCCAAGCGTCAGAAGGATAATCATAATCAAGGGAGCTTGTCCAATATTCAGTCCAATCATCATCATAATACAAAACAAGATGATCTCTGTAATAATATCCTGCTATTGGAAAAAATATGCTATTGCCATTTGTTCCAGTAAATCTCTTACAATAAACACCATTCACTGTATCATCAGAAAAAGTACAGCAAGCCATCAGTTCGTAATAATCTGCTACTGCAGGAGTTCTCCAGTTTGGGCCCCAATTTACGGTGGCAGCATCGTCCGACGGTTCCAACCAGTTAAGACTGTCAATAAAGCCATTGTACCCCCACTCTGGATATGTGCAATATTTTGTCAAATTATTGCTGTTTGCTTCCTCGCAATAGGCATAAGTACTCAATTCGTAGTTAGTCTTATTCGATGTTTCGCCCCAAGCATAATAGTTCCCACGCTCCTCAGGCGCACCAGCACCGATATTGCAAGTTGCCCACTTATTTCCACTCGGCAAACCCAAATCCACAAACTCGCGCACATCTGTAAAAATATTTCCCTGCTCAGTACTTCCACCTTCTATTTCAAAATGAAAAGGCTTCCATTTGCCAGTAGCACCGTCAAACACTAGCACGTCGCCATCACTTGCTGTCGACACATCTAGTCCGAGCCCATCAATCTTTTCAGCTACAAACGCATAATTAGTAACCAATGAATAAAATCCACTTGATAGCTCAATATATCCCAAATCTACAAAATCTTCTGCCATATCGGACTGATATTCTATTTGCATCCAATACGCACCATCGACCCATGATATTTCATCGAAATCAATGCTTGGAGCGCCATTGCAACCATACGCAAACATATCGCGGTCGAGTCGAAACAATGCATCACCACGAGAATCTGTAACAGTCTGGTATATAGCACAATATTCGGGATTATCAACATCTGTTTCATAAAACAAAGTTACACGGACATTGACAGCTGTATTTACGATAGGAGCATCGTATGCATCGCGTATGGTTATGGAAAAGTTGACGGCCTGCGGAACACCCTGCCCCAATGCGAGCAGACTAGACCATATCAACAAACAAATCAATGCTACAAAATATCTCATACGGCTTATTATCTTTTTATCATTTTTACACTTCCGTTACCTATGCGTATTATATATACGCCCTGCGGCACCTGCGATACATCAATTGTAATTTCAGGAGCAAAAGCAGCTATTTGACGGGAAAGCACAAGGCGTCCTCCAGCATCATATATTTCAACAGACTTGTCTCCTTCAAATGTTTCCACATCACCTATAACAATATTCACGAAATAGTCTGTAGGATTTGGATAAATAGAAATACCGTCCTCCAATACTATTCGACCTTCCTCTATACTTACCTCACTATGAAAATCGTCCTCACCGTATTCTGATGTAATAGTCAGCGAACCATTTGCTCCGCTCAACGAAATTCCAAACGATGTCCCCCCTACGGCAGTTACATTTTCATTACCGATTACAACCTGCGGAAACGACACGCGTTCCAACGACTGCGAATGCAAATCAAATGACACAACCGCCAAGATTACGACACCAACTATATAAACAAACTTATTCTTACTCATATTATAAAATTTACTCAACTAATACTTATAATATTCAACAGTCAAAATTAACATTTTTTCACACACAAACAAATTTTTAAAAATATTTTACAATATGCATTCTTCAAAAAAAATCAACAATTATAAGGTCAAAGAAGAGAAGGCTAAAAGTCGAATAAAACCTTTTAGCCTTCTTTTTTGTCAATTATTTATTACCAATCATTTCCTCTTCTTCTTGGACTGAACGCAAACAGGACGCACAGAGAACCCGCTGTTACGTAAGGTGCCAGTGATGTTGCAAACGCCCGAACTGAAGTCAAGGAACTTAGCTAAGCTAGTATACTCTGTGTCAAGCGAACTCGTCCAGTAGTAACCGTTGAAATCGGCTCCGTCGTCATCGTTATCGTAAAGGTAACCTGCTGCGGGCAGGAAAATACTATTGCCATTGGTTCTGCTGGTGAACAACAATCCTTTTAAACCGTTCTGGGTTGTCCAGGTCGTATCGCAATTGTCAACAAGTTCCTGCATTTCGTCCAGTGTAGGCATTCTCCAGTTTCCGCCCCAATTAACAGAAGCAGCATCATCACTAGACTCCAATGTTGTAAGCGTATCTGTATAACCATTTAGTCCGAAACCTTCATCATTGCAATACTTTGTCAGCGTTAGTTCACCGCCATCACAATATTGATATGTTTCCCAATCATATGTATCCTT
Source organism: Bacteroidales bacterium UBA1184 (assembly GCA_002310235.1). Classification (GTDB taxonomy): domain Bacteria; phylum Bacteroidota; class Bacteroidia; order Bacteroidales; family ML635J-15; genus Bact-19. The sequence continues at coordinate 12,933 of DBYO01000035.1, forward strand.
GGTTTCAGTTTCGCCCCAAGCGTAATAATTGCCATACTCGGTAGGAATATTTGCGCCCACATTGGTGCACGCCCACAGTAAGCCGCTTGGCAAACCTAAATCGACATAGCCATAGCCATCCTTATAGCCTGTTGGATCGCTATAGGCATGTGGCTTGGTAAACTGTCCCACTTCGCTCTCAAGCAAACCATCGGGAGTCTTTACGTACGCCTTATAATAATAGGTTGTCTGCTCAAGGTTGTACAAATCATACGAGAACAATTGACTAGTCTCGCGACACATTAAAGTATCGGTAAGCTGAGAATCGCTACCGCCATACACAAAACCACATTCGTACAATTCCGAATTTCCTGCATAATAGGCGCTCAGGGTTACTGTGTCGCCATTCCATGAAGGCTCGTTCAGATAAACATAATCCCCTATAAGCGTACCATTACCTGGAATCGTCATACTCACCACAGGACTATGTACAACAGTTGGCACAGAATCGCCATCATCCATACGCAAAGTTGCAAGTGCCACAACCGAATATTCGGCAGAATCGAGTTCCTGTGCATACAATCGGGCCACAAATATATTGGGGTTATTATCTGATGGTTCTGCGTCATATAACAAATAATCGTCATTCCCATCCAGCTGCTGAATATCGGACTCTGTAAGGATACGCTTTGCCCAGAAGCGTTTTTCTTCCTCGCTCAACTGCCCGCGTTTCAGAGCAAATGCATATTGTTCCAAGCTTTCGGTTCCTTCTATAACTTCGCCGTAAAGCAGAATGCTTCCACCGTTAATTTCGAGATCAGAATTCACGATAATACGCGGGTAGCCAGACGAGAGCACTATTTCGACATCAAGCGCAGAATTTTCTCCCGACAAATACAGCAGACGGGTCGGATCTGACATTCCTGACAGCGTATCGCCCTGTATCACAGCCGACACGCCAACCCAGAAGCCTACTTCACGACGTACATATATGATCTCCGAATGCGCCAGGTCGTTAGAGAACAGTCCGTCACCATCGGCATCGAGAAAACGGCAGTTATAGCCTATGGTATCCTCAGTGCTATAGTAAATTGTAACACGAGCATCAAACGATTCGATTGCCGCCTTATTGGCGAACTGACAGTCGCGCTTCAAACCGAGGTTAAGCACTCCTACATTACCATAATCCAACGGATCCTTGCGACAACCAACAATCGCAAACACGACAATGGATAATATCGACATTAAAAGTAAAGCTCTCTTCATAAACACCTAACATAAATGAGCCTCAAATATACAATATTTTTTATGATTTGCCGCTATATATCCACACAGAAAATTATTATTTCACGATAATGCGGAACAGGGAACAGAAAAAAATATGTGCCTGTAATCTCTTAACCAATTTAGGTATTACAAATAATGACAGGAGGTTTGTGGATTAAAAATTTAAATACTTAATAATTAACTCATTATCCATTAAACCCTAAAAAATAATAAATATAAAATCATAATCTCAAATTGTAAATATTACTTATCTTTGCCGAACTTTAAAAGCAGAACAATAATAAAATTTTAAAACACAAGATTGAAATGAAAAAGGTTTTAGTAGCAACCGACAAACCGTTTGCTAAAGAAGCAGTTGACGGCATCCAGGCAAAGGCAAAAGCCGCTGGATACGAAGTTATTTTACTTGAAAAGTACGGAACCAAGGACAAACTTTTGGCTGCTGTAGCTAATGTTGACGCAATGATTATCAGAAGCGATGTTGCAGACAAGGAAGTTATCGAAGCTGGTAAGAACCTGAAGATTATCGTTAGGGCTGGTGCAGGTTTCGACAACATCGACCTCAATGCAGCAACCGCTTGCAATGTAGTTGCAATGAACACTCCTGGTCAGAACTCGAATGCAGTTGCAGAACTTGCTATCGGTCTTATGATTATGGCAGCAAGAAACAACTACAATGGCAAGTCGGGTTCGGAAATCCACGGAAAGAAACTCGGTATCTACGGTTACGGAAACGTTGGCCGCCTCCTCGGAAAGTACGCTATGGGATTCGGCATGGAAGTAGTTGCATACGACCCATTCCTCACAAAGGAACAAATTGAATCGACTGGCGCAAAGCAGTGCACCAACCTCGACGACCTGTTTGGCACCTGCCACTACATCTCGCTCCACTGCCCGGCTAACGACGAAACAAAGAAGTCAATCAACATGAGCAAAATCGGTAAGATGCCTAAGGGTGCAACCCTCATCAACACTGCCCGCAAGGAAGTCATCGACGAAGACGACCTCAAGAAGGTTCTTGCAGAAAGACCAGACTTCAAGTACATGGCAGACGTTGCTCCAGAATGCGCAGCTGAACTCAGAGAAAACTACGCTGACCGCGTATTCTTCACACCGAAGAAACTTGGCGCTCAGACCGAAGAAGCAAACGTTAACGCAGGTATCGCAGCAATCAACCAGATCGTTGACTACTTCGAGAACGGAAACGAAAGATTCAGACTTAACAAGTAAGAAATTTCATGCAAACAAAAAAAAGCCGCTTTCGTGCGGCTTTTTTTATGCTTATTGATTATTAATTATCGAACCATGTTTACAGTTCCCTGCTCTCTATGCGAGATACCATATACATCTTCGAACTGGCAATACCACTGGTATATACCATTTTCAAGAACCTTATCTCCCTTTCTCTTGCTACCCATATCGGTACCATCCCACGCCCCATCGGAACAAGCATCGCAACTAGCCGACGGATCGAAACGCGTAGTTCTGAAAACCAATTCGCCCCAACGGTCATATACAGTAAGCAAGAAGTTATTGTTTGTTATACCGTTTCCACAGATGCGGAAGCAATCGTTCAAACCATCGCCATTAGGTGTAAAACTAGTTGGTGCATAGAATGAGAACTGGTTGTAAACTGTTATAAACCTAGAGGTAGTATCGGTACAATAATGGTCGCTCTGTGCAACGAGAATAACTTCATACTCACCCATTTCGGAGTAGGTATGTCTTGGGCTCTCGTATGTAGAACTATCCTGGTCGCCAAAGAACCAGAAATATCTATTTGCATCAATTGACCTATTGACAAACAAAACCTCTGCCGACAATACCGATACAGACTGCATATCGGCATCAAACAATGCCCTTGGACGAGGATATACATGTACCATGTCGGGAACAGTCTTTTCAATCTCACAACCATACTCACTCTGTACTCTCATTGTAACATCATAAGTACCAGGTTTACTATATGTATGGTCAACAACATTCTCCTCCGCATAATCGTTGTCGCCAAACTGCCACATATATTGAGAACCTTCAAGGGTCAACGGAGTGAACGAAACTGTAAGAGGTGCACAACCTTCAACATTAGTAGCAGTAAACAATTCATCAGGATAGCCATGTACAAATATCTCTATAGAATCTGTTACAGAAGGTGTTCCACACATATCTGACAGCGAAATGTAGAACATTGTGGTAGAATCGGGGCGTACCGTGAATGGAGAAGGCACAACTCTGCCATCCTGCAATGTTAATGTATATGGTCCACCGTTACCACCATCAGCCTCAACATATATCAAAGCCTCGTCGCCACGGCATATTGTGTCGTAGCTAGTAAGTACAGAAGCGATACGCAGATCGGGATTTACGGTAACAGTTACCGGAGCCATTTCGATAGAACATCCATGCGAATCGTAAACCGTAAGCGTATATGTAGAGGTCTCCTTCGGTGCCACTTCGTACATTGTGCCGTTGTACAACACGCTATCCGACCCCGACCATCTATAATCGTAATATGGGGAACCGCCTGTTACAGCTGTAGTAAGAAACGCCGACTGTCCCTTGCATATAGTCCGATTATCTATTGGCAATGCAACCAGAGGTTCGGGTTCTGGAATTACAAACTCTTCAGTATAACGGCATCCATTGCTATCGTGGACAGTAACGTTATATGCACCAGCAGAAGCAGTGAATATATCGGTTGTATTTCCATTAGGCCACAAGTATGTATATGGAGGAGTTGCACCATCGACAAATATACGGGCTTCGCCATCGTTACCACCGTTGCACGATACAGAGTCCATCGACCTTGAAATTATAAAATCAACTGGCTGAGTGATAACAAAGCTACCAATAACCGAACATCCGATAAGATCGCTGACTGTAACAGTATAAGCGCCACTGCATATTCCATCATATATATAGGTGTCGGACGGCCACGTGTACTGTAAAGGTGGCAAACCGCCTCTTAGAGCCAACTCGGCACGACCGTCGCAATGACCATAACACTTAATCTGTCTAAGCATTATGCTATCGATAACCATTTTGGGACTAACAGTCACAGTCATTGTCTCGACATTGCTTACACAGTTATGATCATCTCTGACATAAGCTGTGTAATGTGTTGTTGTCGTCAAGAAGTTGGAAATTTCGGCATTTGCTTCGAAATCGCCAGAACCAGTATTCCAATTATAACGGTATGGAGTAGTTCCGCCAAAAGCATCCACTCTCACAGGAGTTGGCTCACCCTCACACACGGCATAGTCGGTTGTCATTGTAATAAACAAACGCTCTGGCTGTGTAAGAGCGACAAACCTTTCGTCGCTACAATTATTTTCATCGACAACTGTCAGGTAATATTCGCCAGCCGACAATCCAACTCTATCAGGCGCACCTAGCCCCATATCAGCCCACATGTAACGCAATTCTCCAGTACCACCACCAGCAAATACTGATATTGTTCCATCCTGCGACCCATAACAAGTAAGGTTGGTTGATGTTACTGTCTGTATAACCAATTCTAGCGGCTCGCTGATTACATAGTTATGCTGATCGGTACATCCGTTTGCATCGGTAATTGTAAGTGTATAATTACCAGCACCAGCATTCAAAAGTTCTGTTCCTGGAGCAGCCCATGAATATGTAATAGGAGCAGTTCCTCCATGGTGTACGACAACTGCCGAACCGCCATTACTATGATAACAAGGATCGTCAACCACAGTAATAGAATCAATTACAAGCTGTTCGGGATTCAATATCGACACCAATGTATCGGAAGTTATACATCCATTATTTTCTACAGTAAGGGTAACACCATGAGTACCAGCAGTCTGCCATGACACTTGATGTGGTCCTAACGGAGTTGCTCCCTGTTGAACAAAAGCACCTTCGAAGCTCCATGTGAAGTTGGCATTGGCATCCATGTTTCCAATGTAGGTAATAGAAGTTTCGTCTCCAAAGCATGAAATAGGAGTATATGTAAACGTATTTGTAGGTTGCTGCTGGAAAGTCGTTGTCACTTCTGCTACATCAACACAATCGTCACGTCCCAAATACTTTTCTGTCCAACGGAAAGTATATGTACCCCATCCATTTACGGTTACTTGGGTATTAGGAGAATTAGGATTGTTAAACGTTGCGGAATTATTCACATCATCGCCATTTGGATATGCTACAACTGTCCACTCTCCCGTATTTCCGTTCGGCACGTTCTGAGCAGAGAGGTTTGTCCTGTTAGTACAAATCAGGTCGGGGATGCTAGCAATTGTAGGTGTGGGGCGAATACAGCAGTTGACATTTTCGTATTCCAGCACTGTAACATACAATGTAGTATCGTAAGTACAACCAAAATTATCGGTAGCCGAAAAAGTATAAGCCGTCTGACCCGGTGTTGTCGGATTTGCAATATTATTTGCAGCAAGGCCCTCGTTTGCCACCTCTGAACCTTCCCACCACAACTGATCATCGTAGGTGTTCTGGAACGAAATCACACTATCTGCGGACGGAATAAGGTAATCGGCAAAGTGAAACTCTGTCAGGAACACGGTTCCATCATCGGCTGGAAGGTAGTCGATAAATATAATACACCATTCGCCATTGATTGGACAACCTATTAAATTGCTGAAGTTATCAACTGGCTGATAGTATCCAGATGGCAAAGGATTACTATAACTAGGACAGTTTGCCGACATTAGTCCATTATTGTTACTCATTGACCAATAATAGTCATATCCTACACCTACCCACTGATCTCCGTCGAGACAGGAGTTGGTACCTACATCATCATAATCGACAGCCTCTCCGAAGTATCCTCCGCCACAAGACTGAGTAAACAATGTAACACGTTGACCGCTAGGACACTGGATCAATATATCAAGGTCACCCATCCACGAATGCTCCATTTGCATACCGATTGATTCTATATCGTTTGCAGACTGGATGACCTGTCCAGGAGCAAATTCTGTATAATAGAAACAACTCACCTGCTCTTGGTCCTCATGCTCATCGTCGAAGCAATGCTGCTCGTAGTTTACCTCTTGAATAGTCATCTGCCACTCATCGGGAGGAACAACAACACCTGTGAGTTGCACATCCTGACCTGGGCAAACTTCGGGCGTGACGGTAGTACCTGTAAATGTTGGCGGTACAGAAATATATACAGTCACAGTGTTAGAAACCGCTGTACATCCGATATTATCGGTAACCCTCAAAGAGTAAAAATAAGCGCCAGGAGCAAGAGGTTCGGCAAGTTCCCACAAGCCAACACCTTCGAAAACTTGATTTCCCTGATCGCTAAGAGCATTCCATGTATATGTCGCTGTTTCAGCCGACTGGTGATAATTTTCATCGTTGTGGTTGAAAATTACTTCAGAAGAAACTATACCGCCAGAACAACCCAAGTAAGCCTCTTCGGCAACGCTATATTCAGCCTCGGGTGTAATACTAACAGTAAAATCCTGACAAGGAACACCACATGAAATATTTATCTGGAATCCTGAGCTAATAACAGAACCATCGCTGCGCCAATATATTGTAAGACAGTTACCCGGAGTTGATGAGTAAGGTTGGTCAGCAGGAATAGTAGTTCCACCTACCGTAGCTAAAAGAGTACCTCCTGTATTCGGACCATCATAAAACTTTAAATAGTCATAGCTTACACTTTCTGTATTCAAATACACTATTTCTGCAATAACTGGTGCATTAGGAATTTCGGAACAGAACGTAATAGTATAAGTCTCACTGGTTGAATAGTTGCCGTTAGGACCTCCAGAATCGTACAATGTTGCATTACAGGTAGTTACCGTTCTACCATTGGTTGTACTATTAAGATTGTAGGTCTGCGCCATTGTCTCAAAACCGTACAACAGGAACAAGGTTGACAATAATATGTATATAATCTTTTTCATCTTCCTAAGTATTTATTGTATTTATCAGCAAGTTTCGAAGAAGAGTACACGCAAACCACATATCCTGTATCTCCTATCCTATACACTGTTGATTTATCCATTTTTATATCGAAATCGTATGCCATAATATTGAAGCTAGCTTCATCGTAAGCCACCTCAATTTCGCCTGCTTCTTTTGTATCCTTGTCGAAAAATCTCAAAAACGGGTATTTCTGAGCCTCATCTATACCTGATTTTTTAACAACAAAACCGTTATTAGCAAACCAATTCCAGTATTCGATCTCTTGTGGAGACAAACTGAGCATATTATTAATATCCTCGGTCTGGAATTTTGAATACAGTTTGTTGTCGGGTACAACACTTGCCTGTTGTTGTGCAAAAACATTTGCCACAACAACAAGAGAAATAAGCGATATCAATATTTTTTTCATGTTTCAGAAATTTTAATTCAATAGTAAAACGCATAAAATGCCATAGGGTTGCCTAACTGTGAAAAAAAATTTTTCACAAAGCACAATACACATTTTACAACTTGCAAAGATATAAAAAAATTTTTCATAACAAAAAAAGGGACTGAAAATTCAGTCCCTTATATTTTTCGATATGAGATTAGATTTAATAACCCATATCCTGGCGTGCAGAGTAATTAATCTTCAATGCACTTGCTTTTCTTAATTCCTGCTTGATATCGGTTATGATACCCATTTTTGTATCCTTGTGAACCTTTAGTGAAGTAGTCATGAATGGAACTTCAGCTTCGTCTCTTTCAGCACGTTCGGCGAGTATGTACTCGTATATATCCGACAATTCGGCGAAAGAAGAGTTCAACTGGATCTTTGGTTCGGTACCGTATATCTTCTGGTACTGCTGCAATGGTTTACCAACATATATGTAGCTTACCAGCGACTTCTTTTCAAGCTTCTTGATTTCGGTTGCAGTCGGTAAGTCGGAACCTTTGAGTTCGATCATAAGTTCGACTTCACGCATGGTAGTAGAAACCATGAAGAAGAAAAGGATCATGAATACGATATCGGGCAAAGATGCTGTAGAAATAGCACCTAAGGTTTTCTTTTTCTTTTTTCCCATTACAGCCATTATTCTTTTCCTCCATAATTTTTAGGTTCTGCTTCGGAGATACGCTGAGGATAAATCTTTCTGATAGCTCCCTGTTGTTCATCGCTAAGCTCATCGTATGGCTTATTGAAGTACTTTTTGGAGGCCTCGTTACGTATCTCATTGTAAGCTGCAACCAATTCGTTCTGAACTTCGATATACCGACCATAAGTAGTACCACGGTCGTTCTGCAGGGATATAATACCCTTCGATGTCTTAACTGTACCTTTTATTCCTTCTACAGTTATTTCCTCCATCTCGGGAAGCGTAGGATCGTCGTCTCTATCGCAATTGATGAATCTCTTTGCATCTTCGCGAAGGTCTTCGAGATTATTCACCCATTCGCCATTTACAACTATGTTTCCCCTTGAGTTAACCTGTACCAAGTAAGCGTTACGCTTGTTGACCTCTGCATCGGTCTTCTGGTCCTTATTCTCCGGGATAGGTGGCAACTGGCGCTGGATACCGGTATCGACATCCATAGTAGTCGTCACTAGGAAGAAAATAAGCAACAAGAAAGCGATATCCGCCATGGAACTTGCGTTAATTTCCGGGGTTGATCTTTTTGCCATAATAATACCCTTTTAAAAATTAACAATTACTTCCACAATCTTGATACGGCACCATAAATAAGGGCCAAAATAGCTGCTGCACCAGCAATGTAAGTCATCCACAGACCAGCTTCAGCCAGCTTGATGTCACTGGAGGCTTCACCTGGCACATAACCGGCTTTTTGGATACCTATTGTATTAGGAGCAATACCATCTGCCAATGACCATGAAATGATAACAACAACAGCTATTGCCACCAAAACGATAGCAGGCTTTATCAACGACTTAGGAGAAGCAATACCGTCAGCTACTACACCGCCAATTTCAAAAACAACAAACATTGCAGCGCATAATAGTGCCAAAAATTCGCAGGCGTACATTATAAAGCCGCCCCAATTGGTCGCTGCCGCATCAACGCCTTCAATTTTCTCGGCGCCAGTTGCTCCATCAAGAGCATCCATGGCTGCCTGCATCTCAGACGCCTCGCCTGGCAGTACAAAGAACAGCACAGATATAACTGCAGCCGCTCCTAATACGACCCAACCTAATATTTTAACTATTTTCTCTAACATCTCTGTAATTTTTTAATTGACGACAATTAATTATTAGCCTTTCTTTCGTAATCTACAAGGATATCAACGAGTGAAATCGATGCATCTTCCATTGTGTTAACCAATGTATCGATCTTACCAAGGATATAGTTGTAGAACACCTGAAGGATCATAGCACCGATCAAACCGCCTACGGTTGTGATAAGAGCGACCTTGATACCACCAGCAACAACTGCAGGGTTGATATCACCAGCAGCCTCGATAGCGTCGAATGCGCCGATCATACCGATAACCGTACCCATGAATCCCAACATAGGAAGAAGTGCGATGAACAATGAAATCCAAGTCAAACCCTTTTCCATCTGACCCATCTGTACAGAACCATAAGAAACAACCGACTTTTCAACCATGTCGATGCCATCCGGGTATCTTGAAAGACCCTGATAGAAGATGCTAGCTACAGGACCACGAGTATTGCGGCAAACATCCATTGCTGCGTCAACACCGCCTTCGTTCAATGCGTTCTCTATCTTAGTCAACAACTTCTTTGTATTTACAGTAGCAAGGTTCAAGTAGATGATTCTTTCGAAAGCGATAGCCAAACCGAGAATCAAAGCTACAAGCAAGAATCCCATAAATATAGGACCACCTTCGATGATCTTAATCTTCAACTGCTGGTGGAACGGCTTTTCTTCTGTTGCTTCAGGAACAGTTTCATCGCCTGCTACAGGTTCATCCTGTGCAACTTCGGTTTGTGCCGGAGCAGCCTGCTCTTCTGTCTTTTCGTCTTGTGCAAATGTAGCGGTTGCAAAAGTCAGCAAACCTGCCAATGTAAGTAACGAGATTAACTTTTTCATGACTAAATTCTGTTTTTAATTAATTTAATTCTAATTCTTATTTATACCTATTTTATTTATTCAATGTTCAATTAAACGTTCAATCCCAATCTGGCGGAGAGAGTGGGATTCGAACCCACGATACGGCTTCACGCCGCATACACACTTTCCAGGCGTGCGCCTTCAACCGCTCGGCCATCTCTCCAGTGCGCCCAAAAAGGACTTGCAAAGTAATGAATTATTTAAGTGAAATAAAAATTTTTAATCATTTTTTTTCATGTTTTTTTGCAAAGATTGTGCTTTCTATTGCAAAATTACCATGCAACATTTTGACAAACAAACATATACTACTGTGCAATCCTAAAAAGTTTTTTCGCATTTTCAGATGTGATTTCACAAACTTTACCATAGTCGAGTTCCAAAAGCGACGACAATTTTTCGGCAACACACGACACAAAAGCCGGCTCGTTGCGCTTTCCCCTATGTGGGACTGGGGCGAGATAAGGAGAATCGGTCTCGAGAAGAATGCTCGCAAGCGGAACTTTTGCCACCACCTCCGGCAAAGTCGATTTCTTGTAGGTAAGCACCCCTCCTACACCTATATAAAAACCCATGCCAATGACACGATTTGCCGCCTCATAATCCTCCGAGAAACAATGAAATACACCAGTAAGTCCACTATCTTTGTAAGCCGACATGACATCCATTATATTCGAAAAAGCATTTCGGCAATGAATGATAACTGGGAAGTTCTTATCCTTGGCATACGACAACTGATAATCAAAAACTTCCATCTGTTCTTTCAGATAAGTGTCGTCCCAATACAGGTCCATGCCAATCTCCCCTATTGCCACGATATTGGGCAATGAATCGAATGTTGATTCAGAAAAAACAGCATCGAGTTCTCTCTTGAAATCGGCATTTACCGACGTGGGATGCAAACCATTCGCCACATAGAAATAATTTGTATCGGTTATAGCTAATGCCGAAAGCCTTTCTATCGAAGAACTGTCGATATTGGGCAGAATTATCTTCCCGACACCTGCCTCCTTAGCCCTCTTAAGAGCATCAGACCTATCGTCGTCGAACTCCTCGGAATAAATATGCGAATGTGTATCTATAAGCATGATTACTATCGCTTTAATGAGAAAATTTTACCGGGCAGCGACACTATTGCCCCTTTCATTTCTAGTTGCAACAATATAAGGCTCAACTCGTTGGGCGTAGTTTCGGTCTGACGGCGCAGGTTGTCGATATCCAGGAACTCGTACTTAGAAAGCACATCAGTTACTTTTCTCTCATCGTCGGTCAACTCAAACTGAAAATCGAGCGTAGGCATTTTGCTCTGCGACTTTGACGTCCAGTTCATTATATACTCAAAATCGTCGAACGACTCACATAGGTTCGCTCGATTGGTCTTTATCAGTTTATTGCAACCACGGCTATAAGTCGATGTCACATTTCCTGGCAATGCAAACACATCTTTGTTATAGTTATTTGCGATATTGGCTGTGATAATTGAACCGCCTTTCTCGCCAGACTCCACCACAAGCAAGGCATCGCACAACCCAGCGACTATTCTGTTTCGCTTCACAAAATTTGACGGATCTATCTTTGTTCCATGAGGAAAATCCGAAATCAAGGCACCATCGCACTCAACTATTTTGTCGGCGACCTTCTTATGTAACGACGGATATATTGTTTCAAGGCTATGTCCCAGCACCGCCCATGTTTTCAAATTATTTTTCAGAGCTGCCTTGTGAGCTGCCACATCAATGCCATAAGCAAGACCGCTTACTACAACCGCATCTGGGTATCTGTTTGCTAGTTCTGCAACAAACTCATTGCAGAACTCGACACCGTATTTTGTAGCGTTACGGGTACCCACTATGCTGACAATATGCTTTGCCGTAAAATCGGGCATACCTTTATAATATAAGACAGACGGAGAATCGGCACACTCACGCAACCGCTCTGGATAAGCCACATCGGCAAATGAAACAAAACCTATATCGTTGGCATATAAATACTTCAGCTCCTCCTCGGCGGCGACAAGAGCAGACTCAAAACTGGAATACAAGCGCGATGCCACAACTTCGCCAATCCCCTGCACCGACTGCAGCTGCTTGAACGAAGAATGAAACATATTCTTAGCTGAGCCAAAATAGGAAATCAATTTCTTGGCATTGATGTCGCCTATTCCATGAACGAACGTAACGGCGACGTCGTAAAGTCTGTCGTCGTCAAGCATGACTATCTTTTAAGAGCCTCAAGGTCCGACATCATATCTTGCAGTTCGGTAGCCGACATTACAGAAACGCTTATCGGTTTGAACTTAGCAGTTCCATTTGGCGTTCTCACATATATTACAACCATTTTGCGCAGACCCATATGCGACTTTTCCAATTCAATGCTGACAAAATCCTTCTTAGGAATCTCCAGTTTAAAGTTTCCAGCCGAAAACAAGCCTAACGACGTGTATTTCAATATTATCTTGAAACCATCAGAATTATAATAAATGTAGTTGAACTTTTTTGCAAAAAGATAAACCTCAAGAAGCACAAACAATCCGATACATGTATAGTCGAGTATATGCTTTGGCACCCATGTATAAATAAGGTCAAGCACAACAACAGCCACAAGCACCAGTATTACCAACATATAACCGAGCTTTATCCGCGACGAAATCTCCTTAGTATCAATAATCATAGCTATTCATTTTGTTATGGCACAAAGTTAATGCTATTTTTCCGAATAGGGACATTAACGTAACAATAAAACCTTTATTATTTTTTCACAAAAAAAAGGGCAAAAAAATTTTGTTAATAAAAATATTTGTGTTTACTTTGCCGTCTGTATCATTAGAAGTCTTATTTAGAATTGTAAAGTATGAATACAAAAAAATTATTGGGTTATATGATTGCCATCTTAATGTTGGCACTTCCGTTAGTATTCTCAGGTTGTGGTAAAGTCGGTGATGAAGACCCATTTTTGTCGTTCCGCAGCAGGAAAGCTAGACTTTGTGGTAATTGGACAGTAACACATTTCACCTCCGAGATTCTAAAAAAAGAAAATAACATAAGCACAAATATCGTAACAACAGTAGAAGGTGATTCTTGGAAACAAGTTATAACAATTCCGAGTTCAGATAGTACCAGAACCTTGTCAGGCAAAATCGCTAAAGACGCAGGACAGGAAGAAGGCGCATACACATTTACCTTCGACAAGAACGGAAATGCCAAGATGGTATATAAGTATGAATTCGACGAAGACCAATCAAGCGAAGATGACGACCAATCAACAATCCTCAGAACCGAAGTTTCTGAAGAAATGATTGGCAAATGGGAATTCGTGGGAGGAATTGACAACGATTACAAAAACAAGGAAAGAATTTCGTTTATAATTGAATCACAAAAGACCACAACAAAAGAATGGGAGATAATTTCAAGCGATGACGAAGGTGGAGCAACTCTTCCTCACCTCTTATCATCAAGCACCATAAGCGATAGTTATGCTAATGGCGAAATGAGTATTATATACCAGATTGTAGAACTTCGCAACAAGGAAATTAAGCTCCATCAGGATATCAACACATTCCACTTGAGAAGCAACAATAGCTCAGCTGAAGCATATCAGACAATTGGTTTTGAAAACATCACTATGGAACCAAGAAAATAAGCGAAACAAAATCACACATAAAAAAGGCTCGGAAAATCCGAGCCTTTTTATTTTTCACATACATTACTACTTTACAATAATGTAATTGCGATACTGTCCTACGTGTAAACCTAATTTCTCAAAGAAAGCCTTTAGCTTATCCTTGAAACTTGTCCGATTGCAGGAAAGGTCGTAATCGAACTTCCAGTTGAGACGGGCAATCCTATCGAGCATGACCTGCGGATGAGTGCCATCGAACTTGCGCAACGAATCAATATTAGAATAGTCGAACTGATCGGCTTTCTGCACGTTCTCCTCTATCCACTTTTCATCATGCCACAACTTATTGAAGTCCTCCTGCTTGCGCTGCATGGCAAACGGGTCTTTCACCCAACCATAATGATATACGTACGCATCAATCGGCTTAACATTTAGCTTTTTGTCATCGTCCTTACGGAAGCCCTGAGCGTCACGGAAAGAATATATATTCTTGTTGTTGCGAACAATCCTTATTTCGTTTCTGTACCAATGGAACGAAGTTCCTACATAATCGTAAGAGCCATAAAAATGCATGTACTTGAAAAGTAGCCCATCAATTCTGGCATCGTCAAGATTTTGTTCCATCGCAGTCTTTATCGCTGGCAGATACATCTCGTGAACAACCTCGTCGCCCTGAATATAGAAACACCAATCGAAACTATCGTCGATAGCACGAAAAGCCTTGTTGGTTTCAACTGCGAGCACTTTGCCCCCTTCGCGAAGCGAATCATCCCACACTGTATCAATGATTTCTATCTTTTCGGGACAAATCTTCTCTATCAATTCACGAGTACCATCATCCGAATTTCCAACTGCGACAACAAACTTGTCACACAAAGGAAGAATTGATGTAATTGCCTCAACTACAGGATAATCATACTTTATCGCATTGCGAATGAATGTAAAACCACAAACTTTCATTTCAATAATTCATTAATCGTACAAAGGTAATCGTATTTCCACACAGAATCGTATGATATGTTAGAAAAATTTACCTGCGGCAAATCTCCTTGAGCAAGTGTTACGAACCCGAACTTCTCACAGAACCGCTCTGCCAGATATTCCTGCTCGGGTTGACGCGGTGTAGGCACAAGCACAGCTCGCCGACCAAGAGCAGCAAGATCGCACAACGTACTATAACCGCTACGGCAAAAAATGCATCGAGCCGATACTATAAGCGATGCTATCCTATCATCAGACGGATTGTTTTCACAAGAAATGTTTGACGGCAGCGATAGTTCAGTTTCTCCAACCACACCTCTTATTATCTGCAACCGCGAAGTAGGCATTGCCGAATATTTCTTGACGAAAACTCTTTCGAGCAAAGTGCGCTGGGGCTCAATACCAGACAATAACAACAGGTCGAAATTGCCGTCTATTTTCTGCGGCATTTTTCCCAAAAAACGAGAAAGAGGCCCCAAATGTCCAACTTCCATTTCAGTTTTCGACAAGATTCCCGACAGTGACAACTCGCCTTCGGCATCAGGCACAAAACAACACCTATATTTATTTATATAGCGAAAATGCAAACGCCTCATCATTCGTGCTGGCAATCGATTCAAAAAGCCATTGTCGAAATTGAGCTGGTGTGTCATATAGAACGAAGGTACAGAATCGGAGTATAAACCCAATCTGTTGTCAGAAAAAACATAATCAACTGAATGTTTGGCAATTATCTTTTCCAATGCTTTATGTTCTTTACGAATATTCAATGCAAAGCGAAACATAGAGAACATAAAAGGAAGAGAAATCATCCCCCGTCGGCCGTAATTCATTCTTGCCGATGGCAATTCCACAGAAACCAACTCGGGAAAGCGAGCAATCATATAGGCAAGCGAATCTCCACTGCCGCCAATTATCACTTCGAAACCATGTTCTACAAGGAATTGCACAAGAGGCACACACCGCGAGGCATGACCTAGCCCCCAATCGAGAGGCGCTACAAGTATCTTCGATCCTGCTTTCAAATTACGGAGTTACAAGTACTTGAAAACCTAAATTTCTAATACTCTCGCCAATTTTTTCGAGTTCTTCTGGCGCTACCTTCTGCAATCCAGAAAGCGGAGTTTCGCGTGCAATTGAGTACACCATAACCATCGAAGGATTAAGACGTTGGAGCGTATCATAATACAATCCAAGGGATTGGGCTGTAGTATTATCGAAAAACTTGCCATTTATGTTGCCTCGCATGAACATTGTCTGTATAATCGGATGCTCAAAATTGCGTGAAATATCATCAACAATGGCAACAATAGAAAGTTTTGTGGTTGGCTGGTTAATCAATTCAAAATCAGGCTGCACGAAAGTATCGATCTTCAGAATCGGTTCATCAATCATCTTGAGGGCAGCCACAACCTTTTCGTTTTTCAAGTTTGATGCATTTGTAAGAACCGAAATCTTAACATTGGACATGTATTTGTCACGCAAACGAACAGTTTCGGCAACAATTTCGGGAAAGTCGGGATTAATTGTCGGTTCACCATTACCTGCAAAAGTAATAACATCAAGTGGTTGTGTATTTTCGGAGAAATACTTTTCCATTGCTGGGACAATATCGCCAAGCCTCGGAAGTTCAATCTTCACCCCCTTGCTGTTCCAACCGCACTCGCAATATACGCAATTGAAAGTACAAAATTTTGCATTTGTAGGCAACAGGTTCACCCCCAACGAATTGCCTAATCTTCTGGACTTTACCGGACCAAATATAATATTATCGAAAAGAAATGTAGCCATAACTAATCTAAATTTGACACAAAGATAATCAGATTTTAAACATTGAGGGACATATAACAAAAAATCCCGCTGTTGCGGGATTTTGTCGGTCCGGAGGGGATCGAACCCTCGACACCCTGATTAAGAGTCAGGTGCTCTACCAACTGAGCTACGGACCGCTTAGCTGATTTTGCGAGTGCAAAGG
Organism: Bacteroidales bacterium UBA1184; assembly: GCA_002310235.1. Taxonomy (GTDB): domain Bacteria; phylum Bacteroidota; class Bacteroidia; order Bacteroidales; family ML635J-15; genus Bact-19. The sequence goes on from DBYO01000035.1 coordinate 29,766, forward strand.
TAATGCTTTATTACAAACCCACAAAACTTTTTTTGAATATTTTTAGCATAGCAGGCAAATCTCTTGTTCACAATCACTTACATTTAACATTACTATTATTTCTTGTCGCAATAAAATATTCTAGAGATTAAAAAATAGATAATATGAGTATGTCGCAGACATAAATTTATATTTTTCCTAACATATTGGTATTGCACATTGGCAACATAAAACCGATATTTGCACCGCAATTATAGGACATGGAAAAGTTACGGAAAATATTATGCGCATTGTTTTTGACATTGTTCATAGGAATGTTCCTTAGCAATACGATATTCCCTCATAGTCACATTATTAGAGGCATTACAATCGTACATTCCCATCCGTACAACCCTTTCTCTTCCGAAAAACACCAACACAGCGACGATGAAATAAACCTCATCGCATATCTAGCAAATTGCCCTTTAATCGGAAACGAAACTCAAGACTTTCCGCAAATCTTTCTAACACCCACCCTCTTCGTTCCCAAGGCATACACCCAAAGCCTCCCAAGAAACGAAAAGCTATTGTTTTCACGTCCCCGCGACCCGCCATGCGAGACAATTCTCTCGTAAAAAGCACAATAGAACAATAATATTCACACAAAAAAGCACAAAATGAAAAAATATATATTGTTAGCAGTAATGCTAACTATAGGTATATGCCTTATGGCACAGACCGACAAAAAGACCGATGCAAACATTTTCGGCCATGTAGTTGACAAGCAGAGTGGCGAACACTTGCCATACATAAACATAATGGTGAAAGGCACAGCCATAGGGACGGCTACAGATGCTACAGGACATTTCCACCTCAACAACCTGCCAACAGGAAAACTTACCATTGTTGCACAAAGCATCGGCTATATGCCAGAGGAAAAAGTCGTTGATTTGGAAAAAGGAAAAATGGTTGAGCTTAACTTTGAAATAGAAGAAGATGCCATAATGCTCAACGACGTCGTGGTTTCGGCAAACAAGAACCAGACGAGCCGAACGGAAGCTCCAGTGGTTGTTGGCGTAATATCGCCAAAGACTTTTGAAAACACAAACTCGGTATGCCTTGCCGAAGGGCTTAACTTCCAACCCGGATTGAGACTGGAAACCAACTGTCAAAATTGCGGATTCCAACAGGTGCGCATAAACGGACTCGAAGGTTCTTATTCTCAGATACTTATCGATGGCAGGGCTGTAAGTAGCGCATTGTCACAAGTTTATGGTCTCGAGCAACTTCCTGTAAACATGATTGAAAAAGTGGAAGTTATCCGCGGTGGTGGCTCGGCAATTTTCGGTTCAAACGCTGTAGCAGGAACAATAAACATCCTTACACGCGAACCACAGTTCAATAGTCTTTCGCTCGGTAACACCACCACGCTAATAGGAATGAAGAAAGCCGATGTAAACACCACACTCAATGCTTCGGTGGTTTCGAACGACAACAAGGCTGGAATAACAATTTTCGCCGCTGCACGACAGCGCAGTCCTTTCGACTATGATGGTGACGGATTTACCGAAATTGGCAAGATAAATTCCAAGAACATAGGCTTCCGTGGCTATTTGAAGACTGGAGATTATACAAAACTCACTGTCGAATACCACACCTTGGACGAATTCCGACGCGGAGGCAACAAACTTACGCAACCTGCCCACGAAGCCGACATTACCGAACAAACCGACCACAACATACATTGCGCTGGCGCAAAATACGATATCTTCTCTAAGAATAGCAAGCATTGGTTCCAATTATACACATCACTACAAAACATAAACCGAAGTAGTTACTATGGCACAGGGCAAGATCCTAACGCATACGGAAATACCAAAGATTTTGCATCGGTTAGCGGATTCCAGTACGTGTTCTACATGGACAAATTCCTATTCATGCCCGCAACATTGACATCTGGAATAGAATACAACTACAACTCACTTTATGACGAATCGCTTGGATATAACAGAATTATCGAGCAAAAGATTAGCATATACAGTGCTTTTATACAAAACGAATGGAAGATAGCAAAGCTATCATTCCTCATCGGCGGACGTATCGACAAGCACAACATGATAAAGAACCCGATAATCAGTCCGCGCTGCAACATAAGGTATTCACCACTGAAATGGATGTCAATGCGAGCTGGCTACGCAATGGGCTTCCGCGCTCCACAGGCATTCAACGAAGATCTGCACATTGCTGCTGTAGGAGGAGAAGTTTCTCTAATCAGCATTGACCCTGCATTAAGACCCGAAAAGTCGCATTCTGCAAATGCATCCATAGATTTCAATACACAGTGGTCGCGGTCGGCAATCGATTTTCTAGTTGAAGGTTTTTACACCGTACTTAACGATGTTTTTGTGCTTGAAGAAAACGGGCACGATGCCGATGGCAATATACTGCTAACCAGAACGAACGGAAGCGGAGCAACAGTTGCAGGAGCGAACTTCGAGCTCAAATACATACCGACAAAGAAAGTTGAGATACAAGCAGGATTCACCTACCAGCAAAGCCGCTACAAACAACCTGAGCAATGGAGCGAAACCGTTGTGGCACAAAGGCGCATGTTCCGCACACCCGACACCTACGGTTTCTTGACTACATATTATAGCCCTCTGAGAAACTTCGACATTGCACTTTCGGGAACATACACTGGAAAGATGCTAATCCAGCATTTCGCAGGCTACATAAACGAGGATGCCGAAACAATCAGCAAACCATTCTTCGACATGAACCTGAAACTTTCGTACACCTTTAAAATAAAAGACGATGTAAACCTTGAAACAAGTCTCGGCATGAAAAACATTTTCAACAGCTACCAGAACGACTTCGACCAGGGCGAACTCCGAGATGCGGGATACATCTACGGACCGAGCTTGCCGAGAAGCATATATTTCGGAGTGAAAATTTCGCTGTAGGCATTATAATTCAATAATTTGTAGGGGCACAATGTTTTGTGCCCCTACAAATTATATATCGCCACAAAAAATACCAACAAATAGCGATTGCACGCCTTGTGTAATCGCTATACTTTTGCAGCGTAAATTGGAATTGTAATGAAACTATCGGAACTGCACAATGGAGAATCGGCCGTAATCGTCAAGGTTTCGGGACACGGCGGATTCAGGAAAAGGATAATGGAGATGGGATTTGTGCGCGGTCGCAAGGTGACATCAGTAATAGATGCGCCGCTTAACGACCCGATAAAATACACCATAATGGGCTACGACGTGCTGTTGCGCCGCAGCGAAGCCCAACTCATCGAGGTACTTCCCGAGGAAGAAGCCAATGCAATGCTTACTGTCGAAGATGCACAAGCGCCTAACTTCTTCGCCTGCACCGACTGCGACTCATGCGGTCTGACCTGCGGAGCAAGACGCAGCAAAACCACACAGCGCAACATCATAAACATAGCCTTCGTAGGCAACCCAAACAGCGGAAAAACTTCGCTGTTCAACGCACTGTCGGGCGGACACGAACACGTCGGAAACTACAGCGGTGTCACCGTGGATGTAAAAACTGGGCACTTCAACTACAAAGGCTACCATTTCAATATTACCGACCTGCCGGGAACATACTCTCTGTCGGCTTATTCTCCTGAAGAATTGTTTGTCCGCCGCAACCTGCTCGAATCGATGCCCGATGTGATTGTAAATGTGGTTGTTGCCTCCAACCTCGAACGCAACCTCTACCTCACGACCGAACTTATCGACTTGAGCCAGCGCGTAATAGTTGCACTAAACATGTACGATGAGCTTGAAGCCACAGGAGCAAAACTCGACTACCAGAACCTCGGCTCTATGATAGGTATCCCGATGGTACCGACTGTCGCAAAGACAGGCAAAGGTCTCGACAAACTGCTCGACACTATTATTGACATGTTCGAAGGAGACAACAAATCGGCAAGACACATCCACATAAATTATGGTTCGATATTGGAACCTGAGATCTCTAAACTTGCTGATATTCTTCACAAAACCGAAGATTTTCCACAGCAGTTTCCCGCAAGATACTGGGCTATAAAGATGATGGAAGGCGACAAAGAAGTCGCAACTCTGCTGCAAAACAGCAAGTCGTACGACAAACTTGAAAAACAAGCCGCAATATCCTCTGAAGAAGTAAAAAAACAGCTTGACATTGATGCAGAAACCGCCATCAGTGATGCTAAGTACGGGTTTATCTCGGGCGCACTGCACGAAACCTTTACCGAAGGCAAAAAGGAAGCCAACAAACGCACACGCAAACTCGACAAGCTGATTGTAAACAAATGGCTCGGTTTTCCACTGTTTATCCTGCTAATGTGGCTAATGTTCAGCGTTACCTTCTGGCTTGGCGCATATCCGCAAGATTGGATTGCAGCTGGCTTCGATGCATTAGGCAACCTTTTCAGCGGAATTATCCCAGAAGGTGCATGGCGCTCGCTAGTCGTTGACGGAATAATAGGTGGCGTGGGCGCTGTTGCCGAATTCCTACCAAACATAATATTGCTCTATATGTTCATCTCGCTGATGGAAGACTCAGGCTACATGTCGCGAGCCGCCTTCCTCATGGACAAGATGATGCACGGAATGGGACTTCACGGCAAGTCGTTCATTCCTATGATTATGGGATTCGGTTGCAACGTTCCGGCAATAATGGCAACACGCTCTATCGAAAGCAAAAGCAGCCGTCTGATAACCATACTTGTAGTACCTTTCATGTCGTGCAGCGCACGTCTGCCGATATACCTGCTTCTGGCAGGAGCATTCTTCCCCAAATATGCAGCAACGGTAATGATTTGCCTCTATCTGCTTGGAATAATCGTGGCGGTGCTCACGGCAAAACTTCTGCGACTGACAGCCTTCAAGCAAGACGAAACCCCGTTTGTAATGGAGCTTCCGCCCTACCGCTGGCCAACTATGCGAGCAACCTTGAAGCACATCTGGGAAAAATGCTACCAATACATAAAGAAAATTGGAACAGTAATCCTACTTGCCTCGGTAATAATCTGGGTATTAAGCTACTATCCGCATACCGACATTTCAGAAACTGAACTTGCAAAAACCGAAGGAATTACGGAAGCCGAAGCCAACGAAATACAATACGAGAACTCCAGTCTCGGCATGATAGGCAAGTTCGTTGCTCCAGTTATGTCGCCAATGGGCTTCGACTGGAAGATAAGCGTAGCCGTTCTGTCGAGCATTCCTGCAAAGGAAATCGTTGTAAGTACCCTTGGTGTTCTATATGCCAGCGAAGAAGACGACCTTGGTGAAGCCCTGCAAAAATCCGGTGACCTGAACACTGCTTCAGCACTGGCACTGATGGTGTTCATGCTGCTATTCTTCCCATGCATAGCCACTATTGGAGCTGTAGCTAGCGAAACCAAGAAGGTAAAGTGGGCTTTGTTCTCAGTATTTTACAACACGGCCGTTGCATGGATTGCGGCATACGTCACATATCTTATTGCAAGCCTATTCTAATGTTCACTGATTTAATAGCCATAAACGCTAATTCGGACAGTGCAAAAACTGTCCGAATTATTTTTACAACCCGCCACGAGAATATTAACTATATTTGCAAACAGATTTACAAAAACAAAAGAAAATGAACGACAATGCACCCATTTTCTCGGCGCGGACAAAAATGTCGGAAATAATAACCGACAGTTCGCTGCTCTCAATCATCGAAAGGCTCAACATAAAACTGGGCTTCGGAGAGGCAAGCATCGACGAAATATGTCACCGTCACGGGCTATCTACCGAACTTTTCCTAATGATATGCAAAGTTTACTCGCTCGAAAATTTCAAACCGGAGATTGCCCACCTTACCCGTGACGACATTCCAAAACTCATAGGCTATTTGCAACGCACTCACCAGTACTGGACAGAAAGCTTCTTCCCCAACTTGCATTCTAATATCCACACAATGCTAGAATCGTGCGATGAGACAAGCAAAAAGATGCTCAACAAGTTCTACGACGACTACGACGAAGAAATACAAAAGCACCTTGATTACGAAGAAAATACAGTTTTCCCTTACATATTGTCACTGGTTAATGCAGAACAAAAAAAGACCTGCGAGTTTCGGATAAGGAACTTCGAGGAAAACCACAGCAACATTGAGGAAAAACTTCACGATCTGAAAAACATTGTCATAAAATACCTTCCCGACAGTGCTCCTCAACAGTCACGTATAAACGTGCTCAACGAAATATTCAAGATTGAGAACGACCTCTGTAAACATTCGGTCATCGAAAACAAGATTCTGATTCCGCTTGTGTCAAAATACGAATAAAATGAGCAATAAAAAATATAGGGTAACAATAATAGAACCGTCGGAAATAGTTTCGGCAGGCTTGAAATATCTCATCGAATATGCCGGCACATTCCAAGTGACAAAGATTTTTCATAACCTGCAAGAATTCAACGAACTGCCAAGCGGCAACCCAAACATTATTATAGTAAACCCATCGGTCCTAAGTGCATTGGGAGGAGAAAACACAAAATCTCTTTCTACAAAAGACGACACAACCATCATAGCAATCAACTATGGAGCTTACGATGAAGAAAACTTGCGCAATTACGACGGGTGCATAGGAATATTCAACACCAAGGAACAAGTAGAAAAGAAATTGCAAGCAGCTCTAAAGATTTCATCAGACAAAGAACAAGACGAAAACAGCAACGAACTTTCGCTTCGTGAACGAGAAATACTAACAGCAGTTGCCAAAGGCAAAACCAATAAGGAAATAGCCGATGAATTCAATTTGTCGATTCATACGGTAATTTCGCACCGAAAAAACATTTCCCACAAACTAGGCATCAACAGTATTGCCGGTCTGACAATATATGCGGTAATGAACAAACTTCTTGATGTAGAGGATTTTTAGCCACCCAAATTATCAAATCGCCCAATCCCTCTAATATCGCATATTGAAGACAATAAAGCTATCTTTCCTTAATGTCCTTCAGCCAATTACAATTCATAAAATCAGGCATTGCCAGACACCTATCTTCTGCAGCTCTCATAACCTCCTGATCCTCTGGTGTCTTATCTTTATAGCCTAACATATGCAGAACACCATGAATAATAACTCTGAAAATTTCTGTTGTTTCGGTTGAATAAGTTTTTGCGTTCTCTGCAACCCTATCAACACTTATATACACCTCACCCGAAATTTTATTTCCCTCTGAGTTGTCAAACGTGATAACATCTGTAAAATAATCATGCTTCAGGTACTCCTGATTCATCTCCAACAGATAGTTATCGGAACAAAAAACATAAGAAATCTTCCCTACTTTTTTTTCGTGGGACTCAATTACGTCCTTTATCCACTTCTTAAGTGCAATGTACTTTACCCTCGGCTTTTCGACATCAGCACAAAAAAATTCTATTGCCATATTATTTATCCTTTAAGTTTTTTAAATATTCCTTGTATTTCGTTTTATAATAGTCTTTTAACTTTAAATTCGACACCTGCAACAATTCGTTGAACCTTATCTCGCTTTCTTTTTCCTCGAAAGCTTTGTCGGGATTGCTTAGTTTATACTCCTTGGCTTCGTGCGACTGACGCTTCTGCTCGGTTTCTCGCTCGTTCTGACTATTCTCCGCCTGAAGCAAACGTGTAATTATCTGCTCTTGACGATTTACTGTCTGCTGAGTGACATTGCGGTTTACCAAATCCCTTATATTCTGTTCTATCATCTTGTTTGCTTCCTGGAGATACTTTGCTGCATCGGGACTTAGCTCACCGTTCATCATATCGTTCATCATCTTCTGCATCATCTCCTGCTGCATAAGCATCTTGGCAAGTTGCTCGCCGTTTTGCGCCTGCTGACCATTTTTCTTCATCTGGTCAAGCATCTGCTGCATCTGTTGTTTCAGTTGCTGCTGCATATTGCGCATCTGCCCCATCTGCTTTTGCTGTGGCTGTCCCTGCCCCTTGTTCTTGCACTTGTTACAACTGGAACTCGAATTACTTTGCATCTGCATCTGCTGCTGTTGCATCTGGTCAAGAGTTTCCGACAACAGCAAAGCAAGGTTATTTGCCGATGTAAGCGCCTTTTGCTGAGACACTTGCGCCTGATACTTCGAGGAATTTCCAAGATGATCCATAACTGCTGCCAATTCTTTGCGGATATTCATTATATCCGATGAAACTACGGATGCCAACCCAGGCACACGTGCCGACAATGCATTGATAGAATCACGTATCACAGTAAAGTTGTCGGTTAAATTTTTCTGACGTACAACATATTCCTTATATTGTGGCGATTTGTACGACAAAGGCTTCATTCCCAGCATAATATCTTCTTGATCGAACGAAAATGTAAGAACGTTCTCCAACATCTGCCTGATGTTCTCCATGTTCTCACCATTTTCATCCATCTCCATCTGCGCCATCATAGAGTCCATCTTCTGCGAAAGTTCCTGCATCTTCTGCGAACTGTTATTCTGCTTGTCCGACGCCTTGTTATTCTTGTTCTCATTAAGGTCATCGCTAGCCTGCTGCATTTCATTCGAAATGTCGTTCATCTCATTCTTGAAATCATTCAGAGGCATAGGCTCCTTTAATGCAGAATTTTTCTCCAAAGTCTTGTTGTACTCTTCCTTAAGCTTGTCGAACTGTTCTTTCAATTCAGACTGCTCTTTTTTGAGTTCTTCCTGCGACTTGCTCTTTTCCTTGGTTTCCTCGGCAAGTTTCTTTTCCTTTTCGGCAAGGTTTTCCATCTGGTCGGCAATGCTCTTTACGCGCTCCTCGACCTCCGAACGCTTTAGCAATTCAAGAGTATTGTCCATATTTTGCTCCATCTCCTCTACCGACATCTTGAACTCTTCCGACTTCTTGAAAAACTCATCCTTGTTGAAGTTTTCCATCAGCTTTTTCATTTCCTCAATCATCTGACGCATCTCGTCGGTCATGAGGTTTTCCATTAGCGCATTGATTTCGGCTTGCTTTTTAAGAAGTTCCTCGCTCTTGGAGAACTGCTCTTTTGCCTGCTGAAGCTGGTTTTGCTCGTTTTTTATCTGCTCCATTAGTTGTTCGAGCTGGTCTTCCTTTTCAATGATGTCCTGCATGAGCTGCGAGCGGTCATAGGGCGAGAGGCTTTCGTTTACAAGTTTGCGTTTCAACTCATCGATGCTCTTCTTGATATCTTCGCTTATCTTCTTTGCCTCGTCAACTTTGCTTTCGGTTTCACTGTTTGTCTGGTCGCTCATATCCTGTAAGTCCTGAGCCGACGGAATATTGAATTCCATGACCTTAGAACGTGCAGTCTTAGGTCCGCTATAACCGTCATTGTCTGCGACCTCAAAATAGTATGTAAGTTTGTTGCCAGTATGCTCAACCGACGCGAAATCAAATGCATAATAGAAATCCTGGGAACTCAGCCTTTGCGAGAACTGCACTGGCGATTTTGAAATTTCCTTGTCGCCATCGAAACAATGAAAAGTCAAACGCGAAAAGCCATAATCGTCATCTATAGAACCCTTAAAATATACAATTGCCGGATTCGTACTATCACGAGCTTCGTTTACCGCAATGGCTGGATATAAGTCGGGAATAACCTTTATTCTATACTTTATATCAATAATTTCGCTAAAATATTCATTTCCGACAAACAGCGAATAGTCGCTGCTTGCGGTTATGCGTTTGCTAAGCTTGTACTCGTTATTGTTCTTTTCGGTAGGTAGAATGGTGCTGTCCATCACAACAACGAGCGAATCGAGGTTTGCCGTACCGAAAGTCCATATCACATTTGAACCTATTGGCACTTCAATATCTCCAGAATTCTTGATTTCTTCAGCATCGAGTCCAGTGTATGCCATTGGTGTAATGTTAATCTTGAAATCCAGAATTATAGGTGCTGGCAAAACACTGACCTCGTAGTCCTTCGACTCGATGTCTTGTGCGGTGAAATAAAACTTGAACGAATTGTTTAATGTCTTAAAGTCGTACTTGAAGGTCGATGCTGACAGTTTTTCCATATAGAAGGCATTTCCTCCGAAGTTTATCATTACCTGCTCGGGCACATATTGTCCTTCCACACGCAAATTAACACTGAAATCATCGCCCTGGCGAACCTGCATCGTATCGTTTTCGAGTATGAACGAAAACGGAGCAGGCATTTCGAAATGCTCGTCGTACTTCACGATTCTCTCTGTGCCTTCGGTTACGATAGCCGGCTTGAACGAGATTATCAGCACGAAAACCAGCACAACAGGAGCAAGATAAAGTAGATACTTTACATTCTTCTTAATCTTTATTGCCGACAGGAACGGGATTGGCGAAAGTTTTTCAATTCTCTGCGAGATACTTGCATAAATAAGGTCGCGAGTTTCGGAATTTTCGTCAAGCAAGGAATTTAGTTCCAATGTATTTTGCAGTTTATCGGCGACTTCTGGAAAATGTTTTCCAAGAATGCGGCTTGCTTCGGAATACGACAAGCGCTTGCCGATTTTCATCAGTTTGAGCATCGGCCACAATATCATCGTCACGAAAACTATCGCATAGAGAGTTATCGATGATACAAACAAAGCTGTACGGAAAGCCGATGAAAATCTGCCGTAATATTCTGCAATTACGACAATTAGATACCATAATCCCGATATTGCAAGTGCAAGTATAACACCCTTTACCATCTTATTCAGATAGTACTTCTTGATAAACTTATCAAGTTTAGAAATCAGTATGTTATACTTATCGACCATTACAATTGTTAGAAATTGACAAAAATAATAAAAAGACCTTATGTATCAAAATAAAAAAAATTTAGTCAGATAATGTCATGCAATAAACTTGCCATTGTATATGGCCTGGCATTAAACTACCATAACAAAAAAGCCGACAAAACTGCCGGCTTTTCCATGTGATAAATTTTAGTTCTATCTCTTTATGTCCATCTCCTTAATCAAGTTCTGCGCATTAGCATACTTGTCGATGATGAACAAAGCGTATCTTACATCCAAGCAGATGCATCTCTGCAGGTTTTCTTCGAAGTCGATGTCGCCCGACATTGCCTCGCTGTTGCCGTCGAATGCAAGACCTATAAGTTCGCCATTGCCATTTATTACCGGGCTACCAGAATTTCCACCGGTAATGTCGTTGTTGGTAATGAAGCAAGTAGGAACATCGCCGTTCTTGTTTACATAGGGACCGAAGTTCTTGTCCTTGTAAAGCTGTTTCAACTTTTCGGGAACGATAAATTCGTAGCTGTCAGGATTTTCCTTTTCCATTACGCCCTTCAATGTTGTAAAATAATCGTAGAATACGCCATCACGAGGCTCGTAGCTCTTTACATTTCCGTAAGTCATTCTTATGGTAGAGTTAGCATCGGGTGCGAAATTCTTACCTTCGTTCATAGCGAGTACACCTTCGATGAAAATACGATTATTGCGCTCAAGGTCAACAGAAAGGTCGTTGTATTCGTTGTAAACGCCTCTGTAAACATCAATAATATCGTTACCCATTTGCAATACCGGATCTTTGGTGAATGCAGAACCTGAGGGCTTGTCGAGGAACGCATTGAACTTAGCTTCGGTTGCGAAAATTGACTTTGAGAATGCATCGTCAACATACTTTTCCACATCGCCTTTGTACTTGGTCTGTATTGTCTTGAAGAATTCTGGATAATACTTGGCATCCATTTCGTCGTATGCTTTGCGGAACAACGCCTTCATCAAGGCACGCTCTGTTTCTGGATCATAGTCTTTGTAGAAAGCTTTTGCTGGTTCTCTCATATCGCTGACTGCAGAATTTATTTCTGCTATTTCCTTTGAAGCGAAAGCTGTAGCCATCGATCTGCAACCAAAAGCATAATATGGAAGTTCGGTGCCGAGAAGAGCTTCTGTTATATACATTTTTGCAACAGCCTGTGCTTTTCTCGACTGGTATATCTTCTGCAAAGCATTCAAAGCATTGCGATACTTAGGTTCACCCTTTCCATCTGCCCACTTGCACAAGTCAGCCTCAATGTCCTTCTTTATTCCCATGGTATTGAGGTGAGCAAGAGCCTTGTTCTGCTCGTTCGAATACTTCCAGTAATTTGAACATGAAGCATATTTCGAAGCATACTGAATCTTTACCTTCGGATCGGCATTCATCTTCTTGCGCAACACATTTACCTTAACATCTCTGATTTCGTATCTCAGTTTGTTTGTTACCTGCATAACTTCTTCAAGTCCGTACGAAGTCACGTATCTGTTGGTTGTTCCAGGGAAGCCCATTACCATTGCGAAATCGCCATCTTCAATTCCCTTAGCGCTTACAGGAAGGAAATGCTTGGGTTTCAGAGGAACATTGTTCTTTGCATACTTTGCAGGTGAACCATCTGGAGCAGTATAAATTCTGAACATCGAGAAGTCGGCAGTATGGCGTGGCCACATCCAGTTGTCGGTATCACCGCCAAACTTACCCATTGATGAAGGAGGAGCACCAACAAGACGAACATCCTGATATATAACATATACGAGCAAGAAATACTGGTTTCCGCCAAACATGTCCTTTACCTGTGCCTTGTAGTTTGTTCCAGCAACTGCATTGTCAACTATGGTTTTGGTTGCCTTTTTCAATGCAATGTTACGGTCCTTTTCCGACATATCCTTCTTGAACGACTTTTCGATTTCGGCAGTAACATCTTCGATACGAACAAGAATTGATGCTGTGATACCAGGATTCGACAATTCCTCAGACTTCGAGTATGCCCAGAAACCATCCTTCAAATAGTCGTGTTCCACTGTCGAATGGGTCTGAATCATTGAATATCCGCAGTGGTGATTGGTGAACATAAGGCCTTCGCCCGAAACAATTTCGCCAGTGCAGAAATGCCAGAACGGAGAACCATCCTTGCCCAAACCAACAACTGCATCCTTTATACAGCCTTGGTTTACACTATATATGTCCTCAGGGGTCAACTTGAACCCCTGCTTCTTCATATCATCGTAGTTCTTGCCAATCATCGACAATAGCCACATACCTTCGTCTGCCCTTGCAGTGAATCCCATTGCAAAAACAAACACGAACAAAATCGCTGTAAATCTTCTCATAAATCCAATTTTAAACTATTTATATTCTACTTTTTATATTTCTCCAAACCTTCGTTAAGGAATTCCATAAATTCCTCGGCATTAGTGTTGTACGACATCGGTTTCGTAAGCACCTGACCTTCGGGAGTTACAACCACGTAGTACGGCTGAGTGTTGCATTGGAAGTTGACAATCTGGATATCAGCATTCACCTCGCCCAATGTCTTCTTCACCTTGCCGTCGTTCGACGAAGTAAACTGCTCTTCGGCAGGCACTTCTACCGACTTTTCATCGACATACAAGGCTGTCATTACAAACTCGTTGTTGAACTTTTCGGCAATCGACTTGTTAGCCCAGATTTCGGCCTGCATCTTCTTGCAGTTTGCGCACGAATGTCCTGTGAAATATAGTATCACAGGCTTGTTCTGCGACTTGGCGCACTCGAACGCCTGCTTGTAGTCGAAATATGCATTGACACCGTAAGCAGTATGCATCGACTCCGAATATTTTGGTGTTCCACACAAAGCGCCTTCCGAAGCAGCGCCACCATCATCGGCAAGGTTGAAGTTCTGCGTAGTCATTGGCGGAAGCAAGCCCGATACGGATGAAAGGTTAGCGCCGAACATTCCTGGGAACAAATAAAGTGCGAACACAAAGAACGCAGATGCCAGAATCATACGGAAGAAACCGACAGTCTTGACCTCGCTGTCCATTTTGAAACGAATCTTGCCGAGAAGATAAAGTCCGCACAAAACACTGATTACAATCCAGATGGCAATGTAAAGTTCGCGGCTCATAATGTCGAGGTGATAGTTCTGGTCGATGTTGGAGAAGTACTTGAGCGAGAATGCCAACAGGCAGAAGCCCATTACAACCTTCACAGAGTTCATCCATCCGCCCGACTTCGGCAACTTCTTGAGCCAGTTTGGTGCTATTGCCAAAATTGTGAACGGCAAAGCGAAACCAAGTCCGAAACCTAACATTCCGATTGTCGGCTCAAGTACGTTTCCTCCGGCAGCCTTAACCAGCAAAGCACCAACTATAGGTCCTGTGCAGCTGAAGCTAACTATTACAGTAGTAAGTGCAAGGAAGAATGATGCAAAGATTCCGCCCTTATCGACCTGCTTGTCGCTCTTGTTTGCCAGCGAAGTCGGCAATATAATCTCGAACAGACCGAACAACGATGCGGCAAATGCAACAAACAAAATGAAGAATATAAGGTTAGGAATCCAGTGTGTGCTAAGCACCGTTGTTAGTCCAGCCCCAGCATTTGTAAGCGAGACAATAACACCAATCAACGTGTAAAGTATGGTTATTGAAATTCCAAAAATCAAAGCCTTGAGTATCGAGTTGAACTTGCTCGAATCGCCCTGCATGAAGAAGCTGATAGTCATAGGAATCATCGGGAACACGCAAGGTGTGAGGATACCAAGAATACCGAACAGCAGCGAAAGAAAGAAGAATGACCACAACGAGCCGTCCTCATCTGGTTCTTCGACAAACTCATTCTGCGAAACTATGCGTGGAGTTCCGCCCTTATCCGACTGAACGGGTTCTGCAACTACTTCAGCGGAGTCGGCAGCAGTTTCTTCTTCTGCAACGACAGCATCGGTTGCTTCTTGTGCCTTATTGTCGGTTTCGGTTTTAGCATCAGCGGTATTTGCTGATTCGGCAACTTCTTTCTTTGGCAAATCGATATTGAACTTTGCATCGGCATTTACCGGCAAGCACTGTCCGTCTTCGAAGCAAGCTTGTCCCGACAATGAAGCCGTTACCGAGAACGAAGCATCTGCAGTAGCCTCTATTTTCTGCTTGAAAGTAGCCTTCTTGGTAAAATACTTGACATTTACCATGAATACATCATCGTATTCAGCAGTTGGAGCTGGCGATTCGGTAGTTGCGCCTACCAGTTTGTACTTGCCCGACTTGTCGAACTTTATTTCGAGAGGCATAGGTCCACCTGCATCGAAATGCTGTGAATAGAGGTGCCACTTGTCCTCGATTGTTGCTGTCATTACAAGATTGAATTCCTTGTCGGAAATTTTCTCGGTCGAGAATTTCCACTTAACAGGTTCGGCCATCTGTGCAAAAAGCATTGAGAATGCGAACATTGCAGTAGCCAACAAAAAGATTTTTCGCAAAAAGTTCATATACGTTTTGTTTTGTGAATTGCAAAATTAAAAATAAATTTATGATTTACGATGGATGATTCTGGTTTTTTGTTGGCAAACCAACAAGATATTATTGATTGCGGACTGGTCGCACCGACATTCCATAATAACGATGCGCGTTTTCCCTGACGGGTCCGTCATAACCAACCTTCAAATAATAAGCATCAGGCGGCCAAGGATCGTAAATATGACTTGACCAATAATAGCCCGTAAAAGGACTATATGCTCCGCAAGTTTCATTGGAATACTCTCCCGCTCCTGGCAAAAATATAGTTCTGCCATTGGGTCCTGTGAAAATCGCACCTTTGACACCATTGCTTAACGACCATGAAAACGTACAATACTCAATAAGCTCCCATATATCATGTTTGGTTGGGGTTTTCCAATCGTTCCCCCAGCAAACTGTAGCAGCATCGTCGGAAGCCTCCAACACGACAAGATCATCCTCGTAATCATTATAACCGAATTCGGGGCTAGGACAATATTTTAACAGGTTGGCATCACAACTATGACAGAGCAGATACGTCGACCATCTGTAACTGTTTTTTTGTGACGTTTCGCCCCACGCAAAGTAACTTCCATAATCTTCAGGTCTGGCAGCACCTACATTGCAAGTTGCCCACAATGTACCACTAGGCAAACCGAGGTCAACATATTCGTGGGTTGCGGGAGGTACCACTGGATTGCCACCACCAGAACCGCCACTGCCCCCACCCGATTGTCCTCCTGAACCACCAGTGGAACTTGCATACGACCATTGCGCATAAAGGATCATGTCAGCTGTCAATGATATTTCTTCGCATTCGGCATACGATATGCCCGTATTGTCAGCCATCGTATTCCAGCCCACAAAGTTGTAGTTTTCACGTGTAAACTCATTGGGCGACAAAGCTTTTTCTATCCCATCGACAAACACCTGCGATGGCATTGTTCCACTTCCTCCATTTGGATCAAAAGTAACAGTATACGTCTTTATATCCCACAAATCACAACCATCAAACGCTAACATTCCCAACAGAAAAAGCGCGACGGTTATAGCAAGATTTCCTCTATTCATAAACTTAAATCTAATTATTCTGCAAAAATAATAAGAACATAGACATATTATCGAAAAATAAGCTCAACTTCGTGATATTTTTTTGCGCATTCAAGAAAAAGATGTAATTTTGTCGCCACTTTCTGATCTGTTAGCTCAGTTGGTTTAGAGCGCTTGCTTGACAGGCAAGAGGTCACAAGTTCAAATCTTGTACAGATCACTTTCATTGGTCTGTTAGCTCAGTTGGTTCAGAGCGCTTCCTTCACACGGAAGAGGTCAACAGTTCGAATCTGCTACAGACCACCAACCTCGCTTACAAAGTCGAGGTTATTTTTTTATAAATAATCTAAAATTGATTAACGACTACATTAATTCGTCGTCGAATTCGTCGAAGAAATGGTACTCCATATATGTATAAGCCATCATCGGAAGCACCTCTATTTTACAATCGTACAATTTCTGCCACTGCTTACGCAACGAACGGAAGAAACCCTTGTTTATGAACGCCTCGACAAAGGGATGTGTCTTAATAACAATCTTTTTTACGTTGCTCTTCTTCAGAATGTACTTCAACTGGTTTTCTATCTCATCGGTAAGATTAAGGCTTGCCTGTATTTTTCCAGTTCCGTTGCAGCAAGGACAGGTTTCGGCAGTCTTCTTGTCGGTTTCGGGACGCACACGCTGACGTGTTATCTCCATCAGGCAGAAACGGCTCAATTGAGTAAGATGATATCGCGCCCTATCGTTTGACATGCACTCCTTCATCTTCTCATATATAGCCTTCTTACTCTCGCTGCTGTGAACATCGATAAAGTCAACCACAATTATTCCGCCCATATCGCGCAAACGAAGTTGGCGTGCTATTTCCTCGGCAGCGATAAGGTTAACTTCAAGCGCATTCGTTTCCTGGTCATTCTTCGAATTTGCCCTATTTCCAGAGTTGACATCGATAACATGTCCGGCCTCTGTATGGTCGATGACGATATAAGCGCCAGAACGCATAGGGACGGTACGACCAAAAGCTGTTTTTATCTGCTTTTCGATTCCGTAATAGTCGAAAATTGGCGTACGGTCGGTATAAAGTTTTACGATTTTTGTCTTTTCGGGAGCTATTTCGGAAATGAACTTCTTAACCTCATTGTAAAGATCCTCATCGTTGACAACAATCTGATGGAAGGATGAGTTAAGCATATCGCGGAGGAATGCCGTAGTTCTATTCATCTCGCCAAGGACGACACTTGGAGGCTCCACCACCGAAAGCTGGTGATACAGCTCCTTCCACTTGTCGAGCAAGGATGTTAGTTCCTTGTCAAGTTCCGACAATGGTTTGTCCTGCGCCACGGTACGCACAATAACGCCAAAATTCTTCGGCACAAGGCTTTCGAGCCAACCGCGCAGACGTTTGCGGGTTTCGTTTGACTTTATTTTCTGGCTTACCGATATACGATTGTTGAACGGCAACAGAACCAGGTTACGTCCGGCAATAGAAATTTCGCAAGTGAGACGTGGACCTTTCGACGAAATAGGCTCCTTAGCCACCTGCACCAGCACATACTCGCCAACTTTGAGCAAGTCGGAGATTTTGCCACGCTTATCTATATCGGGTTCAACCTTAATGTTGGTGAGGCCATTGGGGTTTTGGGTCATCCCCATGCGGACGAACTTTTTCAAGGTCATGAAGCCAGAACCGAGGTCAAGATAATGCAGAAAAGCATCCTTTCTATATCCGACATCGATGAACGCAGCATTCAATCCTGGCATAAGCTTGTTGACTCTTCCTAGATAAATATCACCTACCGAAAAATCAACATTGCTGTATTCGGTGCTAAGTTCTACAAGTCGCTTGTTATTTAGCAAAGCTATATTGACCTCGGAACTTCTGACATCCAAAAACAACTCGCTACATACCTCTATTTTCTCGTCGTCCACGCTAGGCTCTCCTACAATGTTTTTGCAAAAAATCAAACCTTCGGGAAAAACGCCGAAGGTTTGGATAATTTCTTAATTCAAAAAAAGAAAATACTATTTTTTCTTTTTATGTCTGTTCTTACGAAGACGTTTTTTCCTCTTGTGAGTTGACATTTTATGTCTTTTTCTCTTCTTTCCGCTTGGCATAACTGTAATTATTTAACCTTGTTATTATCCTTTACTTCTGAAACAAAAGATTTTGCCGGCTTGAAAGCAGGAATATTGTGAGCTGGAATAGTTATTGTTGTATTCTTAGCCATATCCCTTGCGGTCTTTTCTGCTCTTTTCTTAACAACGAAACTTCCAAAACCTCTTAAAAATACATCTTCACCGTTGATCAAAGAACCTTTTACCGATTCCATGAAAGCTTCAACAGTCTTCTGAACTACCATTTTTTCGATTCCGGTATTTTCGGAAATTGCATTTACAATGTCTGCTTTAGTCATTTTCTTAATATTTAATTGTTTATAAATAAATTACCTTTTAAATATCCCCGTCATTTTTGGGAGTGCAAATGTAATAACTTTTTTTGTATGAGCAAAATAAAATTTATTTTTTTTCGATTTGACTATATTTTTTTACAATCCTTTGCCCAAGAATACTATTTTTATGGTATAAATAAGTATCTTCATGTCCATTAGCAACGACCTGTTTTCAATATACAAAATATCATATTTTAGTCGTTCCACCATCTGGTCAACATTCTCGGCATAACCATACTTTACTTGTCCCCACGACGTTATACCTGGTCTTACCGACAACAAATGAAGGTAATGTGGCGCCTTTTTTACAATCTGCTGTATATAGAATTCACGTTCTGGACGCGGACCGACAAGACTCATATCTCCACGCAGCACATTGAAGAACTGCGGAGTCTCATCCATTCGTGTCTTTCTCATAATCTTGCCAATGCGCGTAATGCGCGGGTCATCTTTTTTGCTCAATGCCGGACCATCCTTCTCCGAATTAACGTACATGGAACGGAATTTATAAATCTTGAACGGCTTATGGTAACGGCCGATGCGCTCATGACTATATATCACGGGTCCCGGAGAACTAATCTTTACTGCGATTGCCAGCACAAGATATAGCGGAGACAAAATTATCATAGCCAATATACTCAGCAAGATGTCGAAGAACCGCTTTGTAAAAAGCTGCCATACAGGCATTACATTTTGGTTTATCTCTATTAGCGGCATACCTATTATTGATGTTATGCGCACCTTACCTATAAGCATGTCGTACATGTCGGGAATTACCTTCACCGATACGCGTAGTCCGTATAACTTATTAACTATGTGTGTTATCTTATTGTGCTCACTCGACTCTATAGCAATCACAATCTCCTCGATTTTGTACTTATCAACGATCTCCCTTATGTCCTCTACGCTACCAAAATTGGGCACATAGTTCTCCATCTGGTATTTTTCCTGCTTATCGACATATACGAAACCTATAAAATTCAATCCCGAAGAGATATTCTGAGACTCTAGTTCGCGATACAATTCCACCGCCTTGTCGTTGCTGCCAACCATAAGTGTATTGAAACGCAATCGACGATTGTGAACACGCTTGTTGGTCACCGTTGTGATAATAAGACGCGGTATGTAGGTAAACGTAAACTGCATCAACAGCAACAGACCAAACATACTATAGTACTGCTTGTAGTTACCGACCCAGTCATCGAGTACAAAGGCGAAGAATAGTATAACCACGCCGAGCAGTGTAACGGCTGCCGTGGTGCCCAATTCGTGAACTCTTGACTTACGGAAAGGCGAACGATAATAGTCGCTCATTAGATGCAGCAACAACCAGAACAATGGAATTACCACCATTGAGACATAGAATTTCCAGTCGAGCTCAACGGGAATAGAATATCCAAGGCGCAACGGCTCAATTTCAACTTTACGATAACAATAGAACAAACCCCATGTAGCCGCAGCCGCAAGATAATCACATAGTATATATTTTAAATTCTGCCTTGCCTTATGCATAATATGCTTTAGTTTTCAAGATGCAACAACTTCAGGTTGTCGATATATATCTCGGTATTCTGTCCAACCGGGCTAATAGTATCGACTCTTACAGCAGTAAAGAACGGCTGAAACTGACCGCAATTTGAAGAGGAATTTATAATAGCACGGTTTAGATTAATATACACACGTTTCCATTTCCCGTCAGTCGGGTAAAACGTATATACATTTTCGCGCACACCACTTGTTGATGTTGCACTTTCAACTACACCGAACATTCCAAAATTGAATTTATCGTTGCACTTATAACTTATTTCGAGATAAGTTTCACCATTTTCCGAAATAGAATACACATCCGAAGCACGGCATTCAAAATATCCGCTATAATCGTCTTTCGGGATTACCACTTTCATAGCATAACCATCGTAACCACCATCATTAGAAAGATCGAAGCCGTATGTGCTGGAATCAGACTTTTCGAACTTCGAACCTATCTGATCGAAGTTTTCCATGAGTATAAAATTAACACCTTGTCTATACGAATAATGTGGTGTCAACTTCATGGTTGTATTAGGGGTAAGCACAGTGTCTATACTATAGTTTGTAAGCATTGGATACACATTCCTTTGGGCATCAAGACCCGATGCCTTTATCCCTGGCTCTATTTCTATGCGAACTTTGCCCGATGCGAGCACAGGCACTTCGAACGGAATCTCGAAAACGCCAATTGTCGAAACCTTAGTGCTTCCTGCCGACAACCAGCAGTCGGATATGTTATGCAAGGCAGATCCCTGAGACGGGTCAACAATATCGATGACAGCATCATCAACGCAAATGAAAGCGGGAACTCCTTCATTAGGATCATTTTCCTTGCACGACGCAAACACCAAGACAATCGCAAACGCCAATATCAGTATTTTCTTCATCTGACAATTATTCTAAATATAAGAGAGCAAAGGTAGATAAAATTTCCGACAGGCAGACAAAGATATCAAATAAATTTCACGCACGAAGCTCCAAAGGCTTGCAGACTCAAAGGCGAACAGGCAAAAAGGTTCAAAGTCCCAAAAAAGAACAGTCTAAAAGGCTGTTAGACTGCCAGACTGTAAGCCTGCGCGACTGTGAGACTGCAAGCCTGTGAGCCTGTTAGACTTTACTCCTTCGGCAACATTACAAACTCCGACACCTTAAAAAGTTCCACAGGCTTGGTACTATCGGGAGGAATTGCCATGATAGCCGGCTTGAAATTCTCAACATCGGCCATAAAATTTGCGATATAAAGGAAAGTGCCGTCATCTAGCCATGCCATCGAAGGTCCCTCGTCGTACGAAATATCAGTACCATCCAAGATCATCTGGTATTTTCCATCGAGACTAGCAATGCAGTACGGACCATGCGGGAAATCGCCCCAACCGGTAACAGCGCCAAAGACAACCCTGTCGCCTTTGGGTGAAATTCCGCTAAAATTGAATTCTTCTGGAGTCGATTCAAACTTCATCTTGTTGGTAAGACAAACTCCACCATTTCCCTCCGATCCGTAATAGTAGTTATACGACGATCCTTCTCTTTCTTCATCGTCATCATCAGCACCTGCCTCGTAGAAACTGGAGTAAGTAATTACTTCATCTTCTTCGTCTTCCTCATCGTTTGTCGAGCTTTCAAAATAACTATAAAGTTTTTCTATACTCTGAGAAGTCACGAACTTGTGCGATTCATTGTCGTACACCTTTATCTTGGTAAACCAGTAACCATCCCAGCTGAAATCGTAGTTCACACCGAAATATCTGCCGTCGTCACTCACCCTCAGTGCCGAATATGTACCGTATGTCTCTGTTATGCAATCATTACAGGACAAGTCCCAGTTGACAATCTGCTTTGGCGTTGGATCCTCCGAATCGAAGTCGATATATTTCAACACCATGGAACTGTCCTTGCATACTGAATAATACAAGCCAAGGGTGCCTGGCACAAAACTGTAATTTACGATTTCATCAGTTTCACCTTCATACACAATAGAATCCATACGTTCCATACTGAAAAAGCAGAACTTATTTCCTCTAAAATACATGATGTCGCAATCTGCAATCTTCAGCAACGTATCTTCCACTATGCTGTCCTCAACTATGCTGTCGGCAACAACCTTATCATCATTTGGCGTTACTGCCTTGTCTTTCGACTTGCATGAAAACGAAACGACAGACATCATCAACACTGCACCGAACAAAAAACCGCTTACCAGATATTTTTCAAAACTCTTTATCATACCTATTTATTATTAATCAAACAATGTTTAAATTTTCTGCAAAGATATACATTTTGTGGAAAACAAAAACACCGTTCAATTATCATAATGGACAATGCGCACATCGTCCCAATAAATATAACCGGCGCAAATCATTGCGCCGCTACAACCATTAAATCCTTGAACCAGATCCCTTGACCCTTGTACAGTCGCGGAGCGCCACGACCACTACAACTTGAAACCAGAAACTTAGAAAATTGAAACCATAATCGGTGAAGCCCTAAAATCCCAATTTTATCTTGTCCTTTATTTTCTTAACCACCTCGTAGGTCTTGAGGATGGTATCAACGTTGACTTCGGGCGACTTGTTGTAAAGAATTGATTTTGCGAAGGATGTAAACTCGTCGTAATAGACATTGTTGGGTTTTACCATAATCTGTTCGACGCTCAAATCGCCAACCGACTGACTGAAGAACGACGGATCATCGACATCGCCACGCTTTTTCACCAGCGAAGCCTTATTTGCTAGCATGTCGATATTTGTATAGCTATCGCGACAATAGAATGTCATCTTGTGCGAATCGTCCTCGGCAATGCGGCTTGCTACGAAATGTGCCACACAACCGTTATAGAACTCGATGCGAGCATTAATTACATCAGGAACAACCGATGGCATCTGCGTTATGGCAGAAGCGCTTGCGTAGATGTTCTTCACATTCGACTTCACCACACTCAACACAATGTCAACATCGTTGATGAGCATGTCCATCAGCACCGAGCAATATTCGCTGTTGGAATTGAACCGTCTATGGTTTACCGACTGGATAAAGCGCGGTGAAACAATGAATGGCTTTGCCGAAAGGAAAGTGTTGTTGAAACGATGATGGAATCCTGCCTGCACCTTCACATTGGCTTCATCGACTATGCTCGACAATTTGGTTACATCGGTACTGCAATATGATGAAGCAGGCTCGAAAAACACATGTTTCGACGACTTTACTAATGTTTTTATTTCTTCAAGGCTTGTTGCAGGAGAAACGGCGATTACCGCATCGACATTGTTGAGGAAAGCCCCTTCCTCGTCGAACTCGCGCAGATGCAATTTGGTGTCGCCATGCTCTGGCTTTGCAGAATACATACCAACGACATCCAATTCGGCCACATCGAGAATGTTCTCCACCATTCCCACAGTGCTCGAATCAATGCTTCCGTAAACGCCAGTCCTTATCATTTTTAAAATTTAAAGCACAAAAATATTCTGCCTTTCGTTCTCATTTTCAACCTTCCGACATCTTTTTTCAACTACATGATGTTAAAGCCAGCAAGTCCGCCCCACACCATGCCATTCCCTCACCTCGGACGACAATAGCACTTAGCGACTGATAAAACAAACATTACACGTCTCGCGTAAAAAAAGTCAAAAAATTATTTGCCACTTCGGTAAAAAGGTGTACTTTTGCAGTCCAAAATGATGGTCCAGTAGCTCAGCTGGATAGAGCAACGGCCTTCTAAGCCGTAGGCCACAGGTTCGAATCCTGTCTGGATCACAAAAGCACTGGGAATCAGTGCTTTTTTTGTTAACGCAAAGACATGGGAACGATATTGCAGCCGAATTTTCAGGAAATAGCGAAAGGCATCGGAATCGACCTAACGGGCTTCGAAAAATTGCTGATTGACACCATAAATTCCGACAACAGCGACTTCAAGCCAATGCTACAGCACGTTTTCAACGCAAAAGGCAAACGCATTCGTCCCCTGCTCGTCTATCTTTCGGCAAAGATTTTCGGCAAGCCAACAATAAGCACCGACCGCGCCGCCCTAATAGTCGAAATACTGCACAACGCAACACTTATCCACGACGACATTGTCGATGAGTCGGACATCCGCCGCAACCAGCCCACACTCAACGCAACCAAGGGCAACAAGGCGGCAGTACTCGCTGGCGACTACCTGTTTGCAAAAGCAATAAGCATAGCCGCCCAGAATGGCGAACATGCAATTATCTACATGCTTATGCCAACCGTCTGCGCAATGAGCGAAGGCGAACTGCAACAGCTTGATTCAAAAGACTTCAGCACCGACGAAGCAAGGTACTACGAAATCATTTTCAAGAAAACCGCTTCGCTGATAGCATCGTGTCTGAAAGTCGGAGCAGTTACCGCTGGAGCAAGCGAACTGCAGACCGAGCAGATTTGCAAAATCGGCGAGAAAATCGGCTACATCTTCCAGATAAAGGACGATATGCTCGACTACTCGTCCAACGGCAAGACAGGCAAGGAAAGCGGCAACGACATCAAGGAATGCAAGGTCACAATGCCGCTCATCTGCGCATGGAACAATATGACCGCCAGCGAACAGGACAAGCTTTTGTCGCTTTGGAACACTGAACGTACCGCCGAAAACATCGAGCAGATCCGCAAAATAGTTGTCGAAAAGAACGGCATAGGCGACAGCCTGAAAAAGATAATGGCAATAAAGTCGGAAACCGACGCCCTTATCGCACAGCTGCCCGACAACAAATACCGCAAATATCTGAAACAGATTACAGAATATATCATCGAACGTGAAAACTAGAACGTCATGAAGCAAGTTGAGATAACCCACGCAAAGAACGGATTCGGCAAAGCCCTGGCCGACCTTGCCGACACCGACAAGCGAATCGTATGCCTCGGACTCGACATTACCAATTCCGTCGGCATGAACTTTTTCAAGGAACGCCATCCCGAAAGGTTCTTCTCGATGGGTATTGCAGAGCAGAACGCCGCAGCCACGGCAGCAGGACTTGCATTGTCGGGCAAGATTCCGGCATTTTCGACCTACGCGGTATTCTCAGCTTTGCGTAGCATCGACCAGATAAGAGTTTCGGTATGCTACAACAACCTTCATGTAATCATCGGCGGTGCACATGCTGGCATATCAGTTGGTCCCGACGGCGCAACACATCAGGCTCTCGAAGACCTTGCCATAATGCGCGCGATGCCAAACATGACAGTCCTCAGTCCCTGCGACGAGAACCAGACCTACCTTGCCACAGTTGCTGCCGTAAAGCAGTTGAACACACCTTGTTACATCCGCTACGGACGCGAGGCTGTTCCGAACTTCACCGACAAGAACGACAAGTTTGAAATCGGCAAGGCTCAGTGGCTCAGGCACGGCAAGGATGTCGGACTGATAGCTACAGGTTCGATGATTTGGACAGCTCTAGAAACGGCAGAACGCCTTGAGGCAAACGGAATTTCAGCCGCCGTGATGAATATTCATACGCTGAAGCCAATCGACAAGCAGGCCATTGTTGACATTGCCAACGAAACAGGCAGAATTGTCACCATCGAGGAGCACCAGATTACAGGCGGACTTGGTGGTGCAGTTGCCGAAGTCCTTGGCGAACACCGTCCTACACCTATTAAAATTATCGGTATGCCCGACTGCTTTGGTGAATCTGGCAAGCCGGCGGAACTGCTACACAAGTTTGGTCTTGATGCAGAAGCCATTACAGCAAAGACATTGGAATTCATTCACAAATAAACCGACGGCAATGTGCAAGATAACAGTTAATAACCTTGACGAGCTGCGCGATGCTGCCAAACGTTTCCTTGAAATAGTTGGAGATGCGAAGATTTTTGCATTCTATGGTGAAATGGGCGTAGGCAAAACAACCTTCCTGAAGGAACTTTGCCGCGAAATGGAAGTCGAGGACGAAATCACCAGCCCCACCTTTGCCATCGTAAACGAATACTACTCAAAGAAATACGGACAGATTTTCCATTTCGACTTCTACCGCATCGACGACCTACGCGAGGTTTACGACATGGGCTTCGAGGAGTACCTTGAAAGCGGAGCATACATATTTATGGAATGGTCGGAAAAAATAGATCACATCCTACCCGACGGTATAGCTAAAGTCTATATTACGCAGGATGACAAGCAGGTCAGAACCATACGAATAAAAAAATAGTAAAGAATAATTTTCCTATCGAAAAAAATTGTATCTTTGCGCCGCAATTCGCGGATGTGGCGTAATTGGTAGCCGCGCTAGACTTAGGATCTAGTGCCGAAAGGCGTGGGGGTTCGAGTCCCTTCATCCGTACAACCGACCGCATGACATTTTTAGTGCGGTTTTTTAGATTATATGATTTTGTAATTTAGTAATTTTTCAAAAAAACGACCTAATGGAAGTTGTAAAAAACCAAATTGACGATTTAAACCTTACGCTGAATATCACCGTAAGCAAGGAAGACATTGAAGAAAGCGTAGAAAAGACCTTGAAAGCTTATCGCCAGAAAGCAGAAATCAAAGGTTTCAGAAAAGGTAACGCCCCGATGGGACTGATTAGAAAAATGTACGCTCAGGCAGTATTGGCTGACGAACTCAACAAGTTCGTAGGAAAGACCCTCAGCGAATACATCGAAAATGAAAAGCTTAACATCCTCGGCGAACCTCTGCCAAACGAAGGCACAAAGACCATCGACCTCGCAAAGGACGAAAAGTTCGAATTTGCATTCGACCTCGGTATAGCTCCCGAATTCGAAATAAAGCTTTCGAAGAGAGACAAGCTCAACAAGTACATCGTTAAGGCTGAAGACAAGGACGTTGAAAAGTACATCGAAAACTACAGAAGCCAGTACGGAAAGTACGAGGACGTTAAGAAGGCAACTGCAAAGTCGCTCCTTACCGGCAGTTTGACACAGATTGCTGAAGACGGTTCGGAAATCGAAGGCGGCATCAAGAATGAAGAGGCTAGCCTCGCTATCGAATTCATAAAGGACGCTAAGATTAAGAAGCAGTTCACTGGCGCTACAGTTGATACTATCATCGACTTCGACATCAAGAAGGCATTCGAAGAAGAAGGCAAGATTGCAGTTATGCTCAAGGCTAAGAAGGAAGAAGTTGCCAATATGACACCTAACTTCCGCCTCGTAGTTAAGACAGTAAAAGAATACAAGCAGGCTGCAGTTAACCAGGAATTGTTCGACAAGTGCTTCGGCAAGGACGTTGTAAAGACCGAAGAAGAATTCCGTACCCGCATCGCCGAAGACATCACCGCTTCGTTCAAGCGCGAAAGCAAGTACAAGATGATGCTCGACATCAAGGAAAAGCTCCTCAAGAAACTCGACCTCAAGCTTCCGGAAGAATTCTTGAAACGTTGGGTTAAGGTTACAAACGAAAAGCTCACTCAGGAAGAAATCGATAACGAATTCCCGAAGTTCCTCGATGACCTCCGCTGGACTCTCATCAAGACCAAGACCGCTAAGGATCACGACATAAAGGTTGAGAAGGAAGAACTCGAAAAGGCTGCACAGGAAATGGTTGCCGCTCAGTTCGCTCAGTACGGAATGGCTTATATTCCGAACGAATACGTAGAAAAGTATGCTAAGGAACTTCTCCAGAAGGAAGACGAAGTTCGCCGCATCTACGAACACGAACTCGAAGACAAGGTTGTTGATTTCCTCGCAGAACAGGTTAAGCTCGAAGACAGCGAAATCACTATCGACGAATTCATGAAGTTGTTCAAGTAAACTTCAAAAACCATACAACAAAAAAAGGTCTCCATTCGAGACCTTTTTTATTTTTTATACGTTGATTCTTTTTATTTGCCCAAATCCTCAATTATATTCTTAAAGCATTTCAAACTGCTTTCGATATTTTCAACAATGTCGGCGGCAATTTCCTCAGGCTCGGGAAGATTGTCGAGATCGGTAAGGCTCTTGTCCTTTATCCAGAATATGTCGAGGTTGGTTTTGTCGCGGGCAACAATCTCATCGTAAGTGAACTTGCGCCAACGTCCTTCGGGATTTTCCTCGCTCCAAGTTTCGGTACGCAGATTGCGATTTTCGGGATTATAGCACTTGATAAAATCGGACAAATCCTCGAATGTGAGCGGTGACTTCTTGAGCGTGTGGTGAATGTTGGTGCGGTAGTCGTAAATCCAAATGTTCCTGGTCTGCACTTCCTTGCTTGCAGGACGATTGTCGAAGAAAAGCACATTTGCCTTTACTCCGTTTGCATAGAAAATACCGGTAGGCAGACGAAGAATAGTGTGCAGTTCGGTGGTTTTCATCAGTTGCTTGCGAATCTCCTCGCCTGCTCCTCCTTCGAAAAGTACATTGTCGGGCAACACGACAGCCGCCTGACCGTTGATTTTCAACAAAGTTTTGATATGCTGAAGGAAATTCAACTGCTTGTTGGAAGTGGTTTCCCAGAAATCCTGACGGTTGTAACTCAAATCCTCCTTCTCCACTTCGCCGTCCTCGTTGGTAATGGTAATGCTGCTCTTTTTTCCGAAAGGCGGATTTGTGAGCACATAGTCGTAGCGGTTGCCTGTGTCGGACACAAGTGCATCGTTGGGCGAAATGAAATCCTCGCTGTCGAGTTCGCCAATGTTGTGCAGATAAAGATTCATCAGGCACAGACGGCGCGTGTTGGCCACAATCTCGTTGCCGAAGAAGGTCTTTTTCTTCAGAAACAGTTTCTGGTCTTTGTTGAGCGGCTGACCTGCAATATAATCGTAGGCGGCAAGGAAGAAACCACCCGTTCCGCAGGCTGGGTCAATTATGGTCTTTTCTGGTTTCGGACGCACGCACTCCACCATTGCACGAATCAACGCACGGGGCGTAAAATACTGACCAGCACCGCTTTTGGTGTCTTCGGCATTCTTTTCGAGCAAGCCCTCGTATATCTTGCCTTTCACGTCAGAACCCATCAGCGACCAGTTTTCTCGGTTAATCATCTCGATTACGCGAAGCAGTTTGGCAGGATCCTGAATCTTGTTCTGGCTCTTAGTGTAGATTTGCCCCAACATTCCTTTCTCCGTGCCAAGGCTGCGAAGCATCTGCACATAGTAGGCCTCCAATTCGGCACCGCGCTTGCTTGTGAGAGTTTCCCAGTCGCACATTTCACCGCCGGGGATTTCCTTTCCTTCGGCATCCTTTAGGCGCGGAAACTTCAACCCCTTGTTGTAAGGCGGTTTGTTCATCTCGTCGGCCATCTTCAAAAAGAGCAGATAGGTAATTTGCTCCAAATAGTCGCCGTAACTTACGCCATCGTCGCGAAGGACATTGGCCATATTCCAGATTTTCGATATTATTGTTGATTCGGTCATAAACTTCTCATTAATATACAACTATAATCCATAATAGTATTTTATGGCGATACCTATGAATATCGCTATGGAAAAACTTAGTAATGTACCTATCAATACATATTCTGACTTGGCTTTATCGCCTTCGGCAAAACGCAAAATTGATTTCGCAGCTATGATAAATCCAACAGCTTCATATTGTCCTAATAATATAAATGTAAACGCGAGTAACCTCTCTACTATTCCTATCAATTTTCCTGCATTAGGCAAATCATCCCCACATTCTTCTTCCGTCCCTTTTGACACCTTTATATTTACCGCCTTAAAAATCTCCTTAATTATTATGTTAGACGGCTTTATGCAAACAAGGACACCCAACAGTAATGCCAAATGCATTTCCTCCACACAACACAACCAATTAGGCAAATTACAATTCCACAGATAACAAACTGCCACAATGACCATCAAATGTATCAACTGGTCAATAAAGAAAATGCCCTTACACTTGGACGCATAACATTTCATTGCATCGACAAGCAAATGAGAAACCGCTATGATTAATGCAACCCACCAAAAACCGAATGAAAATGAGAACAGCCAAGCGCACAAAAAGGTTATAAGAACATGTATATAAAGTTTCGGCGACCTAAAACCTCTTTTTCCTTTGTCTGCGCACGATTTATCTGTCTGTAAATAGAAATCACTAATTGTGTGGGCAATTATTTGTAATAATAAAAACCGTATCATAACTAAAAGTTTATTTGTTCGTAATACTTCAGCAACTGCTCAACAGCATTCCAACCAAACAATGTCGAATGCTGATTTACAGCAGATTGATTAATACCCAATTTTTCGGATATTTCGTTCTCGTTTTTTCCTAACAGACGATAATATATGACTTCACATTGACGCTCCGTTGCTCGCTTAAACAATACATCCAACAAACCCAAATAAGCATTTATCTGTTGTGTCAATTTACAATTCGAAGACTCGAAAAACAATGTATTTTTTATCACTACTTTTGATTTGTTCGAAGTTCGCTGGCGTTCTATTGCCCTTCCCGAAGCATATATGGCCTCGCCATCCAACATATTTGTCTGCTTATCGGCAATACGCATTTCACCAACGGCAATGGCTATTCTAACACCATATGTCTTAAACATATTTAAACGCCTCTTGTCTACATTTTGATCTGCACATTCTGTGTCAACCTTAAATTTTTTTATCATCGTTTTTAAAAGCAAGGCTATACGCAATGAGTTTTGTGGATTTCCCATATAAATTTCCACGCTATCACCTTTGCTTAATCGGCCCCATGTATCTTCGTATTCTTTTTCTATTTGCTCAACAAAGACCCCTATCTCGTTCTGCAATTGACTTAAAGCACAAGGTGTCAGTTCTGTAGAAGATACTATGTCCGCTGAAATTGTAGCTCTATTCATAAATTTTATTTTTTTGCAAAGATACTAAATTTTATAAGCCAAAAAACTTATAAACTGTATTTATAAGCCAAATAACTTATAAACCATATTTATAAGCCAAATAACTTATAAATCGTTTCAAAACAAAACTTATTATTTTGTTTGTAACAACCAGTCTATCACATTGATTTTCTGTAAACCATCAACTACGCTTCCATCGAAATCCAATGAAAGCAGATACTTTGGATTAGCATCACGAATACACTTTAATGACGAAATTTCCCATATTCATTCGCAGAGCTCCAAATATGTATTTCTTTTTATCATACAATAAAAATTGTGATTGCAAATATACACAATAATGACGAAAACTACAAAATTCAACAAATTTCGTCATTATCGTATAGGTGACTTCGATAGATTCAGCCACAATTTGCGGTCGTTGAACCTGTTAAGACAACCAATTCCCCGCTAAATGCCTTTTTGAGTATGCTTTGTCTCAGTGCCTCGGTCTTTTGCAACGATTCGGTAATGCGTGCCTCGGCTGCCTCGGCCTGCGACAGGCGCGATTCTATCTCCTCAACTATGCGCTGCTGCTCGTAAAGAGAAGGAAAAGGTATTTCACAATTTCTTATAATTCCTTGGTTTAAATTACTCATAGTTGTTCCATTACTTGAATTCTCAAAATATGAAACAATTTTCTGACTGCTCAATAAATGACACAAATAAGTCGCATTCAGCAATTTACCACCTCTAATAAACAAACTACCTGTTCCGCACAGCATTCCATCCTCTTTTCTTGAAACCACTGCACACCTTCCCATCTCTCCTCTCCGACCTAATATAACATCATCTATTTGTAAATAATAATTAGACAACTCTTTGTATTTTTCCAATGATACAGTAAACGAATTATAAGGAAATATCTTTTTATTATTAATGTGCATCGGATTAATTAATGGAATACCACCTTCAATATAGTCGGACTTATGTAATTGCGTACCAAATGGTCCTATTTGAATTTTCTCTGCCACTTCTCCCAACTTCACCGTTTCCCATTTCCCATCATCATTGTTCAGCCAATGGTTTAGCACTGCCTGCCTGTATATTTTTAGTTGCTGCTGTGCGGTGCGCAAGTGCTCCACGGCTTTGTCGAGTTCGGCAAATAGGGATTCTATGCGGGAAACTATGAGACGCTGGGTGGGGGTGTCAACATCGGGAATTTCAAAATTCCACAACAAATTGGGTTCAATATGCGGTATTCCTACTCCTCTTGGATTGCTATTCAACACTTTGTATTTCGATTGAAGAAAATAAAACAAAAAATCGTTTGTGTATTTTTCACTGCTTATTTTCGCCAAAGTCGAACCTATTGCACCTTCAACACCTCTACCAACAAAACCACAACGTGCACCGTCCCAAACAATTAAAACATCGTCTGGCGTACAAAATGTGCAATTCTCCCCATCGGTATAATTGTCTATAATACCTTTCTCAAAGGCTTTAATATCAACATACGGAATTGCAAAACCATTCGTCTTTTCTTTAGAAACGTTTTTGGGTTTCTTGCCTTTGATACTGTGGGCAATTTCTATGAGCTTATATTTATTTAACAATCTCATTGTATATCAAAATAAAGATGGATATCCAAGTTGTATATCATATTTAACGAGTATTTTTTTTACCTTTTCAAATTCATTATCTTGAAGTAAATGGTATTTTTCATTTAAGTTAATTTTTTTAGCCATAAAATCTATATTATAATCTTCCTCTATTCCTAATACCATTTGACTATTCTGAGGTTGCTCTCTCAGTATAAATTCATAAATATTTTTTATATGAGGAATGTCTTGCGCTTGTTGATTAGGAGAATCAATAATTATTGGGCAAAACATACTTGATGAATTGTTATTAGCTATATGCAGTATAGAAAAATAATATGCCATGATTGCTCTAAGAGACGAACTTCCTGTATTTTTAGGTTCTAAGTATATGTTTTTTATAGATGAAACATCATATTCTACATCTAGCTGTTGTAAATATATAGACATATATCTTTTATAGTCTTCTTTTATTTTCTCTCTTTTTTCTCTTTGCAATTTCTTTTCGTCTTTAATCTTTTGCTCCAAATCTGTTATTTCAAAATTTATTGCTTCCAACCTTCTTTTTCGCTCACACATATCTTCTTCAAAGAATCGTATCGTCTCTTTAGCCCCTTCATTAACAATTATATCTGAAAGAGTTATATTTTCCTTTTGCTGATGCATTAACTCACTAATTTTATCATATTTTTCTTTATAAGAATTAATATTTTTCCTTTCTTCTTCAATCTTATCGTTTATTGCTTTTAAATCTTTTTCTAAATCTTGAAGAATGACAGAACATCGATTTTCTTCTTTAATAAAAGCAAAACGATGGTCCATACTATTAGTATAGTTCATACCACAAGTTGGACAAACTAACTTATCTGGTTTTGATAATGAATATTTATAATCATCATTGAGTTCTTTTAATGTATGTTTTGTAATATTTATTTGGGAAAACAAATTATACTTTTGATCATAATATTCTATTAATTGCGCCTTACTTTTTTTCTGCTTAGCAATCAAATCACTACATTCTTGTTCTAATCTTTTTATTTCACATTGGAAATCATTTAAAGTCATTGCAAAATATTTTATACTTGCCGTATCTTTTATTTTATTATCCAGGACTGATATTATATTATATTCTTTTTCCTCATTATCATAATTTATCTTCTTTGTTTCTCTATCACATTGTAATTCATATAGTTTTCTACTATTATATCCGATATGATATTCTATTGTGTTCTTTTTGTAATCTTTAATCTGTTGCAAACCTTTAAATGAATTCCATGCTGTTGTCCAACCTGAATCTTGGTCAATATAATAAGGAATAAAAACAAATGCAGGGGGAGGAACAATAAAGTTACCATTTTTATCGGGAAGTTTTATTACAAATCCTAATAAGTTCGCAATATACTGACTATATTCTCCAGAAATCTTTGAATATGATTTTAAAAGTTGATCTTTAGAATCGTAAATCGATATAGTATTATCAACTTTTCTATAAATAGAATACTCCTCATTATTAATTGAGAATCGCAATAAAACATCAACCCTCGCATCTTTCCATTTTGGATTAACCTTCAATGAATCAGCACCGAACGCATAATATATACTTTTAATTAAAGAACTTTTCCCAGTATCATTTGTCCCTATTATTATTGTTCTTTGCTGATCGAACACTACTTCTCTCGCCCTTTTCTCCTTGAAAGAACAGAGCAGTATCTTTATTAATTTGAAGCTTTTCATATTGTTTATTTCTAAGATTTCTTATTATCTTTTTGTAATTATCATCTTCATTCATAACACTTTATCATTATTATTGCTTTAATATATTGTTCATTATATATATCCTGATTTACAGCATCACTAGAATATAAATCAAAACACTCTTTAATTATTTGCATAAATGTTTTTCCTTCAGGCTTTATGTTTACCTTTATCATATCAATTTTTTCTTCAATTTTTTTGAGAATCACATGATTGGGATTCATAGAATCAATCATATAGTTGTCAATCACACGTAAATACAACTTTATATCTCCAAATAGAATATTTTCTTCTCCTAATGTTCTTTTGATACCATCTTTTATCGAACTCCAATCTTTGGTTGTGCAATATTTCTCCATAAATGTTTTAAACTCAGAACGTTTATATCCTTTTTTTTTCACAAGTTCATCGAAGCTTTCTATATCATCATAACTATAAAAATTTGACTTCCGCTTTATTTCCTCTTCTAAATAATTCAATAACTCTTTAACAGGAAACATTATTCCTCCACCTAATTTTTCATTTAAAAAATCGGTAAACTTACCAAGTAAATGGGTTGTTGAATCAGATACACTTAGATCAGTCGTATGTAAAAATGTTATTTCCTCAATTGCACTATAATCTATAGATATATTTTCTCTTTCTATTGCTTCTTTTATTTTTTCTTTTTCTTTATTAGACAATTCTATTACGCAAACATTTCCCTTTTTTTCTTTTTTAGCATTCTGTAATTCAACTTTAAAAAGAGCATTTGATACAAAATTTAAGCTATTATCATAATTCGCAAAATTCTTTCTACAAGAGAATAATTTCCCTAAAATTGATAACAAAATTGCATTTTTATTCCCTGGACTTTTAGTTAATTCAGAAATCGTCCAATTACCACTATCTTTACCCTTTACTTGATAAAAATTTATTTTTTGAGGATTTCTTTCTGTCTCTAATATAACAATATCTTCGTGATAATCAAATAAGAAAATATACTCCAAGTCTTTCTTTTCTCTTTCCATTAGTTCTGACAAAGCCCAATTGTTTTGAAAACTAAAACGATTGGCAGATCTAGAACCAGCGTTTTCTCTTGGCTTTTTTGTTACTAAATCTTCTTTTAACCCCATTTTACGCTACTAATATTTCATTCAACTCCTCAATAATCTTTTCCATCTCGCTGCCAAACAACTGGTACATCTTACCTCGTCCGCCCCGTGCATCGAACGGCGTATAGTCCAAATCGTCGAGGTCGAGGTGGTAACTGCTTAGAATATGGTCCTTTATCATTCGCAGCCAATCCATCTGCTCGGGCGTGAATCGAGTATGGTTTCCTGCATTCTGGCGCAATATCCACCGCTGGAAATTGGCATTTATCACACTATCGAAGCCAACCAGTTTCTTGTCGATACCACTGGCGTGGCGAACCAACGAAACTAGCGCCGTCAATTCCGCCTTTGGCTGAGCCGCCTTTACATTTTCTATTGCACAGTAAGCATCCCACACATACGCAGGAGCAAGCAATGGCTTGTCGTGCTTCAACTTTTCGAGCAGTTCGCGCGCCATCTGCAATGTAATGTTGCGGCGGTTGTATGGCTGGTTGTAGTAAATGCTCAACGCCATAATCTCATCCTTGTGCTGTTCAAGGTATTCGGCAAACGACTTCACTGTTTCCTCGGCCTTCTCCTTGGTAAAGCTGTTGAATCCACTGCTTATAACCGTATCAATATTCACGGTGTCGATCTTCTGGTCGTGCAGGTTTCGAACCTTTACTATATAGTCGTTCAACTCGCCGTTGAAAGTGCTGCTGGCAACATCAATCAAATGTTCCTGCACCTTACCGCGAATTTTCTCCTCTATAGCCGGTGTCATTTCGGCAGGCGGAATGTTCTTCAACTGCGGTTGCGCCTCGTCATCTATTTTGTCGGGGTCGAATGCCGCCAAAAGCTCAGCACTCATCTGGCCCAGAGTCTTGCCCTTCGACAAAAATACTATGTGCGCCTGCTCTTTCTCGGTAACCTCCTTGTCGAGACGGATAAGACGATTTGCAAGCGAAGTAAACAAATCTTCTTCGGCAACGCCCATAGTAACTGCGCCAAGCAAATCTTTCAAAGGCACTGTGGGCTTGCGTTCGAGCGGACGGCTATCGGTTTTCTGAGATTTTGTAACACCCACAGCATCAACAATTACAAAGTGTGTCTTTGTCTGTGCCGCACGGCTCACCAACTGCAACGAATCGCTGTTTATGGTACGCGTACCTCGCCCCTTCATCTGCTCGAAATAGTTTGCACTGCGCACATCGCGCATAAACAGAAGCACCTCGAGGGGTTTCACATCTGTACCGGTTGCAATCATATCCACAGTGACGGCAATTCGAGGATAATAGTCGTTTCGGAAGCGGTTGAGCACCGACTTGGGGTCCTCATCTATTTTATAGGTAACCTTCTTGCAAAAATCGTTGCCCTCGTCAAACTCCTGACGCACAATCTTTATAATGTCGTCGGCGTGGCTGTCGGTCTTGGCAAAAATCAAAGTCTTTGGCACTTCGTACTGTCCGTTTTCATCGTAGCGGTCGGGAAAAATATCCTCCATCAACGCCTTGCGGAACTGACGGATAACCGTGCGTATCTGGCTGGGATTCACCACTGATTTGTCCAAATCGCCCTTTTTGTATTCCAAATCCTCGTCCACTTGCGCCCAACGTGTCTTGCGTGTGGCTTTGTCGCGGAAATCAATATACCAGCCAGCCTTTATAAGTCCGCCGTTTTTCGAAATTTCAGTTTCAATGGAATAGACATCGTATGGCACATTCACACCATCCACCACCGACTGCTCGTAGGTGTATTCACTAACCACATTCTCGTTGAAGAAACCAAAGGTTCGCTTGTCGGGAGTTGCCGTTAGACCAATCAGGAAAGCATCAAAATATTCGAGCACCTGCTTCCAAAGATTGTAAATACTACGATGGCATTCGTCAATCACAACAAAATCAAACTGTTCGATTGGAACTTTTTCCGTGTATTCCACAGGCACGGCCTTCTGTTCCTTGGTTCTTTGCTGCAACCAAGTTGATTCATTTGGATTGTCGTTCTCAGCCGATTCGTCAAGCTCCTCGCCTTTCAGTATCGAATAGAGCCGCTGTATGGTCGATATGCAAACTTGGCTGTCGCTGGCAATATAATCAGATGAAAGTCGTTGAACATTATATAGTTCTGTAAATTTGCGATTGTCGTCATTTGGACGGAAATTCATAAACTCCTGCTCAGCCTGTTCGCCCAAATTTCGGGTATCCACAAGGAAGAGAATGCGTTTTGCCTTTGCAAATTTCAACAATCTGTAAATGAATGTAATGGCGGTAAAAGTTTTGCCTGCGCCCGTCGCCATCTGAATCAATGCACGAGGACGGTTGTTCTTGAAAGATTCTTCAAGATTTTCGACAGCCCTTATCTGTGCAGGGCGCAAACCCGTTGTGTCCAATGCAGGGAAATCCTGCAAGCGACTTCTCAAACTTCGCCCGCTGCGAATCCATTCGGCAAAAGTCTCAGGCTTATGGAAAGCAAAGACAGTTCGACTACGTGGCTTAGGATCGCTATAATCGGTAAAGTGAGTCAATGTTCCCGTTGTTTCATAAACATAATTCAACGGCTCATTATCCAGATATTTAAGTTTTGCTTGGGCATAACGCGCTGATTGTTCAGCAACTACTGTAAGGTTTACGCCTTCCTCCTCACGCTTTGCCTCGATTATACCAACTGGTTTGTGGTTTACAAACAGGACATAATCAGCAGGACCGACATCTGTCTGATACTCACGCACGGCAATGCCTATCCCAGCCGAAAAATCTACCTTGTTTTTCGACTGGATTTTCCAACCTGCCTGTTCGAGCAGATTGTCAATCTTATCTCGCGCTATCTGTTCTGGATTCTGATTAGGCATAGATTGCAAATATAATTATTTCTTCTACATCTTCACAAACTTAGTCTGCATCACACTACCGTCATCAGAAATCATCTTAAGCAGATACTGTCCGCGCTTCAACATCGACACATCAACAAAACCAACTGCACTTTTCTTTGAAAGCACCAATTTGCCCGAAACATCATAAATCTCGAGAGCTGAAAAATGCTCGCTGCTTCCAATATACAATTTGTCGGAAACAGGATTGGGATACAAAGAAAATTGCATAGACTCATCTACTATTGTTTCAGGATCATAACCTTGAACAAGTTGGACATCAAGACTTTGCGCTGCATTATCGGTAATATCCACAGCT
Organism: Bacteroidales bacterium UBA1184; assembly: GCA_002310235.1. GTDB lineage: Bacteria > Bacteroidota > Bacteroidia > Bacteroidales > ML635J-15 > Bact-19. The sequence goes on from DBYO01000035.1 coordinate 68,274, forward strand.
ATTGTCTTGTGAATGTATCCTTCGGCATAAAACGAAACATTATAGTGTCCTGCCTTCAAGAATCGATAATACTCGCCAGTAGGCAAGAAAGAATACACTTGCGAGTTGAAATAATCGTGCCCACTAACGAACACCATAGCTTTCAAAGGTTCGCCAGTAACCGAATCTGTTACATATCCGTGTAGCCCAAGAGTTGCACGCTTCATATATGCCATCATAGGCGGGATATTTCGTAAAGTATAGCTAGGCAAAAATTCATTCGCCAATCTCTTATCCATACTCAACTCCAAAGTAACCTCGCGGCAATGCTTGAAATAATTCATATAGTCCTGACGGCTGCCAGTAATCGTGTACCACGCATATCCGTTTGTGTAGCCACTTGGGAAATCACTAGTCATATACGAAGGATCGTTGCATGCCTGACGCGCCAAGGCAACATATTCGGTTGATACAAACTGCCACCAATCGTCGTCGGCAGGAAGAGTCTGCTCGGTATCGAAAGGATAATTCACCAACTCGGCACCGCTATGCAAGTTGGCAGACATTACAAAATGGTGATTGTCTGCATACTGCATAAAAGCTTCGGTTTCAATTGCATAAGACTCACTGCCATCTGGATGCTCACCAGCATTGGCATCAGGGAAATTGCGGTTTATATCATAGAAATTCTCCAATTCCTCACCATCGCGGGTATATCTAATTGATTTATTCACAGAATCGGGGGTGAAAAAATATGTTCCCTCCGGATTAGACAGAGGATTTATGAATATCTCCATATTATTGACCAAATACGTAACCTCCTGGTCAGTTCCATATTCACGCAAAAGCTTGTCGATAAGCCTTAAACAAACCATTCCGCCAATAAGTTCATCGCCATGCATCTGTCCTCCAAGGAAAAATTCAGGTTCAGCCTCGTCGGTGTTAACATTGTCGGAAATTTTTACCGCAAGCAACTTGTACCCCGAATAAGATGTACCAATGGTGTCCAGCTTGCAAAGTTCGGGATAGGTTGTCGCAAAATATTGCATCATCTCGCAATAAATGCTGTATGTTGGATATACGTTCCACGCAAACATATCATTGAGCGACTCTGCCATTTGCAGCGCGTCCTTAGCTTCATAATATTCGCGCACAGGCTCGCAGTCGATTCCCAGCTTCCGAAATTCGGCAAATTCTCGCACATTAGCGTAGGCATAACAGGTGCCATTGCGATATCCATCGACGGATACAATTTTCGAAATCTCATTAAGTCGCTCGGGAGCTATCTGAAACTTGAAATACAACTCGCCACGCTGCATAAGAATACTTTTTGCATCCATCTGCGAAAACACTAGCAATGGAAACATAAGCACTATGAACGCAAAGAACAATTTTTTCATAATCTTAATATTTGAAGGCAAATTTAATAAAAAAGTTACATTCCATCCATTATCAATTATATTTTTTGATGTTCGCAAAAAAAGAAAACATCTGAAAAAGATCAGATGTTTCCCCAAAATATCAAATTATAGGATACAATATGCTATTTGGTAAGTATTATGCTTTTTTCGTCAACAAGCCTACGCAAATTCATTATGGCATACCTCATTCTGCCGAGAGCAGTATTTATGCTCACATTGGTAGCGTCTGCAATTTCCTTGAAACTCATGCCGCCATAATGTCTAAGCATTATTACTTCCTTCTGCTCTTCGGGCAAATAATCAAGAAGTTTCCTCACATCGGCAAAAATCTGCTCCTCAACAATCCTATCCTCTATAGTAGAATCGGACATACTGGTAGAATTCAAAACAAATTCGTTCTCGTCGCTTGAGGTTGCTCCCATATTTTTTTCTGCCCTATAATAATCAACAATAAGATTATGAGCAATCCTAATCACCCACGAAAGAAACTTGCCTTCGTCGGAATACACGTTCGATTTCAACGAAGCAATCACCTTTACAAAGGTGTCCTGAAATATATCGTCTGCTATACTGGGATTCTTAATATTCAAAAGGATATAAGAATAAACATTTGTCTTATATCTTTGTATTAGAACTTCGATACACTTTTTATCTCCAGCAACAAACGCATCAATCAGCATCTGATCAGTGAACTTGTCGTAAGCCATAATTTTATGTTTAAAAATCCAGAGTAAAAGTGTATTCTATAGGCGTTCTTCCTTTCTTTTAAATATTAATACGTATGTTTATTGAGTGCGAAGATAAAACAAATATTTTTAATGCAAGCAAAAAAATCAATTATTTTTTTCTCGCCACATATAAGATTTCAGCTTTATCGAGTCGATATTTTTCTACCAATTCCATTGATAGATAATCTTTTATATCAAAATTCTCCACTTCAAATCCTACCGATTCCAGACGTTTTGGATAATCGAGCCCGTGCCAGCGGACATGGTCGTATTGACCGAAATGTTTCTCTCTCTCGAGCGGATCGGTTATAGAACTGTCCTCGTATGTTGTTTCGAATTTAGTATTTATCGGCACCTGCAATATTGCAGTCCCGCCTTTTTTTAGCACTCTGAAAAGTTCTTTCATGGCTGTGATATCGTTAGGAACATGTTCGAGCACATGGTTGCAGATAACATAGTCGTACGACTCGTCGGCAAGTGGAATCTGCATAATGTCGAAATGCAAATCGGCAATAGGCGATACAAGGTCTGCCGTTGTATATTCAATATTCTCGGCTTTCTTGAACCTTTTTATAAAGGGCTGCTCGGGAGCAATATGCAACACCGATTTTTTAGTTTTGAAGAAATCCGAATATTCTGTCCAATACAACCACATTAGTCGATGTCTTTCTAGCGACAAACACTTAGGACACAAACGATTGTCGTTGCCGCTTTTGCCATACGGCAAAAATTTGCGGAACGACTTTCCGCAAACCGGACATGTAACATTGTGTCCAATATAAAACGGTCTAACAAGTATCGAAAACAAGCCGGAGAACCTTATCAGTATCGGACGCGGTATCTTTCTAACCAAAAATCTTATCAGTTTCTTCATATCAACTATTCAATTTTATAATGTTGGTTTCACCCGAAAGCTCGACCTTCACTAGTTCATTTCTAAAATAATACCAAATATACGCCGAAATTTTCTTTCCAGCAAATTGCTTCATAACAGACAGCAGTCTGGCATAATCGCGCACCTGGTCGGCATATTTTTTCAAATTCTCCTCTTGTCCAAACTTATAATCTAGAATTACAAGCTCGTCGGGGAATACCATAACCCTATCGGGACGCTTCAACTTTTCGTCAGAATCGGGGTCGATAATATTGAACTCGTTATATACCTTACAATTGCCACCGAACCATCTGCTAATTGGATCCACAGACAATACTGTGCAAAATTCCTGAACAAGAGTTTCGTAAGTATCCCTGTCTATCTCTCCATTGTCGAACATAACGGCTAACGCNNACCGCTGAAGCCACATCTGCGATGGTTTTTATCCGCTCGAATATGGAATGATACTTAGTACCTTTTATCATTGCGCTACGATCGCCATCGATATTATCGCGCAGATGATGCACAATATTCATAAGAGGCTTTTCACGTACAGGATACTCGTTTATGAAATTATTTCCACCCACAATGTCAACGCCCTCGTTTTGTGGAAGTTTTCCTCTAGTAAAAATTCTAACAGTCATAGAATCAACTTCCTTGGTCGTGCAATTCCAGCCTTCACCTCTTTTTCGCAATATAGTATTCTGGGGTTTATCTACTATTTCATGCTCAAAACTATCGTTAGAAAAATAGTCGGTCAGCAAACACGAAACCCTAGTATCGTTTTTAGCCCCATCCTTTATATACGCCGACACATAAAGTCCGTATTTTGCCCTTGTGAAAGCAACATAAAGCAAATTGTACGACTCAATGGCCTTGCCATAGCGGCTAGCATTGTAAACGTCCGCCATATCCGTATTTTCCAATGACTTATTGCTCTTCACCGGAATACGAAAATCACCTCCACCAATAGGATCTTTTACAAACAGATACTCTGATCCGAAACCTCCGCCAACAAACTCCCAGTTGCAAAATGGTATAAATATATAATCCGACTCCAAGCCTTTCGACTTGTGGATTGTGATAATACGAATTGCATTCTGACTTTCTGGAATCTTAAGTGTCTCGTTGAAACCGCGCTCGTCCCAATAATCCATAAAAGCCTGCAAATCGGTTGACCTTTCAGAAAAATCGTGTACGACATTCCTGAACGCAATCAAAAATGGAACATTCTTTTCGTTTTCGTTCAGATGCAACCGATTTACCATAATCTCTACAATCTCGAACGACTGCTTCTCGTACAGGTTATCGTCGGGGCACAAATCGGAAAGAAAGGTATCAACCATAGCTTTGCGGTTGAATTCAAAACTGTTGTCAATATTGTTTTTCTCAAGAAAATAAAGATACGATGCCTCGACAAGAGAAATTTCATCTTTATTATCAAGAATATAGCGCATATATGCCAAAATAATCTTCACAGCACGGTTCGATGCGACATACAGAGCCTCGTCTGAAACCACATCATAGCGCACTCCCTCCTTACGGTCGGCATCGGCAATACCGAGGAAAGCATTGGCTACAAAACTTGCTTCTTCTTTCTTGCGGACAAGAACAGTTATCTTGCTTGCCGGCACATGTTGCTCCAACTGCAATTTTTCGATTTCGGCAACCATATCCTCGAACACCCTAACCATAGGCAGCTCATCTTGCATAGTGTAGGTTCCACGATAAAGACTTACTTTTATTTTAGAATCGGTATCCTTGATTACATTCTGCCAAACATCATCGTAGAGAGAAGCAAACGAGTTATCAGAGGAATCAAGACTGCCAAACAAGCTTAAATTATTCTTGTATTCGGTGCTGAAAAAATCATTGTTGAACTCAACAATATTTCTAGCAGTACGGAAATTTTTATCAAGAAATTCCGGCTTTACATAATCAGACAACAAATCTTTGTTGGCAAGTCTGGATAGAATACGCCAGTCGCCACCACGCCAAGAATATATCGACTGCTTGATGTCGCCCACAACAATACTGCCGTTGCCATGCGACAATGCCTCCTGCAGCATAGTATAGAAAATATCCCACTGCTTATGGCTTGTATCCTGGAATTCATCAATCATGAAATTGTTGTACTTTGTGCCGACAGACTCAAACACAAAAGGCATTACCGAAACATTGCCGTTATTATCCGACGAACTATTTATTATTTGCGATAGCATCGACGGCACATCCGACAATAAAAATATTGAATCGCGATTCAGGTTTTCGTGCAAAATGTCGGTAGCTTTTCCCAACAATCGCAAAAGATTCATATTCTTTTTCACAACATACGCAGTAAAAAACTTCTTGCAGTCGAGTTCTCTTAAGTCATTCGCAACAGTGTTGAAATCATCGTTAAGATGAAAATAAGGAGACGCTTTCGCGAACCACTTGTTCTCCTTAAACTTATCATCCGAATAATTATCAAATATAGTTGCTGCACAACTTGTTTTTTCTGGATTCAGGTTCGATAATTTTGAATAGCTATTATAATTTGCACGCTTGTAAAAATCATCTTCTTTCAATCCATTTTGCTGTATCAAGACTCCGATCCTGTCAATAATTTGTTTGAATTTTTCGCAGAACTCTTTTACAATAGCATCAATTCTACTTTCGTATTCATCGATATCGCAATCCAAGCCGCTGAAGTCAGATGCTACAGCCACTGTTATAAAATTTTTTATGGATACCTTAGGCGACCACTTATTGCCCAATTCAATATTATCATCAATCAATGCGACTATATTGGCATTCAAATCCTTATCGGTTTCAGCCCTAAGCATAATATCGTCAACGAGCTGCGAAATAATCAAATCGGTATTAAGTTCCAACTCGTAATTCTGCTGCAATCCCAGCTCGTAGGCGAGATTTCTCACAATTTTCTGGAAAAAACTGTCGATTGTAAAAACAGAGAAAAAAGAATAGTCGTGAATTATCTGCGTAAAAAATATTTTTGACTTTGTGACAATCTCATTCTCTGGCAATCCAGTTTTCCCTTGAATCTTAGCAATGATATCATTTATTCTGGACTTCAAAGAGCCAGAAACCTTATAGAAATTCGATATGAGGAAAAGGTTAAGCACTATACGCGACTTCATTTCGTCGCAGGCCTTATTTGTGAAAGTTACTGCAAGTATATTACGGTAAGAATCTGCCGTTCCGCTTGCTGCTTTCAGCATCATTGAAATGTATTCGTAGGCTATGGTAAAAGTCTTGCCCGACCCCGCCGAAGCCGAATATACCGAGAGATTTTCCATTGAAGCAGAAATAAATTACTTTATTCTGTATTCAACAACCTCACACTCTATAACATTAACAGTGGTATCCCATACATTTGGAAACTTTACGACATTTACATCGTATTTGCCAACCGACCTATCAGACTTCATTACTTTTCCGTTTTCAATCTCTCCGATCTTTTCATTGTTAATACGAAGTTCCACCGTCTCACCATAATTATTTATTACAGCGATTGTTCCTACATGGTTAAGTTCGCACGAATTCTTTACCTTACACGAAACCGCTGTCAATGAAATGATTATAACAATTAATAAAGCTATCTTTTTCATATATTATTTTTTGCCAAAGTTAGTTATTTTTTTGATAAAGAACAAAAAAGGCTAAAAGCCTTCGTTTTCCACAGAACAATATTACAGGCAACTGGACCGTTTGACAGCCAGAATATTTTGCTGTTAGCGCTTGTAGTTCCGCCCCTGAAACATTCCATTCTTTTTCATAAATGCATTCACAATATGCGACACCTCAAAGTTTTTTCGTCCATTCCAATCGGGATACAACACCATTTCGCGAGGAGACTCACTTGTCAATCGTTCCACAATTATTTCTGGATTAATAATATCCAAGAAATTTGCGACGATGCGTACATAATTTTCCAATGACAAGTCGGCAAATGCAAATTTATTCTCATAATACAAATTCTCCAACCTCGTCCCTTTTAGCACTTGCATCTGATGAAGTTTTAATGTAGATATTGGAAGTTGTGAAATTTTTTCGGCATGCTGGTAAAAATCACTCTCTGTTTCGTATGGCAATCCCAAAATCAGATGCACTCCCGCCATTATTCCAGACTTTTGCGCAAGCATAATTGCATCGACTGCCTGCTCGTAAGTATGACCGCGATTTATACGCTCTAGCGTTGAATTTTTTGTCGATTCCAAACCGAATTCTATTTCCACATACTTTTCCTTTGCATAATCGGCAAGAAGGCGCATAATTTCGTCATCGACACAATCGGGACGAGTAGAAACCACCATGCCAATCACGCCATCTACCGACAATGCTTCATCATATTTTTGTTTGAGCGTATTTTTATTATCGTAAGTATTAGTATATGTTTGAAAATAAGCAAGATACTTTTGTGCATTGTATTTCGGACTGAAAAAATCTATTCCCTTGCGAAGCTGCTCCGAAATGGAATCATCCGAATTACAATAAAATGGAGAGAAACTTTTGTTGGTACAATAAATACAGCCGTAGGAGCTAATCTTTCCATCTCGGTTTGGACAAGTAAAACCAGCATTTACAGAAATTTTCTGCACTCGCTCGCCAAAAGTTCTGCGAATGTACGATGAATAATCATTCCACTGCAATATACCCCCATCATTTGCCATTGTTTTTCTCGCTGTTATAATGGTACTTTATTTCATAATCCGAATCGTCAAGAGTAGAATAATATTCGTAATCATCGTCAATTTCATCATCCAAACTTTCTGGTTTTTCGGTCTTAACAGGGAAAATAAATGCACAGACCAGACCTGTTACGGCACCTGCCAGATGTCCTTCCCAACTAATGCCAGTATTCTGTGGATATAATCCCCACACCATGCTGCCATATAGGAAGACAATTATCAGCGATACCGCCATATTGCGTATGTTACCACTCCTTACACCGACAGTAAAAATATATGCGGCAAAAGCGTAAATCATTCCGCTTGCACCAATATGCACTCCGCCCGATGCGATGAGCCAAGTGATTATGCCCGAAAAGAAATAGGAAATAAGGAAAACTGGCAGAGCCTTTTCTGGATAAAAATAGAACAGCATAGTTCCCAGCACTATAAAGCTAACAGTATTAGCAAAAATGTGAGAAAGCCCGCCGTGCAGAAATGGCATTGTGAGTATTCCAAACCAGTGCGAAATTTCGCGTGGCATTAATCCGTATTGCGACAAACTTACATTGAGCAAACCTTCGGCAGCAAACATCAGCCATGCCAATGCCATAAAGAAGGCAGGGATTACCGAAGCCACAAAAAGCCGCTTCAATTCTATTTTGCCGTCATTATTCATTCATGAACTTTTTTACAATAGCTGAAAATTCATCAAAAATCAATGAGTTTGTTGCTACCATTTCGCCTCCGAACAAATAATTGCTGCCACATGAGAAATCACAAACATTTCCTCCTGCCTCCTGCAATATGATTATACCAGCTGCAACATCGTAAGGCTTCAGATCGTACTCATAGAAGGCATCGAATCTTCCTGCTGCAACATAGGCCATATCGACAGCAGCAGAGCCCAGCCGACGAACGCCCTGCGCATGTGTAACAAAATATTTCATCAGGTCGATGTACCTGTCAATAATATCGAACCTATTGTATGGAAATCCCGTTGCAACGAAGGAATTTGCAATAGCACCAACTTTAGAGACAGAAATTTTCTTACCATTAAGCCAAGCACCGCCGTTCTTGTACGCCGAAAAGCACTCCCTCAAACCGACTTCATATACTACGCCGACAACGATTTCATCGTTCTGTTTCAGTGCAATACTTACAGAACATGGGTAGATTCCGTGAATGAAATTAGAAGTACCATCAATCGGGTCAACAATCCAATTAAAAACTTCGCCCACCTTCTGCGACGACTTTTCCTCTGCAATAAAACCTGCCTCGGGCAGAATTTGCATCAATTCCGATACAATGAATTGCTCAGTTTTTTTGTCAATTTCGGTAACAAAATCGTTCTTTCCTTTTGCATCAATGGAATAATCGACATTATTGATGTGGCTTCTAATTATTTCTGCGGCATTCTCTGCCACGAAAATCGTTTTTTTGCAAATATCTTCTAGGTTCATAAGTGTAAACTTTACCGAAACAAAGTTAGGAAATTATTTATAGAAATGCACAAAAAAAGTCCTGACTAATCGTCAGGACTTTGAAGGACGGCGGCGA
>DBYO01000035.1:78006-78205 GCA_002310235.1 Bacteroidales bacterium UBA1184
TTGGGAGCGATCAGCCTGTTATCCCCGGCGTACCTTTTATCCTTTGAGCGATGGCCCTTCCATTCGGAACCACCGGATCACTATGTCCTAGTTTCCTACCTGCTCGACCCGTCGGTCTCACAGTCAAGCACCCTTGTGCCATTACACTCTGCGCACGGTTACCAGGCGTGCTGAGGGTACCTTTGAGAGCCTCCGTTAC